>JBBDQR010000050.1:0-29484 GCA_040905885.1 Gaiellaceae bacterium | reverse complement strand
CGTAGATTCGCGGCTTCGGAACGCCGGCCGCGACTCCACTACGTCCGCGACCGCCAGGAAACCGGCGAGGTTGAAGTAGCCGCTCGCTACGTCGAGCGGCACGTTGATGCAGCTGGGGTCGGCCGCTAGCTCTCGAAGCGCTGCGGCGAGCGTTCGCCCGTCGCGGTTGTCGATGAACTCCGGCTTGCTCATGCCGCGTAGCTGGCGAGCTCGTCTGGATAGGGGCGAGCGACCTGCTCGAGTTCGCGCACGAGTAGGTCGGCGTCCTCGGACGTCAGCGGAACGAGCGCGCGTCGCATCCGACCACTCCAGGCGCGTGGGTTAGGGAAGCTCGAGAGGCGTTCGACGAGGGGTGAGAGCTCCACCCCCTGGCGCAAGCGTGCCAGCCGCTCGATCGCGAACGGCACGCCCACCGTGTACTCGCGATCGCCGAAGCGGACCGGCTTGCGCGGCTTCGAGCTAGAGGCCGTGACGGTCGCGAGGCCGATAATCCGCCCTCGATCGCGGGTCGGGTTGTGGAAGCAACCGCGCGTCGTATACAGCAGTAATCGGTCGCCGGGGCCGATCTCCTCCGCCTCGCGCGCGCGCCACGGCGAAAACGCAGTGCGCTGCTCGGCGAGAATCCAAGCAAGCGGCTCGCGGTCGGCGATCGGCAAGAGGAAGGTCCTCATCTCCTCGCCCTCTCGTAGTGCCGAACGATGCGGTCGCGGTACGTCGCCGGAACGGCCGCTTCCACGAAGTCAGCGAAGATGACGTCAAGGTGCTCGCGCTCAAGGCCGTACGAGTGCGCGACGAGGGCATCGATCTCTGCCTCCATCTCCAGTCGATCTTCGTCACCGAGCAGACCCGGCTCAACATCGATGTCCCTCGCGAAGTCGGCGTAACGCTCATCAACACATGAGAGCCGCGCGCCGAGGTGACCTATGCGGGCGCGATCACTTCCTCCCTCGGGAATGGGTAACGAGTTGAGCAAGCCGAAACTCATGGTCGTCTCAACGCGGCGCCGGATGAACCAGTCGAGGGGGAGGCTGTTCAGTAACGCGAGCAAATAGACGACATCGGTTTTCGAGCCGCGCGCCCAGATGATCTGGGGGGCCTTGTGGATCGCGAAGACGCAAGGAGGTGCAAGACAAGCCTTCATCGTGCGTCGATCAGTCGCGCGCACGACGTCGCGGAAGACGATGCGGCAGTTGAGCGGAGGGAGTGTCGCCGGGTCATCAAGGACGCCACGCGGAAATTCATCGAAGACTCCGCGAGACCGCCGTCTCTTCTCTTGCAGACGCTTGAGCACCGGTTCTGGCTCTGCCCAGTAGACGGGAGGCGCGAGATCCGGTCGATACCGGTCGAATGTGTTTCCCTTCCACACAGGCCAGCCGATTCCGTCTTCGTTGAAGAGATCGCGATCTGCCGTCGCGTCAAGCTCGCGGTAAGGCATCGCTCGCCACGCGCGGCCGTCGTCATCGAACCGAGGCCGTTGGATCATGACCTGGAAGATCTCCGCGGCCTCCGGGCTCGGTAGCGCGGGAAGTTCGAGTGTCGGCGACCAAGCCTCAAGGGTCGCTACCGGATAGTCGACGCGAATGTCGCGTGCGCGGGCGAACCGGTCGGCGTCGTTAAGTGGGGCCGCGCTCGGGATCACCGCACTCGCTGTTGGCCGCTTTTTCCGGGCGGCAAGCAGCACCGACTGAACCCGGTCGTTGATGCCTGGGAAGACCCACCGCCGCTGGTTCCAGACCAAGTCCACCGAGCTAATCGTCCAGCCGGTGAAGTATTCCCGCCGCAGGTCCTGTGAGCCTGCGCCCGAGACGAGGGGACGAGGGAGGACGCAGCCCACTGCGCCATTGGTCCGGGCCAGTGTCATGAACCGCTCGGCGAATGCCTTGAAGAGATCGGGGTCGCCGCCGCCGTGTAAACGGTAATTACCAGCCGCCCGCCCGAAATAGGGCTTCAGCCCTTCGATCCGGCGGATCTCCTGCTCGTACCTCTCTTTGACGTCGGGCCTCCGGCGCTCCAATTCGAGAATCGCGTCCTCCCGTCCCTGCCGCGACTCGATGCGCTTCAGGCTTGGAATGAAGCGCTGATAGAAGTCGTGACGCTCGACCTTGAGCTTGTCCCAGGGCGGGTTCGCGAGCACCACGTCGAAGCCGGGGCGCTCCCGCGCGAACACCTCCGGAAACTCGAGCGGCCAATGGAAGAAGCGCTGGGTCGCGGCGACGTTGGCCGCCTCGCGCTCGTCGTTCGCCGCCTCGAGGGTGTCGCGCTCGCTGATCCGGCCGCGAGATCCGGGCAGGTCGAAGCTTTCGGCGGTCCAGCGATCGTAGAGGCCTTCGACCTCGCGAAGCGCATCCCGTCGCTCGCGCTCGGCTTCCTCGGCGGCCTCCACGTCTTGGAGGCGGAGCTCGATGCGCTCGACTGCCTCGCGGGCCCGCTCAGTCGCCCGGCCGAGCGACTCGGCGATGTGCCACGGATCGTCGATGGTCGCCTGCTCCGGCGTAAGCGCCTCGCGCACCTCATCGCCGATCACGCCAACAAGTGAGTTGCCGCGCTTCAGGTTGTGGTCGAGGAACGAGAGCGGAAGCCCCGGCACGAAGGCGTCCAGCCAGAGGGCGAGCTTGGCCAGCTCGACCGCCATTGGGTTCAGATCGACCCCATAGATAGAGCGCTTGAGGACGACTCGCTTGAGCAGCTCGACGTCGCGAATCTCCGCGAGCACGCCCGCCGGAAGGTCGCGCGCCTGCGTCTGCACGACCTCGCGGAGCTGGTTCAGGGTCGAGCGGACGGGTTTGATCGGGCGCTCGGAGAGGAACGCCGCGACACGATCGGTCAGCACATCGAGGGCGTCGACGAGGAAGTGCCCGCTGCCCATCGCCGGATCGCAGACGCGGAAGGAGAAGAGCTGCCGCGCCGCGCCCTCCTCGTCACCCTGGTCGACCAGCTTGGCGACCTCCGCGAGGTGGTCGTCGTGCACCGGCACGAGGGCCTCCTCGACGAGGTGGCGGACGACGATCTGAGGCGTGTAGAAGCTGCCCGACGCCTTGCGGCCACCGCTGCGTCCGCGAAGGTAGACCGCGCCGGCGAGCACCGCGACCTCAGCCCCGTCCTCCGCCGGCACGTAGGAGTCGCTCGCGGCATCGTAGGCCAGATCCTCGGCGGCTCGGTCGGCCTCGAACTGGAGCAGGCCCTCGTAGATGTCGCCGAGGTGTCGGATCTCGAGGTCCGAGTAGTCGATACGGCCGGCGTCTTCTTCGACGCGGTCGAAGGCAAGGTGGTAAAGCGCCGGGCCGAGCCCCGCGTTCGAGGGGCTGATCTGAGAGAGCACCTGTCCCGCGGGCGTCTCAGGGTCGTCGCGGAAGAGGCCGCCGTTGTAGGCGGGGACGCCCCATTCCGAGTGGCCGAAGGCGATCGCGCCAAACGTCTCCTGAAGGTCGCTCCAGATGTCCGTGGCGCGTGGGTCGAACCCACGTCCGGCCTCGACGGTATTGATGATCGAGTCGAGGCGCCTCCGGAGCGAGTGCTCGCGGTAGCCGGCCGAAGCTGTGACCGGCAGGTACTCGCGCGCCTCCGCATAGAGGACGAAGAGCAGGCGGTAGAGGAGCGTAAGAGTCGCGTCGTAGACGGCTTCGAGTTGCACGCGCGTCCGCGGCGGCTCGCCGAGGCGTTCGAGCTCGTCAGCGACTGCGCCAGCGAGCCGCGGAACGACGTCGAGGTAGATGCGGTCTCGGAGCCGCCCGCCGAGCGCTACGGCGAAGTCACGCGAGCCCTCGCCGATCGCCTTCGCAATGCCGTCCCGTCGTAGCGCCGTGGCGGAGAACAGCGCCGCGAAGTAGCCCGGCTCGGTGAGCTTCGAGAGGTCGAGTTCGACGAAGCTCGTAGTGCGTGCCGGATGCTCGGCCGCGTATAGGCGCCAGACATCTCCGCTCGCAAGGATTCCCCACTCGGCGCCGACGGCGTCCATCTCGCGCAGGAGCGCGGCCACCGGGAGCTCGCCGCCGGCGGCCGCGCGGTCGAGATCCTGCCCGGCCGGGTATGCGAGCACGGCCGCGGCCGGCCGGGCATCGACGCGCAACAGGTAGATCCCCTCCGCCCGTTGCTCGTGAACGAAGCCGAGAGCATCGATGCGCGCCAGCAGCGTCCCCGCCCGCGCCGCCGTGCGGCCCGTCTGCTCGAGCTCGCTCCAGTCGGCGAGGCGCGGGGCGCGCGCCCTCAGGTAGTGCGTGGAGAAGAGCCCGACGTTCCGGAGGCCGGAGAGCCCGCCCGCGCCGCGGGCCTGCTCCCAGACGCGCGGGAGGCGGCTGCGGACGTCGTGCGGGTCGAGCGTGGCCGCCTCCGCGAGATCGGAGACGATCAGTCGCGGATCCACGCTGACGACGGGAGGCGGGTTGCCGCTCGGGCCGACGACGAGCGAGGTCCCGTCCGCGTCGATGAGGAGCACGAGCGGGATCGGGCGGCGCCCGAGCCGCGCGCGCCACGCCACAAGCGCCTGCGAGTCCGACGGAAGCCGATCTGCCTCGCCGACGACGATCTCGAGGCTCGGCGCGAACGACCAGTACGCAGTCGCCCTCACTCCGCCGCCGAGTGCTCGCTCCGCGGGGATACTCGCCTCTCGGCCGAGCGCCTCTGCGAGGGCGCGAGTCAGTTCCGGTTGTATCGACGAGGGTTCCAGGGAAGAGCCCGCCTCATTTGGGAGAGTTATGCGTACAGACTAGAACGCCTCTCGGCGTCGGCCAACGTGACGGCAATGGAAGACTCGCCCTGTGCCCCGCTCTGGGCGTGCAACTTAGTGCGCCGAAGCGTGACCCACGCCCGACTACGATCGCCACAGTGGCCTCCTCCAAGAACGTCGCAGGTCAGCGTCAATCGACCCAAACTGCGCGGGCATCCTTCAGATCGGAGGCCGAGCTAGTGCCTGTCGCCCGGGAGTGGCTTCTCGACTCCGTGTCCCACAGCGGCGGTCATTGGCTTGTTATCGACGAGCATCTGGTCGGGACGCGGATACCCGATCTTCTTGCAGCGCGTGTCAACCTCGATGAGTTTCAGGCCCGGATCCGGGCCGAGCAGTGGAAGTCATTAACAGCTAGCGAGCTGCGCACTCTTGCGCTCTTGAGACAGGATCGACCGACGAGGGTCTCGACGGTGTCCGCCGCGATTGGGCACACCGATGATGCGGCGCGTCGCCTTCTGCGGCGATTGGAGGACCTCGGTTATGTCTCGCAGCACGGTGCCCGGGGCTTCCGGAGATTACGGACCCGCTACAAGCTGTTCAATCGGCTGATCGCCGTTGAAGCGAAGCTGCGTGACTGGCGTCGTGCTCTCGTGCAGGCGCGCTCGCACCGTGCCTTCGCTCAGGAGTGCTATGTCGCGTTCGACGCGGCCTATGCTGCTCGTTTCGAGAGCGCCGCAGCGTACTTCCGAGCGAGCGGAACCGGGCTCTTAGCCGTACGCCAACCCGATGAGGTGCTCAGTATCCTTCGAGCGCGCGGTAGCCGAGGGTTCGACCCGAATTCATTCGCATTCGCCGGAGAGCAGCTGTGGTTGAGGCTCCAGGGCGTCACGCGGTCGTTGCCGCAGACCAGACTGCCAAATGCCGCGGCACTGATCGCTCGTCCAATAGAACCTGGCTTCCCTGAATCGCATTCCAAAATTCTCTTGAGGCTTCTAGCTGATCTCGCAGGGCCGCAGGAGGGTTTGCCGCGTCGGTGACCTCATGTGCGAGCCTTGCGCACCACCATAAGTAATGCAAACCAGCATCGTCTCGCACCCATCCTGCACCGACACCGAACTCGAGATTTTCGCAATAGGGACACTGACAGGCCTCGTAGCCATCGATCGCCGAGATGTCGGGGACCTCGCTACGAAGCACGAAGCCAAGGAGCTGGGGCAAGAAGTACCACTCAAGAGGTCGCCCAAACCCGCTCGTGGGGGCGACAAAGCGTTGCATCGATGCGCTGATACCTGAACCGAATCCGAGACCGCCATCCGGGAGCGCTAGCCATCCCGCAAGCCCCATCTGGGGATAGATCACCCGACGACCGTTAGCCTCAAGTGCGCGCGCAATCTCCCTCATACCAAGCAGCACTGGTCGCGTCGCGTATTGGCCGAAAGACGTCGGCGGCGTCACCTGGATCCGGAGATAGATGTTTCCGTTCGGCAGATCGACGAGATCATCGATCAATTCCCCCCGCTCCTCGTCATCGGCAACGATGTTCTCGGTGACTGCAACGCCGAAGAGAACCTCGCGATCTCCGACCATTTGGTTTTCAACCGCGAGTTCTGCGAACCGCAGGGTTGCGCGCAAATGGGTGGAAGTGCGCAGTGTTCCGTGCGTAAGCCACGGGGAGATGACGGCGTCTGCTCCTGCGTCAACCTGCGCTCTCAAGACTGCATCTACGAAGCGTTGACGGTTCGCTCGCGGATCGCTCTCCTGAAGATAGCCGATGTGATGGCGACCTCTTCCGCGGTCAGCGAACGGATCGAGCATCCGATGGGTTTCCGGATCAGCCAAGACATAGCGAGCGCCCGATTGGAAGCGGGAAACGATGTCTGCCGAGGTCGTTGGTGCGTAGCGAGGGAGAAAAACGGTGGCGGCAACTGGCCAATCCGGGTATTCGGCTGCTGCCGTCTCGAGGAAACCCTCGAGGATGCTCGGCGATTGGGCACCCTGGTGTGCAAGGAACACAGGACCCCGACTCGGCATCAATCGCCCTCCAGGTCGCGAAACGCGTCCGTGATCCCGAGACGTTCGTAGGCGCGATACGACAGCAGTCTGAGAACTACCTCTGTTGTTTGATCGTCGAATGCGTCAGAGAGTCGGCGCGGGTCCTCGGGGGGCTGACCTTGTATCCGGTCGTGCAGGGACTGCAAGCTCATTCCTGGTTCGAAGAATGGGTGCTGGCCGGTCCCGGCCTCATACGTGACGACAGCCAGCGAGAATATGTCGCTGCGTCTACGGGCCTGCTGGCCCCGGAGTTGCTCAGGCGCCATGTATGCCTCTGTTCCGATGCGCGCGGGATACTCGGTATGCGACGACATGTCGAGCACACGTGCGAGGCCGAAGTCAAGCAAGACCGGCTGACCCCAGTCACCGTCGCGAAGCGCGGTATTCGCAGGCTTGATGTCACGGTGCAGGACGCCGAGATCGTGGATCTCGGCGACGCCGGCTAGAAGCCCCGTCAGCAATCCGCGCGTCTCCGCGGGCGTTGTCGCTCTTCTGCTTTCGTCTATCCGTTGCTTGACGGTGCCGCCATTGACGTAGTCGCACTCGAGGTACGGATACGCCTTGCCTTGGATCTCCGTTCGTCCGGAGGTTCGGAAGCCGACAACGTTCGGATGGTCGACTCGGCGCAGCGCAGCGATCTCACGCTCCCACAGGTGTTCCGGCAGGTCTGGGTAGAAGACAACCTTTAGGCAGTACTCATCGTCGTCGCGGAGGGCCCGGTAGCTCTCTCCAAACGTGCCGCGACCCAAGAACTCCAACTCGTCGAAGGCTCCAAGACCTTCGGCGATTAGATCGGGGCCCAATACAGGGCTGTTCCATGGGTCGAAGACCATGTGTTGCCCAAAGTAACCGCCGGCGAGGCGCGATGCAACCCTACGCCACTTCGGTGTCGTGACCTGACCGACGCCTGGCACCTCCGAACCCGCGCGTGCCGCCGCAGCACCTGTAGCGCCCGCCGTTTCAAGGGCCAGTCGCGAGCAGGGAGAATGAACGGATGCGCCTCTCAAGCGGCACGCTCTCGCTCTCGCCGTCCGACCTGACGGCCTACCTCGCCTGCGAGCACCTGACCCAGCTCGAGCGGCAGGTCGCCCACGGCGAGCTCGCGCGGCCGGAGCGGGACGACCCGCAGGGCGACCTCATCCGGCTCAAGGGCGACGAGCACGAGCGCGCCTACCTCGCGCGGCTCCGCGCCGAGCGGCGCGACATCGTCGAGATCGAGCTCGACGGCCCCGCAGGCGAGTGGGACTGGGAGCGCGCCGCCCGGGAGACCGAGGAGGCGGTGCGCGCCGGGCGCGAGGTGATCTACCAGGGCGCCTTCGTCGACGGCCGCTGGCGCGGGCTCGCCGACTTCCTCGTCCGGCAGCCCGACGGCGGGTACGAGGCGGTCGACACGAAGCTCGCGCGGCACCCGAAGCCGTACTTCGTCCTCCAGCTCTGCTTCTACAGCGAGCAGATCGCCCGCATCCAGGGGCGCGAGCCGGAGCGGATGCACGTCGTCCTCGGCAGCGGCGAGACGGCCTCCTTCCGGCCGCAGGACTTCGGCGCCTACTACCGGCGCGTCCGCGCCCGCTTCCTCGACGCGGTCGCCGAGCCGCGCGCGACCGAGCCGTACCCGTGCGCCCACTGCTCGATCTGCGGCTTCCGCGAGCTCTGCGAGGCCTGGTGGGACGAGCGCGACCACCTCGTCCGGGTGGCGGGGATCCGGCGCGACCAGATCGTCCGGCTGGGCACCGCCGGCATCGAGACGCTCGAGGCGCTCGGCGACGCGCCGCCCGAGACGGAGGTCGCGCGCATGGCGGCCACGACCTTCGACAAGCTCCGCGACCAGGCGGCGCTCCAGCTCGGGCACCGCCGGACGGGCGCGCACCGTGCCAGGCCGCTCGCGCCCGAGCCCGAGCGCGGCCTCGCGCTGCTGCCGAAGCCCTCGCCGGGCGATCTCTTCTTCGACATCGAGGGCGACCCGTTCTTCGAGCCGGGCCGCGGCCTCGAGTACCTGTTCGGGATCCTCTGGCTGGAGGGCGGCGAGCCGCGCTTCCGCGCCTTCTGGGCCCACGACCACGAGGAGGAGCGGCGCGCCTTCGAGCAGCTCGTCGACTTCGTCCACGCCCGCCTCGAGCAGGACCCCGAGCTGCACGTCTACCACTACGCCTCCTACGAGCCCTCGGTGCTCAAGCGCCTGATGGGCGCCTACGGCACCCGCGAGGAGGCGGTCGACGACCTGCTCCGCCGGGAGGTGCTCGTCGACCTCTTCGCCGTCGTCCGCCAGGGGCTGCGCATCTCGCACCCCCGCTACTCGCTCAAGAACGTCGAGCAGTTCTACATGCAGCGCGAGGCCGAGCTGCGCGCCGGCGACGACTCGATCCTCCTCTACGAGCGCTGGCGCGAGCAGCGCGACGACGCGATCCTGCGCGGGATCGAGGAGTACAACGAGGAGGACTGCCTCTCGACCCACCTGCTGCGGCAGTGGCTGCTCGAGCGCAAGGCCGAGGCGGAGGCGGAGTGGGGGACGGCGATCGAGTGGCGCGAGCCGCCCGAGGCGCGCGAGCCCGCCGAGGAGGAGGTGGAGGCGAAGGAGGAGCGGGAGCGGCTCCGCGCCGAGCTGCTCGACCGCGGCGACGACGCGCTGCGGCTCGCCGGCCACCTGCTCGAGTACCACCGCCGCGAGGCGAAGCCGGTCTGGTGGGCGTTCTTCGACCGGCTGGAGCGGACCTCCGAGGAGCTGGTCGAGGACGCCGAGGCGATCGGCGGGCTCGAGCTCGTCGGCGAGGTCGCGGAGCGGACCTACGCGTTCCGCTTCCCGCTGCAGCAGCACAAGCTCGAGCCCGGCGACGGCGTGATCGACCCCGTCACGGGCAAGGGGACGGGCACGATCGCGGAGCTCGACGACGTCGCCGGCACGCTGACGCTCCACCGGGGGCCGCAGGTGGCCGAACGGCCGCTCCCGCGGGCGCTGATCCCGGGCGGCCCGTTCGACACGCGCGTCCAGCGCGACGCGCTCGTCCGCCTGGCGCGCTCGCTCGTCGCCGGCGACGGCCGCTACCCGGCGCTCGAGGACGTCCTCCGCCGGGTGCCGCCGCTCGGGGGCGAGCGCGTCCAGGTGCCGACGCTCGACGAGGCGAAGCGGCTGGTCGAGCGCGTCGAGGGCCGTCACCTCTTCGTCCAGGGGCCGCCCGGCTCCGGCAAGACGTACACGGGCGCGCGGCTGATCGTCCACCTGCTCGGCCAGCGCAAGCGGGTCGGCGTCTCGGCGACGAGCCACAAGGCGATCCACAACCTCCTGCGCGAGGTCGAGCGGGCGGCGCGCGAGGCGGGCGTCGCCTTCCGCGGGCTGAAGCGGGGCGAGGAGGGCGGCGAGTCGCACTACGAGGGACCGTTCATCACCACCGCGAGCGACGGCTTCACCGATCCGGAGGTGGGGCTGGTCGCCGGGACGGCCTGGCTGCACGCACGGCCCGAGCTCGACCAGACGCTCGACTACCTGTTCGTCGACGAGGCCGGCCAGGTCTCGCTCGCGGACGCGCTGGCGATGGGGACGGCCGCGCGGACGCTGGTGCTGCTCGGCGACCCGCTCCAGCTCGCGCAGGTCGTCCAGGGCACGCACCCGGAGGGGTCGGGCGTCTCGGTGCTCGAGCACCTGCTCGGCGACGCGCAGACGATCCCGGAGGACCGCGGCCTCTTCCTCGAGCACACCTACCGCATGCATCCTGACGTCTGCCGGTTCGTCTCCGACGCCTTCTACGAGTCGCGGCTGGCGTCGGCGGCGGGCTGCGAGCGGCAGGGGACGGCCTTCGGGACGGGGCTCCGCTTCCTGCCGGTCGAGCACGTCGGGAACCGGCGCTCGTCGCCGGAGGAGGCGGAGGCGATCCTCGCGGAGGTGCGGCGGCTGCTCGGCAGCGAGTGGACGGACGCCCGCGGCGTCACGCGGCCGCTGCGGATCCAGGACGTGATGGTCGTGGCGCCCTACAACGAGCAGGTGGGGCTGCTCCGGGAGGTGCTGCCGGAGGGGCTGCCGGTGGGGACGGTGGACAAGTTCCAGGGGCAGGAGGCCGCCGTCGTCTTCTTCTCGATGGCGACGTCGACGGGCGACGACGTGCCGCGGAACCTCGACTTCCTCTTCTCGCGGCACCGGCTGAACGTGGCCGTGTCGCGGGCGAGATGCCTCGCCTACGTCGTGGCGAGCCCGCGCCTGCTCGAGGTGGCGTGCAACTCGATCGAGCAGATGCGGATGGCGAACGCGCTCTGCCTCTTCGCGGAGCTCGCGCGATGACGATCGCCCTCTCCGTGATTGCGTTCGTCGCGCTTCTGGTCGTGCTGCTCTGGCTCCTGAGCTTGCCGGACGAAGGCGAGCACGAGGAACGGGCCGGCCTCGTCGCGGGCAACTGGGAGCGGCTGCGGGACTGGTGGCGTAACGAGGAGTAGCGTGATGTCACGCCGCTCGCCCCCGGCCGTTCACCCGGTCGAGAGCGTACCCTTGAGGCCATGGTCACGACCGCGATCGAGGAGTGGATCCCCGAGATCGTCGAGCGCCTCGTGCGTGGGTTCGACCCGGACAAGATCATCGTCTTCGGCTCGCACGCGCGCGGGGAAGCGGGGCCTTACAGCGACGTGGATCTCCTCGTCGTCTTGCCGGAGGTGAGCGAGGGGCGCCGGGAGGTCTTCGCCATGCTCGACGAGCTACGAGATGTGCCGGGCAGGCCGGACATCTTCGTGACCTCCCCCGAGGAGATCGAGCGGAGGGGCGATCTCATCGGGACCGTGCTGCGTCCCGCACTGCGCGAGGGCCGCGTCGTCTATGAACGAGGTTGAGCGTCTCGCGCGCGAGTGGCTCGAACACGCGTTCAACGATCTCCGGGCTGCGGAGACGCTTCACGATCACGCGGAGCTTGCTCCGCGGTCGACGTGCTGGTTCGCTCAGCAGGCGGCCGAGAAGGCGATGAAGGCCCTTCTCGTCCTCGATCAGATCGAATATCCGCTCACTCACGACCTGGTCGAGACGCACGCGCGGCTCGCGCGACCGCTCCAGGCGGCGTCGCGGGAGATCATCGACGAGACGCGGAAGAGGTTCGACGGCGAGAGCTGAAGAGGGGGCGCGGGTGCCGCCCACTGGAGAAGCGACTCTCTGGCCCTCGAGGGGCGAACCTGCGCGGCGGGGCTTTCGTCTCCAGGCCCCGCTCTTCGGTTCGGGCATGGCGCCCGCGCCCGGTCGGATTCTACGAACGATCCGTCCGGTGCGCGGCGTACGCTCGCCTGCCGTGAACGCCGTCCCGCGCAACGCGCCCTGTCCCTGCGGCTCGGGCCGCAAGCACAAGCTGTGCTGCGGGACGACGCGCGACGAGGAGCGGAACGCCCGTGAGGTGCTCGAGTGGGTGGTCGCGCTGCCGCAGGACTTCCCCCACCTGCGCCCGAGCTCCAGGTCGTTCGACCGCTGGGCCGATGGGCTCGACGATCTCGCGCAGGTCCCCGCCGTGATCGCCGAGGGGGCCGGCCAGCTCGGCCCGCGCGAGCGGAGGCGGCTCGCGCGAGCCTTCGAGCGGCTGGTTCCCGGAGCGGAGGTTGCGATGCCTCTCTTCCTCGCCGCCGCCGTGACCGCGGCGCTCGGCGAGCGGGCCCGGCCGGACTCACGCTGGCTGGAGCTGCTCGAGCACGACCCCGAGCTTCGGGCCGATCCCGCCGAGACGCTGGCCTGCGTGCTCGAGGCAGGCGACGTCTGGAGCCTCGTCGAGAGCGGCGCGGCGGATACGGCGATCGACGACGACACTCTCGCGCGCCAGGCGAAACATATGGCCGCCCGCAAGCACCGCAAGCGGCTCGCTCGGCTCGTCGGGCGCCTCGCGGCGTTCGAGCCGTGCGCGTGCCACCCGCGCGCCTGGGAGGCGATCGCCGCCGCCTGCGCCTCCTTCGAGCGCGACCGGGGCCTGCGAGAACGCGTGCTCGTCGTGCTCCTGACGGACTCGCTCGACCGCGCCTGGGAGCGGCCGCTGCTCCGCGCCGCGTAGCGCCGGCGCGCATGAATGAACGGCGCAGTCTCGGTGCGCCGAGTTCAACCACGCGACCGTTCCGATCTGTCTCGCCTGCCTCACCTTCGTGAGCTTTCCGCTCGACCTCGGCGACGAGCGCCGGGCGCGGCGCGAGGCGCACGAGCTGGCTCCCCACGTCTGGGCAAGATGGCTGGAAGCTCCGGTGCGGCTTGCTCTGGGCCGCCGGTCGACCGGCCGGGTCCGGGGTCGGAGGTCGTGCCCGCGGTCATCCTGCGGCTGGCGCATGCGCAGGTGGAGGAGATGCGCTCGCGACGCTAGGCACATGTGTATCGTATGTGCATGGCCCTCGAGCGACGCCTCCACCTCCTCCTCGACGAGGCCCGCTACCGGCGGGTCGCCGCGGCTGCACGGCGGCGTCAGACGTCGGTCGCGGCTGTGATCCGCGACGCGATCGACAAGGCTCTGCCCGATGACGCCGACAAGAAGCGGGCTGCGGCGGATGCGATCCTCGCGGCCGAGCCCGTGCCGGTGCCCGAGACGGTCGAGGAGCTGAAGGCGGAGATCCGAGCGGCCCACGCGCGCCGGCTGTGATCGTCGTCGACACGTCGGTGCTCGTCTACGCCGTGGGCGACGAGCACCGGCTCCGCGAGCCGAGCCGTCGCCTGGTGGAGGCGATCGGCGCCGGACGGCTCGATGCGCGGACGACTCCGGAGGCGATCCAGGAGTTCGTCCACGTCTATGCCAGGCGACGGCCAAGGAGCGCTGCGGCGGCCCTCGGCCGTCGATGTGCGCACCTCCTGGCGCCGCTGCTCGTGACGACCGAGGACGAGCTGGCGCGCGGCTTGCGCCTCTACGAGCGGCATGCCCGGCTCGGCGCCTTCGACGCGCTGCTCGCGGCGACTGCCATGGCAAACGGCGCCGAGGCGTTCGTCGCGGCGGATCGGGCATTCGCGGAGGTTCGCGGGCTCCGCTTCGTCGAGCTCGGCTCGCGGCCGTTCGAGCGGCTACTCGGAACCTAGCGTCGCGAGCACCTCGCGCCCGTAGCGGTCGAGCTTGGTCGGGCCGACGCCTGCGATGCGCGCGAGCTCGTCGAGCGTCTGCGGCCCGCGGTCGGCGATCTCGGCCAGCGTCCGGTCGTGGAAGACCACGTACGCCGGCACGCCGTCGGCCTTCGCTCGCCGTAGTCGCCACTCGCGCAGCGCGGCGAAGACCGGGCCCTCGGGGCGCGCCGCCGGCTCCGTGGGCATCTCCACGCCGAGCTCCGCCAGGAAGCGGCTCGGCTTCTGCACCCAGCTCAGGTGGAGCTGCCGCCTGGCGCGCGTGATCCCCACGTAGAGGAGCCGCCGCTCCTCTGCGAGGTCGGAGCCGCGGTACGGCAGCTCCCCGTCCTCGAGCCGGGGGAGGAAGACCGCGTCCCACTCGAGGCCCTTCGCCCGGTGGTAGCTGAGGATGTTCACGCCGCGACCCTCGCTCTCGGCGCCGAAGCGCGCCTCCAGATCGTCGACGAAGTCGGCTGCGCCGCCGCCGAACTCCTCCGCCAGCCGCACGAGCCGGGCGAGGTCCGCCTGCCGCGTCGCCTCCTCCTCGCCGACGCCGTCGGGGACGACCTCGACCCACCCCTGGTCGAGCGCCGCCGCCCGCACGAGCACCGCCGCCGGCCCGTCGGCGCGCCGCAGCACCGCCAGCGTCCGCCGCGCCGCCGGCCGGCGCAGGAAGGCGCCGCCGCGCACCTGGAAGGGGATGCCCGCCGCCAGGAACGCCTCCTCGAACTCCTCCGAGCGGGCGTTGATCCGGACGAGCACGGCCGCCTGCTCGTAGGGCTCGCGCACGCGCGCGACGATCGCCGCCACCTCGGCGGCGCGGTCGGGGAAGGACGCCAGCTCGGGCTCCGGGCCTGCTTCCCGCACCGCCCGCAGCCGCTTCTCGGCCCCGCCGAGCCGCGGCACCAGCCGGTTCGCGAACGCGAGCACCTCGGGCGTCGAGCGGTGGTTCTCCTCCAGCCGGATCACGGCGGCGTGCGGGAAGCGGCGCGGCATCGCCAGCAGGTAGCTCGGCGTCGCGCCGGTGAAGGAGTAGATCGACTGGTAGTCGTCGCCGACGACGCAGAGGTCGTCGCGCTCGCCGAGCCAGCGCTCGAGCAGCGTCTGCTGGAGCAGGTTGACGTCCTGGTACTCGTCGACGGTGAAGGCGCGGTAGCGCGCGCGGAACTCGGCCAGCGCGTCCGGCCGCTCGTCGAAGAGGCGGATCGTCAGCTCGAGCACGTCCTCGAAGTCGATCCGGCCCTGCTCCCGCTTCCGCTCCTCGTAGTGCCGGAAGACGCGCAGGGCGAGGTCGGCGGGGAGGGGCGGCTCGTGGCCGTCGAGCGCCTCGAGGTAGGTATCAGGGGTGAGGCGCGCGTTCTTCGCCCGCTCGATCTCCGTGGCCAGCTCGCGGAGGGGGCGGAAGCAGTACGGCTTCGGCAGCGCGCGGCGGAGCGGCTGGAGGATCAGCGCCTTCGAGGCGAGGATCGCCGGCGCGCCGTCGCCGAAGTGGGAGAGCTGCGCGAGCGCCGCCGCGTGGAACGTCCGCGCACGCACGCCGCGGACGCCGAGCGCCTCCAGCCGCGCCCGCATCTCGCCCGCGGCCTTGTCGGTGAAGGTGACCGCGAGGATCTCCCCCGGCTCGAAGGCGTCCGTCTCGACCTGGCGGGCGATGCGGGCGGTGATCGTCGTCGTCTTGCCCGAGCCGGCGCCGGCGAGGATGCAGACCGGCCCGCGGACGGTCTCGGCGGCGCGGCGCTGCTCGGCGTTCAGGGGCGGGAGGCTCACCGGGCCAGGCTAACGGGCGGGTCGGCGCGTGCCCCGGCGGGCGCGGCTCTTGACACGGAGACGTCACACTGTGCTTCGTGCGTCGCACAATTGGCGAGTTGCGAGAGAAGCTCAGTGCGTATCTACGCCGGCTGACACGTCGCGCGAGCATGCCGCCCTCGACCGGCGACGAGTACTGGGACAGGATGATCGCCCTGGGCAAGGTCAGATGGGGCGGGGGGCGGATCGAGGATCTGCCGCCGCCCGTCAAGCTTCCGCCTGGGTCGAAGCCGCTGAGCGAGATTCTCCAGGAGATGCGGGACTCCGAACGCTTCTGAGCGTGCTCTACCTCGACGCGTCGGCGCTCGTGAAGCTCGTCGTCGACGAGCCCGAGACAGAGGCGCTACGCGCGTTCGCGCGCGGCCATGACCTGCTGTCGAGCAAGCTGGCCCTCGTCGAGGTACCGCGCGCAGCCCGCCGCCATGGCCTCGACGCCCGAGGCGCAGACATCGTGCGAAAGCTCGTGCTCGTCGAGATCGACGAGGCGATCCAGGGAGGCGGCCCGCGTGGAGCCGATGACCCTGGGAACCCTCGACGCGATGCATCTGTCGTCCGCGCTCTTCCACCGCGAGCGAATCGACCATTTCGTCGCGTACGACGCCCGCCTCGTCGCCGCCGCCCGGACGAGCGGCTTCGAGGTGGCTTCGCCAGCATGAGGCGAGTTCTTCTTCTTGGCGCTGCGCTTACGTTCGCCGGCTGCGGCGGCGCGGACGCCGACGAGCAGACGATCGCGCTCGCCAAGCAGGCCTACGAGCAGGCGAAGGCGCAGGGCGTTGAAATGGAGAACGGGCCTTGTCTCGGGATCATCAAGCCCGGCTGGGTCGCCGACGTCGCCCACGATCCGCGCGAGGCGGTCGACGACGAGCCCGAGAACCAGTGCGCGGAGTACCGCTCCGGCGAGGCCGACCACTTCGTCGAGCTCGACCCGGAGGGGAACTTCATCCGCTCGGGTTGATTCGGCACGAAGTCGGCACAGACACGCGCGCCCTTGCGTGCTTCGATGCGGGCATGCAGCACGCAACCTGCCCGCCCGCGGTCCGCGAGATCTACGCGCTCGCCGCCCGCTCCCGCGTCCGCCCGCGTGTTACACCAACAGCATCGAAGTGATGTAAGCTCATCATGTGAAGCGGCTGCAGATCATGATCGAGGAGGAGCTCGACGACGCGCTCGGCCGGGAGGCGGCGCGGGAGGGCACCTCGAAGGCGGCCCTCATCCGTCGCTTCGTTCGCGAGCGGCTGAAGCCGCTGCCTCCCCTGCACGAAGATCCGCTCTGGGAGATGGTGGGCGCGTCCGGGGACGTCGAGCCCGTCGAGGACATCGACGAGTACCTGTACGGCCCAATCGGCGACGAGGCGTGATTTTCGTCGACACGTCCTTCTGGGCGGCCGTCTACTTCCCGCGCGATCGGCACCACGCCGATGCGCTCGAGCTGCTCCAGCAGCATGAGACGGCGTCGCTCGTGACGTCGAACCACGTGCGCGGCGAGACGTGGACGCTGCTCGGTCGCAAGGTCGGGCACCGCGTCGGCGTCCACTTCCTCGACCGGGTCCAGCGGACGCCGCGGCTGCGCGTCGTGTTCGTCGCGGAGCCGCTTGAAGCCGAGGCCCTCCGCTGGCTCCGCCGTCACGACGAGCGCCGGTACTCGTTCGTCGACGCGACGAGCTTTGCGCTCATGCGCTCGTTGCGGATCCGCGAGGCGCTCGCCTTCGACGGAGACTTCGCGGCCGCGGGCTTCGTCGAGCTGCGTCCGTAGCTCAGCCGCGCGCGCTCGTCTTCGCCTTCCGCTTCGCCTCGATCCGAGCGACTCCCGCCGAGGGCGTCAGGATCGACTCGTGCCCGTCCTCCCAGCGAATGCGGAAGCGGGCCGGCTCCGTTTGCAGAACCTCCTCGATCGTGCCCCTCCGCGGCGGCTGCGCCGCGCGCTCGGACTCGACGACGATGGTGTCCCCAGTCTTTGCGTCCATGCCGGCGAGCTTAACGGGTGCGGTCCTGAGGCGGCTCTATGATCGACTCCCGTGCCCGAGGCGCCGTTCGTCCACCTCCACTGCCACTCCGAGTACTCGATCCTCGACGGGGCGTGCCGCATCCCGGACCTCGCCGCGCGCGCCGCCGAGCTCGAGATGCCCGCGGTCAGCCTCACCGACCACGGCTCGCTCGCCGGCGCCGTCGAGCTCTACCGGGAGGCCGGAAAGCACGGAATCAAGCCGATCATCGGCTGCGAGGTCTACGTCACCGACGACCGGCGCGCGCAGAAGAAGGGCAACGCGCACCTCACCCTGCTCGCCGCCGACAACACCGGCTACGGCAACCTGATCAAGCTCTCCAGCCTCGGCTACCTCGAGGGCTACTACTACAAGCCGCGCGTCGACTGGGAGCTGCTCGAGCGGCACGCGCCGGGGCTGATCGCGCTCTCCGGCTGCCTCTCCGGCCGCGTCTCGAAGGCGCTCGAGGAGAACCGGCCCAAGGACGCGCGCGCCGACCTCGACCGGCTCGCCCAGATCTTCGGTCGCGACAACACGTACGTCGAGGTGCAGAACGCGGGCCTGCCGATCCAGCAGCAGATCAACCCGCAGCTCGCCGCGCTCGCCGCCGAGGCGGGCCTGCCGCTCGTCGCCACCGGCGACGTCCACTATCTCCGTCACGAGGACGCGCGGGCGCACGAGGCGCTGCTCTGCATCCAGTCCGGCGACTCGCTCACCAACCCGAACCGCTGGCGCTTCGAGACCGACCAGTTCTACTTCAAGACGCCCGCGGAGATGGCGCAGGACTTCGCCGGGCTCGAGCCCGCGCTCGCGCGCACGCTCGAGATCGCAGGGCGCTGCGACGTGACGATCGAGCTCGGCCGCGTGCTGCTGCCGAAGTACCCGACCCCCGAGGGCCGCGACGCCTTCGACTACCTGGTCGAGCTCTGCGAGCGCGGCCTCGAGCGCCGCTACGAGACCGTCACTCCCGAGCTGCGCGAGCGGCTCCAGTTCGAGCTGAAGACCGTCAAGGAGATGGGCTTCGCCGACTACTTCCTGATCGTCTGGGACTTCATCCACTTCGCCAAGCAGAACGGGATCGGCGTCGGGCCCGGGCGCGGGAGCGCCGCCGGCTCGCTCGCCGCCTACTGCCTCGAGATCACCGACGTCGACCCGATCAAGTACGGCTTGCTCTTCGAGCGCTTCCTCAATCCCGCCCGCGCCGACCTGCCGGACATGGACATCGACTTCGCCGTCGACGGCCGCGAGCGCGTGATCAACTACGTCGCCGAGAAGTACGGGCGCGACCGCGTGGCGCAGATCATCACCTTCGGGACGATGGCCGCGCGCGCCGCGGTCCGCGACGCGGGCCGCGTGCTCGACGTCCCCTACGGCGTCGTCGACAGGGTGGCCAAACTCATTCCAGAAGGCCCCGGCCAGACGCTCGAGGCGAGCCTCAAGCCCGGCCAGCCGCTGCGGGCCGAGTACGACGCCGACCAGGTCGCCAAGCAGATCGTCGACCTGGCGCGGCCGCTCGAGGGGCTGGTCCGCCAGGACTCGATCCACGCCGCCGGCGTCGTCATCGCCGACCGGCCGCTGACCGACGTGATCCCGCTCCAGCAGAAGGGGCCCGACCAGGAGGTCGTCACCCAGCTCGCGATGGGCGACGTCGTCGACCTCGGGCTCCTGAAGATCGACTTCCTCGGCCTGCGCAACCTCGACGTGATCGACAAGGCGGTCACGCTCGTCGGCGGCGTGGACATCGAGAAGCTGCCGCTCGACGACCCGAAGACCTACGCGATGCTCGCCCGCGGCGACTCGGTTGGCGTCTTCCAGTTCGAGGGCTCGGGGATGCGCGAGGCGCTGCGCCAGGTGCGGCCGACCGTGTTCGAGGACCTGATCGCGCTCGTCGCCCTCTACCGGCCCGGGCCGATGGCCTACATCCCGCAGTACGCGCGCCGCAAGCACGGCAAGGAGCAGGTCACCTACATCGACCCGCGGCTCGAGCCGATCACGGGCGAGACCCATGGCATCGCGATCTACCAGGAGTCCCTGATGCGGATTTCCAAGGAGATCGCCGGCTTCACGCCCGCCGAGGCGGAGACGCTGCGCAAGGCGATCGGCAAGAAGATCCACTCGCTGATGGCCTCCCTCAAGGAGAAGTTCCTCGAGGGCTGCGCGCAGACGGGCACGACACCCGCGGTCGCCAACCAGCTCTGGAAGGACATGGAGGCCTCGCAGGACTACTCCTTCAACAAAGCGCACGCCGCCTGCTACGCGCTGATCGCCTACCGCACCGCCTGGCTGAAGGCGACCCACCCCTGCGAGTACATGGCCGCGCTGATCTCGTCGGTCATGAACACGAAGGACAAAGTGCCGTACTACGTCAACGCGTGCGCGGAGATGGGGATCGAGGTGCTGCCGCCCGACGTCAACTCCTCGCAGGTCGACTTCGCGGTCGTCGAGGGGAAGATCCGCTTCGGCCTCAATGCCGTGAAGGGAGTCGGGGAGGGCGCCGCCGCGGCGATCGTCCGCGAGCGCGCCGAGCACGGCCCTTACGAGTCGATCTGGGACTTCACCGAGCGCGTCGACGGGCAAGTGTCGAACAAGCGCGTCCTGGAGGCATTGGTCAAGTGCGGCGCTCTGGACTCGACCGGCGACCCGCGCCGCGGGATGCTGGCCGTCCTCGAGCAGGCCGCCGCGTGGGGCCAGAAGCACCAGGACGACCAGCTCCGCGGGCAGGGCTCGATCTTCGACCTCGGGCCCGCTGACGAAGAGAAGCCGCGTCACCATCCGCCCGTGCCCGCCGGCGAGCTCGACAAGTCGGAGCTGCTCGCGCTCGAGAAGGAGGTGCTCGGCCTGTACGTCTCCGAGCATCCGCTCTCCGGCGTGCGCGACCAGCTGCGGCGGAAGACCGACTGCCCGCTCGCCGACATCTCCAGCCGCCGCGACGGCGAGGTCGTCACGGTCGGCGGCATCGTCGGCGCCGTCAAGAACCTGACGACGAAGAAGGGCGACCCGATGGTCTTCCTCACCCTCGACGACGCCGGCGGCCAGGCCGAGGTGGTCGTCTTCAACTCCGTCTACGCGGCCGCGCGCGCGCTCTGCGAGACCGACCGGATCCTCGTGATCAAGGGCCGCGTCGACCACAAGCAGGCGGGCGAGACGAAGCTGCTGGCGATGGAGGTGGCCGCCTTCGAGGCGACGCCGGAGCGCTCGGTGGTGCGGCTGCGGGTGGACGCGACGAAGGTGCCGGCGGGGATCGTCCGCGAGCTCGCCGGCGTGCTGCGCGACTTCCCCGGCGACGCGCCCGTCTACGTCGACCTGGAGACCTCCTCGGGCTTGCGGCGGCTCGAGCTCGGGCCCGGCTACCGGGTCGCGCCGACGAACGACTTCTACGCCGAGGTCAAGCACCTGCTCGGCGAGGCCGCGGTCACCTGACCCCTTGACCCGTCCCGCCGCGCGCGGGATAGTTGACCCGAGAGTCAACGAGGGAGGGCACGATGAAAGCGCTGTTGATCGTCGTCGCGGCCGGCGTGCTGGTCCAGGCCGCCGCCGCCGCACAGGGGCCGCCCGCGGGCAGGCAGGGAGCGCTCGAGCTGCGGGTCGTCTCGAGCCCGCCGCAGCTCGTCTCGGGCGGCGACGCGCGCGTCGAGGTCGCCGTGCCGGCGGGGGTGGCGCTGAGCGCCGTCACCGTGCAGCTGAACGGCGCCGACGTCACGCCCGCCTTCGCTGCCGACCCGGAAGGCAACCACCAGCTCGAAGGCGTCGTCACCGGCCTGCCGGAAGGCGCCAGCACCCTCGTCGCGCGGATCCCCGGGCCCGGCAACGCGGCTCCGAACCGCGCCGAGCTCACGCTCGTCAACCACTCGAGCGACGGGCCGATGTTCTCAGGGCCGCGCCAGGAGATCTTCCTCTGCTCGACCGCCGCCCACCGGGCGAAGGCCGGCCTCGGCGAGATCCTCGATCCCGAGACCTGCAGGGCGGCGACCGTCGTCCGTTACCGCTACCGGTCGACCGCCAACACCTGGAAGCCGTACGACCCGGCCGCGCCGCGGCCCGCCGACATGGCGACGACCACCACGCTCGACGGCGAGACGGTCGACTTCGTCGTCCGCTGGGAGACGGGCACCATCAACCGCTTCCTCTACTCGCTCGCCGTCCTCGACCCCGCCTCCTCCTGGAACGGCAAGCTGCTGTACCGCTTCCAGGGCGGCGTCGCGATCGGCCACTACCAGGGCGACCCGAGCGAGGGCGACATGCTCTACCTGCCCGGCCTCGCGATGGGCTACGCGATCGCCTACTCGACGGGGACGAAGACCGGCACGCACTACAACCTCCAGCTCGGCGGCGAGACGGCGATCATGGTCAAGGACCGGTTCGTGTCCGCCTACGGCGAGCCGGCCTACACCGTCGGCGTCGGCGGCTCCGGCGGCGCCATCCAGCAGTACGTCTACGGCCAGAACCACCCCGGCCTGATCGACGCGGGCATCCCGCAGTACTCGTACCCCGACATGGTCACGCAGGCCATCCACGTCGGCGACTGCGAGCTGCTCGAGCGCTGGGCCGACGCGGAGGTGCTCGCCGACCCGGCCTCGATGTGGCGGACGTGGACGAACCGGACGCTGATCGAGGGGATGAACGCCTCGGCGACGTTCCCGAACGGCTACGCGCCCTTCATGCCGTGGATGCCCGTCCCGGGCAACAGCGAGTGCATCAACGGCTGGCGCGGTCTCTCGCCGCTCGCGCTCAACCCGCACTTCGGCACCGCGCCGGGGATCACGCCTGCGCAGCAGGCCGCCGTCAAGTGGACGCACTGGGACGACCTCGTCAACATCTACGGCACCGACGAGTACGGCTACGCGCGCGTGCCGTGGGACAACGTCGGCGTCCAGTACGGCCTCCAGGCGCTGCGGGACGGGGCGATCACCCCCGCCGACTTCCTCGACCTGAACGCGAACGCCGGCTCCTGGAAGCAGTCGCGCGAGATGGTGCAGGAGGGCTGCCCGTACATCTTCGCGCTCTGCGCGGTCGAGCCGCCCGACGTCTGGAGCGCCCGCAACGCGAACCTCTCGCCGGACGGGGGCCTGACTCCCGCGCCGCGGCGCGAGGGCGACCGGGAGGCGCAGTACGCCGCCTACCGCTCGGGGATGGTCTTCCGGGGCAAGATCGACATCCCGCTGATCGACTGGCGCCACTACCTCGAGCACCGGCTCGACATGCACAACTCGCACCAGTCGTTCGCAGCGCGGCAGCGGATGCTGAACTACGACGACGACGCGTCGAACCAGGTGATCTGGTTCACCGACGCGCGGCCCGGCACGCCGCAGTTCGACCAGACGCCGATGGCCCTCCAGGTGATCGATCAGTGGATGGCGACGGGCACGAAGCCCGCCGCCGCCGTCGACAGCTGCTTCGCCACCAACGGCTCGCTGCTCGCGAGCGGCGACGACGTCTGGGCGGGGATCCTCGACTCGCGCCCCGCCGGGGCCTGCACCGCGCAGTTCCCGATCTACAAGACGTCGCGGATCGTCGCCGGCGGGCCGATCACCGGGAGCGTCTTCAAGTGTCACCTGCAGCCCGTCGACCGGGCGATCGCGCAGGGCCTCTACGCGCCGTGGCTGCCGAGCGCGGACGGCGTGGCCCGCCTGAACGCGATCTTCCCGACGGGGGTCTGCGACTACTCGAAGGGCGACCTCGGGCTGCCGCCCGAGCTGCACGCCCGCGGCAAGTAGGAAACCGGCGGCCCGGGCTCCGGCCCGGGCCGCTATCCTCCGCGGGCTGCGGGATGAGGCTCCCGTCCAACCGCCCGGAAAGGGCTGATGGCCTCTACGAGACGTAGGAGGCCACGTGGACCCGATCCAGCTCGCAGCAGTCCTCGCCGTCGTCGTCTTCCTGGCGAGCATCCTCTCAGTCGAGCTCGGAATCACCGTCGCGCTGATCGAGCTGACGCTCGGCGTCGTCGCCGGCAACCTGTTTCACCTCGAAAGCGCCGAGTGGCTGGACTTCATCGCCGCGTTCGCCTCGATCGTCCTCACCTTCCTCGCCGGCATGGAGGTCGACCCGGAGTACATGCGCCGCCGGCTGACCGCCTCGGTCGGGATCGGGGTCGTCTCGTTCGCCGGCCCCTTCGTCGTCGCGTCGGGCGTCGCCGCGCTCCTGCTCGGCTGGGACACGCGGGCCGCGCTGATCGCCGGCACCGCGCTCTCGACCACCTCGCTCGCGGTGGTCTACGCCGTCCTCGTCGAGCGCGGGCTGACTGACATCGGAGTGGGGAAGCTGCTGATGAGCGCCACGTTCGTCACCGACCTGTGCACCGCCGTGGCGCTGTCGGCGATCTTCGTCAAGCCGAATCTCTGGTTTCCGGTCTACCTCGCGGTCTCGCTCGCCCTCGTGCTCGCTCTGCCTCGGATCTCGCCCTGGTTCTTCGGCCGCTACGGCAACCGGGTGATCGAGCCGGAGATCAAGCTCATCTTCCTCTCGCTGCTCGTGCTGATGGTGGTCGCCGAGCTCGCGCACGGCCACGCGGTGCTGCCCGCGTTCGTGCTCGGGCTCGTCATGAGCCGGCACTTCGCCCGCCACCGGGAGGAGCAGAAGCGCATGCGCGTCGTCGCCTTCGCCTTCCTGACCCCGTTCTTCTTCGTCAAGGGCGGTCTCAACGTCTCGCTGGGCGCTGTCGCCGCGAACCTCGGCCTCCTCGGCGCGCTCGTCCTGGCGAAGATGGTTCCGAAGGTCGGCTTCGTCTACCCGCTCGCCCGCCGCGCCGACCGGCGGCATGCCACCTTCACGACCCTGCTGATGAGCACCGGGCTCACCTTCGGGACGATCTCGTCGCTCTACGGGCTCAACGCGGGCATCATCGACGGCACCCAGTTCTCGCTGCTCGTCACCGTCGTCGTCCTCTCGGCGGTCGTGCCGACCGTGGTCGCCGAGCGCTGGTTCCTCCCGGACGCCGAGCGGGAGCGCCGCGTCGACCGCCGGCTCGCTGCGCAGCGGAGCGAGGAGTACGTGTAGGGGAGGACGGACCTTTGGCGTTCCCGGACGTCTCATTTACTGTTTGAAAGGCTTGCGGGTCGCATCGGTCTACCTCGCAGCGCTGCTCGCGCTCGCCCTCGTGGCGGGGGCGGGCTCGGCGACGCGCGCGTTCCCGGCGACGAGCGGGCCGATCGTCTTCGTCGCCGCCAACGGCGACATCAAGCTCGTCGACCCGCAGACGAAGGCGGTCAGGCTCGTCACGAGCGCGTTCCGCTACTCCGTCTTCGCCTCGCCGACCGACGAGCCGCGGCTCTCGCCCGACGGGTCGGTGATCGCGCTCGCCAGCGGCCGGCAGATGCAGTCCGGCGGCTCGGGAATCTGGGTGGTCCGCACCGACGGCTCCGGGGCGACCCGCCTGACCGACGATCCCTCCGCCTACGACGTGTCGCCCGCCTGGACGCCGGACGGCGCGCGGCTCGTCTACTCGCACGGCCCGAAGCCCGACGAGCTCGCGTACAAGCGGCCGCCGTACACGGGCCTCTGGTCGATGCGCGCCGACGGGACGGGGAGGACGAAGCTGGCCGACACGTCCGACGAGGTCTCCGTCTGGGGCCGCTCGATCGGCGTCTCGCCGGACGGGACGAAGGTCGTCTACACGATGAACGCCGACCGCTTCGGCTACCTGCCGATCGTCGTCGTCGCGGATGCGAACGGTCGCAACGCGCGGCCGATCGCCGGCGGCACCAGCCCCGACTGGAGCCCCGACGGGGAGCGGATCGTCTTCCTCTTCCCGAGCGGCGAGACGCTGCCGAGCGGGCTGCCCCGCTACGACATCGTCGTCATGAGCCCCGACGGGGGGAGCTTCCAGCGGCTGCCGCGCCCGTTCGCAGCCTGGACGCCGACGCATGTGCGCTGGGCCCCGGACGGGCAGAGGCTGATCGTCTCCAGCCTCGCCGACGGAGCGCTGCCGAGCCGGCTCTACGTGCTGGACGCGGACGGCGGCGGGCTCGTCGACCTCGGCGTCGAGGGCCTGCGCCCCGACTGGGGCCCGCTGCCGGCGCGGCGGATGGTGCCGACCGTGGCGGGTCGGCGGTGCACGATCGTCGGCACCGCCGGCCCGGACCGGCTGATCGGGACGCCGAGGGCCGACGTGATCTGCGGGCTCGGCGGCAACGACGTGATCGAGGGGCGCGGCGGGAACGACATCCTCTCCGGCGGGCCGGGACGGGACCGGATCCTGGGCGGCCCCGGCAACGACACGGTCTACGCGCGCGACGGCGAGCGGGACACGATCTACGGCGGTCCCGGCCGCGACTCCGCGCGCGTCGACGCCCGCGACGCCGTCAAGGGCGTCGAGCGCGGGCTTCCCTAGACAGTCCTGGAACCCCGCGCCCCGATGGGGTGTAGTACGAGCGGTGGAGGGCCGTCCACCCACAGAAGAGGAGCTCGTCGCCCGCGCCCAGCGCGGGGACACGGACGCCTATGAGCGCATCGTCGAGACATACCAGGGCATCGCGTTCCGGGTCGCGTACGTCGTCTGCGGCTATGCGACCGACGCCGAGGACGCCGCGCAGGAGGGGCTCGTGAAGGCCTTCCGCGCCCTGCCGCGCTTCCGCACGGGCGCGCCGCTGCGCCCCTGGCTGCTCCAGATCGTCGCCAACGAGGCCCGCAACCGCCGCCGCGCCGCGGGCCGGCGCACCAGTCTCGCGCTGCGAGCCGCAGCCGAGAGCCGCCCGGGGGACGCGGCCCCGTCCCCCGAGGCGGCCGTGCTCGGCGCCGAGCAGCGCGAGGAGCTGCTCGCCGCCCTCAACGGGTTGCGCGAGGAGGAGCGCCTCGTCGTCGCCTGCCGCTACCTCCTCGACCTCTCCGAGGCCGAGACCGCCGCCGCGCTCGACGTGCGCCCCGGGACGGTCAAGTCCCGGCTCTCGCGCGCCCTCGACCACCTGCGCGCGACCCTGGAGGCCCAGGGTGCCTGACCTCGAGCTCGCCCTCCGGCAGCTCGGCAACGAGCTGGACTGGCCCGCCCAGCCGAGGCTCGCGCCCGCGGTCGCCGCCCGGCTGCGCGAGCCGCGCCGGCGCCGCCTCGGCCGGCCGCTGGCGCTCGCGTTCGCGGTGCTCCTCGCTGCGCTCGCGGTCGCGCTCGCCGTCCCGCCGGCCCGCTCCGCGATCCTCGACTTCTTCGGGATCGGCGGCGTCGAGATCCGCCGAGTCGAGACGCTGCCGCCGCTGCCCGCCGAGCGCGCCGCCCCCGGCGTCCGCGTGACGCTCGCGGAGGCGCGCAACCAGGTCGACTTCGATCTCGTCGTGCCCGAGGGCTACCGGCGCGTCTACTGGACGCCGGGCATCGTCACCTTCGTCTGGCGCGACCGGCTGCTGATGGAGCTCGCGGGCGACGAGCTCCTCCTGAAGAAGGTCGCCGGCCAGGACACGGACATCGACCCCACCGACGTGCACGGCTACCCGGGCGTCTGGCTCGAGGGCGCGCCGCACGGGCTCTTCATCCCGGGCGGAGAGCCGCGGCTGGCGGACAACGTGCTCATCTGGGTCCGCGACGGCGTCACCTTCCGGCTCGAGGGCGACTTCACGCGCGAGCGGGCGCTCGAGCTCGCGGGAACGCTGACGCCTCGGGAGACGTAGTAGGGGCATGCGCACACTTCTCACACTCACGCTCGTCGCTCTAGCCCTGCCCGCGGCGGCCGCCGCCGGCGGCTGGGCGACCGCCGGAGTCTCGCCTCCGCCCGCCGGGATCGGCCCCGGCGACACGTGGCAGGCCGAGCTCACGCTGCTCCAGCACGGGGTGACCCCGCTCGAGGGCGTCCACCCGACGATCACCATCTCCGGCCCCGAGACGCGGACGTTCGAGGCGACACCGACCGGCGAGCCGGGCGTCTACGTCGCCGAGGTGGTGTTCCCGAGCGCCGGCAGCTGGCGCTACGCCGTGGACGACGACTTCTCGCAGGTGCACACGTTCGCGCCCGTCCAGGTGGGCGCGCCCGTGGCGGCTCCGTCCGGGGGCGACTTCCCCGCCTGGGCGGTCGTGCCGATCGTGGCCGGCGCGCTCGCGCTCGCCGCGCTCGGGATGGCGCTCGTCAGGCGCCGCACGCCGGGGGTTCCGGCCCTTCGCTAAAGAAAGTAGGATCGGGAGGTGATGTTGCGCCTCCCGATCCTCGCCCTGCTCGCGGCCGTCGCGCTCGCCGCCGGCTGCGGCGGCGGAGAGGTGGCGCCGGAGGGCACCCCGCCCGCCGACTGGGCGCAGTCGGTCTGCGGCGCGCTCGCCGACTGGCAGGCCTCGCTGCAGGAGCAGTCACAGGGGCTGACGAGCGACGTCCTCGACGCGAAGAACCCGCAGGCGGCGAAGCAGCAGATCACCGACTTCCTCACGCAGGTGATCATCGAGACCGAGACGATGATCGGCTCCGTCAGCGCCGCCGGCCAGCCGGCGGTCGACCAGGGCGGGGCGATCGCCGAGGACTTCAACGAAGGACTGGAGCGGATGCGTAGCGCCTTCAAGGACGCGGCCGCCCAGGTCGAGTCCGCCCCGACGAACGACCCGCAGGCCTTCCAGCAGCAGCTGACGCAGATCGGCGAGGACCTGCAGACGCAGGGTGCGGCGATCGGCGGGACGCTGGGTGAGATCGACGAGAAGTACGACGCCGCGGAGCTGAGCCAGGCGTTCGACGACACGCCGGAGTGCCAGGACTTCGTCGAGAGCTCGGGATGATCTGAACCGGCGGCGCCGTTTGAGCGAATGACGGGTGGAGAGAGACCCAGAAGATGAGCACAATCGACGTCAGAGACAGAAGCGAGATCGAGCAGGTCGAGCGCTGGCGCGCCGCCGAGCTCGAGCGCGCCGGCTACCCGCACGAGGCGGCCGCGCGGATCGCCGCGCGCCACGACGTCGACCTCCATCGCGCCGTCCAGCTGCTCGAGCGCGGGTGCTCACCCGAGCTCGCCCTGAAGATCCTGCTGTAAGTCTTTAGCATCCCTGCGGTGCCCCTCCTGAGCATCCCCTCGCCCTCCGGCGGCGAGATCGACGTCGGCCCGATCGCCATCCACGCGTACGGGCTGATGCTGCTGCTCGCGATCGTCGCGGCGACGGTGCTGACCGGCATGCGCTGGGTGCGGCGCGGCGGCGACTGGGACCTCGTCTTCCAGGTCGCGGTCTGGGGCGTCGCCTTCGGGATCGTCGGCGCGCGCGCCTACCACGTGCTGACGAGCTGGAGCGAGGTGCCTGCCGAGTGGTGGGGCGTGTTGGCCGTCTGGGAGGGCGGTGTGGGGGTCTGGGGCGGGATCTTCCTCGGGGTGGTCGCGGGCGCCGTCGTCGTCAAGCGCTCGGGCAACAGCGTCTTCGCCTTCATGGACGCGGTCGCGCCCGGGCTCCTGCTCGCGCAGGCGATCGGCCGCTGGGGCAACTGGTTCAACCAGGAGCTGTTCGGGGAGCCGACCGACCGGCCGTGGGGGCTGGAGATCGACCTCGCGCACCGGCCGCTCGGCTACCTCGACAGCGAGACCTTCCACCCGGTCTTCCTCTACGAGTTCACCTGGAACGTGGTCGGCGTGATCGTCCTGCTGGTGCTCGACCGGTTCGTCCGCTTCCGCCCGCCGGCGCTGTTCGCGCTCTACGTCGCCTGGTACACGGCCTTCCGCACCTACGAGGAGACGCTGCGGATCGACCAGGCGCACGAGTACTTCGGGCAGCGGCTCAACTTCTGGGTGTCGGTGGTGCTGTTCGCGCTCTCGCTCGCGTTCTTCGTCTACTGGCAGTTCATCCGGCGGCAGCGGGGCGGCGGCGAGCGGGCGGCGGCGCGGCCGCGCGAGGTGCCGCCCGGCGAGCGGATGGCGGTCCCGAAGGGACGCGTCCGAGGCTGACGCTAGTTTGGGCGGCAGTGATGCGCCCCCCGGCACCATCCTCCGGGCCGCTCGGCCGCGATCGGACGGCGCGATGCGGCGTCCTCAGTCGCGCCCGTAGCGCTACGGCTACGGGCGCTCCCTGCGTCCTTGCCTCGCTT
>JBBDQR010000049.1:0-8414 GCA_040905885.1 Gaiellaceae bacterium | reverse complement strand
GCGGCGCGGGGCGCGGGCGATCCTCGGCGATGCCGCACAAGCGGAACCCGGTCGTCGCGGAGCGGATCTGCGGCCTCGCGCGCGTCGTCCGCGCCGCCGCCGTCGCCGGCCTCGAGAACGTCGCCCTCTGGCACGAGCGCGACATCTCGCACTCGTCCGCCGAGCGCGTGATCATTCCCGACGCCTTCCTCGCCCTCGACTACATGCTCGACCGCTTCGTCTGGCTCGTCGAGGGCCTGCGCGTCTTCCCCGAGCGGATGCGGCGCAACCTCGACGCGAGCCACGGCCTCTTCTTCAGCCAGCGCGTCCTGCTCGCGCTCGTCGAGTCGGGCCTCTCGCGGGGCGAGGCCTACCGACTCGTCCAGGGGCATGCCATGCGCGCCTGGGAGGAGGAGCGGGACTTCGGCGGGCTTCTGCGCGCGGACGAGGCCGTCGCCTCCCGCGTCGACCTCGACGCCGTGCTCGACCTCTCTACGTACACCCGTCACGTCGACACGATCTTCGAGCGCCTGGAGGCGCTCAGAAAGGAGCCCATGCATGCCTGAAGCGGTCCACGTGGGGAGCGGCAAGGTGAGGGAGCTCTACGCGCTCGGCGAGGAGCGGCTGCTGCTCGTCGCCACCGACCGGATCTCCGTCTTCGACGTCGTCCTGCCCACCGAGATCCCCGACAAGGGGCGCGTCCTCACCGGCCTGTCCGCGTTCTGGTTCGAGCGCACGCGCGGGCTCGTACCGAACCACCTGCTCGGCGTGCGCGAGGACGGGCGGTCGATGGAGTGCAGGCGCCTGGAGATGCTCCCGCTCGAATGCGTCGTCCGGGGCTACCTCGCGGGCTCGGGCTGGAAGAGCTATCGCGAGGAGGGCGCCGTCTGCGGCGTGCAGCTCCCCGCCGGCCTGCGCGAGTCGGAGGAGCTCCCGGAGCCGATCTTCACCCCCACGACCAAGGCGCTCACGGGGCACGACGAGCCGCTGACGCACGCGCAGGCGGCGGAGCTGATCGGCCGCGAGCGGCTCCAGGAGGTCGAGCGCGTGTCGCTCGCCCTCTACCGCTTCGCGGCGGATCACGCGCGCTCGCGCGGGATCCTGATCGCGGACACGAAGTTCGAGCTCGGCCTCGACGGCGAGACCCTCGTCCTGGGCGACGAGCTGTTCACGCCGGACTCCTCACGGTTCTGGCCGGCCGACGACTACGAGCCCGGCCGCCCGCAGGCCTCCTTCGACAAGCAGTTCGCGCGCGACTACTGCGAGTCGATCGGCTGGGACAAGACCTACCCGGGCCCCGAGCTGCCGCCCGAGGTCGTCGAGGGAACCCGCGCGCGCTACGTCGAGGCCTTCGAGCTCCTCACCGGGACGTCGCTCGGATGAAGGCGACCGTGACCGTCCGCCCGAAGGAGGGGATCCTCGACCCGCAGGGCGAGGCTGTGCGCACCGCGCTCGACCACCTCGGCTTCCCCGTCGAGGAGGCCCGCGTCGGGCGCGTGATCGACCTCACCTTCGAGAGCCGGGACAATGCCCGCGCCGAGCTGGAGCGGATGTGCGAGGAGCTGCTCGCGAACCCGCTGATCGAGAGCTACGAGATCGTCGTCGATGGAAGCTAGGCCGAGCATCGCGGTGCTGACGTTCCCCGGGTCGAACGACGACCGGGACGCGGCCTGGGCGCTCGGCTCGCTCGGCGCCGAGCCCGTGCTGGTCTGGCACGGCGACGGCGAGCTGCCGGACGTCCAGGCGGTCGTGCTGCCCGGCGGCTTCTCCTACGGCGACTACCTGCGCTGCGGCGCGATCGCGCGCTTCGCGCCGGCGACGGCCGCGGTGAAGCGCTTCGCGGACGAGGGCGGGCTCGTGCTCGGGATCTGCAACGGCTTCCAGATCCTCTGCGAGGCGGGGCTCCTGCCCGGCGTGCTCCGCCCCAACCGGTCGCTGCAGTTCGTCTGCCGCGACGTGCCGCTCGCCGTCGAGCGGAACGACGTGCCGTTCACGGCCCGCTGCGAGCAGGGACAGCGGCTCACGATCCCGGTCAAGTGCGGCGAGGGCGCCTGGTACGGCGAGCTCCCGGACGAGCAGGTCGTGCTCCGCTACGCGGGCGAGAATCCGACCGGCGCGCTCGACGGCGTGGCGGGCGTCTGCAACGAGGCGGGCAACGTGATGGGACTGATGCCGCACCCGGAGCACGCGGTCGACCCGCTGCTCGGGTCGGGGGACGGGGCACTCGTGCTCGCTTCGCTTATCGACGCCGCGCGGGAGCGTCTGGCAGTACCCCACTAAGATCGGCCCGTGGAGAGTGCAGAAGTCGCGCTCGTCGGCGTGCGCAAGACGTACGGCGAGGTAGTCGCCGTGGACGGTGTCGATCTCGAGATCGGCCGCGGCGAGTTCTTCACCATGCTCGGCCCGTCCGGCTCGGGCAAGACGACAACGCTGCGCCTCGTCGCCGGCTTCGAGCGGCCCGACGCCGGGCGCGTCGAGCTGCGGGGAGTCGACATCACCGGCGAGCCGCCCTTCGCGCGCGACGTCAACACGGTCTTCCAGGACTACGCCCTCTTCCCCCACATGTCGGTGGCGGAGAACGTCGCGTACGGGCTGCGCATCCGCCGCGTGCGGCGCCGTGACCGGCGGGAGCGCGTCGCCGAGGCGCTGGAGCTCGTTCGCCTCACCGGCTTCGAAGGCCGGCGCCCGTCGCAGCTCTCCGGCGGCCAGCGGCAGCGAGTCGCGCTCGCGAGAGCGATCGTCAACCGGCCGCAGGTCCTGCTGCTCGACGAGCCGCTCGGGGCGCTCGACTTCAAGCTGCGCCAGGAGATGCAGATCGAGCTCAAGCGCATCCAGCGGGAGCTGGGGATGGCCTTCCTCTACGTCACGCACGACCAGGAGGAGGCGCTGACGCTGAGCGACCGGCTCGCCGTCTTCAACCGCGGCCGCATCGAGCAGGTCGGGCCCCCCGCCGAGGTCTACGAGCACCCGGCCACCGACTTCGTCGCCGGGTTCGTCGGCGTCTCGAACGTCGTCGAGCGGAACGGGCGCCGCTTCACGATCAGACCGGAGAAGATCCGCGTGCTCGGCGCCGGCACGGTGCCGCCCTCGGGCGTCGCGGCCGAGCCGGGGACGATCCGCGAGGTCGTCTACGTCGGTATGGTCACGCGCTACGTCGTCGAGCTCGACCAAGGAGGCGAGCTCTCTGTGATCCGCCAAAACCTCGAGGAGACCTCTGCCCAGGTCCTCGAAGAGCGCGGCCGACAGGTGATACTCACCTGGGATCCCGCCCATACGGTGTCCATCGAACGGGGGGAGGACGGAGAACGTGCATGAGGAGGACAAGCATCGCCGGCTGGGTGGCACTATTGTCGCTCGTCGGCGTACTGTCGCTCACCGCTGCCGGCTGCGGCGGCGGTGAGACGGAGACCGCGGGCGGAACCGAGCCCGCGGCCGGAACCCCCGAGGGAATGCTGCAGGAGCTCGGCTCCGGCGAGGGTCAGGTGAACCTGATCGCCTGGGCCGGCTACGTCGAGGACGGCTCCACCGACCCGAACGTCGACTGGGTGACGCCGTTCGAGGAGAAGACCGGCTGTCAGGTCAGCGTCAAGCTCGGCAACACGTCCGACGAGATGGTGACGCTGATGCGAACGGGCAGCTACGACAGCGTCTCGGCGTCGGGAGACGCCACCCTCCGGCTGATCGCCGCCGGCGACGCCGCCCCGGTCAACACCGACCTGATCCCCAACTACGCCGACGTCTTCGACTCGCTGAAGCTCCAGAAGCACAACTCCGTCGACGGCGTCATGTACGGCGTGCCCCACGGGCGCGGCGCGAACCTGCTCATGTGGCGCACGGACGAGGTCGAGCCGGCGCCGACGAGCTGGGGCGCCGTGTTCGACCCGAGCTCGCCGTACAAGGGACGCATCACCGCGTACGACAGCCCGATCTATATCGCCGACGCGGCGCTCTACCTAATGAAGACGAAGCCGGAGCTCGGCATCGAGAACCCGTACGCGCTCGACGACGAGCAGTTCCAGGCGTCGATCGACCTGCTCAAGCAGCAGCGGTCGCTCATCGGCGAGTACTGGTCGGACTACACGAAGGAGCAGGCGGCCTTCGCGTCGGGCAACTCGGTGCTCGGGACGACCTGGCAGGTGATCACGAACCTCCTGGTCGCGGACAAGGTCAAGGTGGAGAACGTGCTGCCGGAGGAGGGCGCGACCGGCTGGTCGGACACCTGGATGATCTCGTCCAAGGCGAAGAACCCCAACTGCACGTACATGTGGATGGACTGGATCATCTCGCCGGAGGCGAACGCCCAGGTGGCGGAGTGGTTCGGTGAGGCTCCGTCCAACGCGAAGTCCTGCGACTTCACGGCGGACAAGGGACACTGCGCCACCTACCATGCCGACGACGAGGACTACTTCTCCCAGGTGTGGTACTGGACGACGCCCACGAGGGAGTGCCTCGACGGGCGCGGCCCGATCTGCAAGGACTACTCCGAATGGGTCCAGGCCTGGACCGAGGTGAAGGGATAGCGAACGACGCGGCAGCGCTCGAGGCGCCGCCCCGGTCTGGACCGGGGCGGCGCCTCGCCGCGTTCTTCTTCCACCACCCGAAGGCGGCGCTCGGCTTCCTCCTTTCCGGGCCGATCGGCTGGCTGGTCGTCGCCTACCTCGGCTCGCTCGCCGTGCTCTTCGTCGCGGCTCTCTGGCGGCTCGATCCGTTCACCGCCGAGATCGTCCACGACTACTCGTTCCGGAACTTCCAGCTGCTCTGGGAGAGCGACGTCTACCGGACGATCGCGCTCCGCACGATCGGCATCGCGGTCGCCGTGACGCTCACCGACGCGCTGCTCGCGCTTCCGATCGCCTTCTACATGGCGAAGGTGGCGAGCCCGCGGGTCCGCGCGCTGCTCGTCGTCGCCGTGCTGATGCCGCTCTGGTCGAGCTACCTGGTCAAGGTCTACGCCTGGCGGATCATGCTCCAGGAAAACGGGCTCGTGAACTGGGCGCTCGCCCCGCTCGGCCTCTCGGGACCGGGCTTCGGCAACGTCGCGGTCTGGCTCGTGATGAGCTATCTCTGGCTCCCGTACATGATCATCCCGGTCTTCGCCGGCTTCGAGCGGATCCCGAACTCCCTGCTCGAGGCCTCGGCCGACCTCGGTGGCAAGGCGCTGCGGACGTTCGCGCGCGTCGTCCTGCCGGTCGTCTTCCCCGCCGTCGTCGCGGGCTCGATCTTCACGTTCTCGCTGACCCTCGGCGACTTCATCACGCCGCAACTCGTCTCGTCGACGCAGTTCATCGCGAACGTGGTCTACGTCAACGTCGGCGTCGCCAACAACCTCCCGCTCGCGGCTGCGTTCGCCACCGTCCCGGTCGTCGTGATGATCGCCTACCTCGCCGTCGCCAAGCGGCTCGGCGCATTCGAGGCGCTCTGATGACGCTCTCGCCCGTCGGCCGCTTGCTGCTTCGCGTCGCCACCGGGCTGACGCTCGTGTTCATCTACCTGCCGCTGGCGATCGTCGGCCTGTACGCCTTCAACGAGAGCCGGATCCAGTCGTGGCCACTTCAGGGCCTGACCCTGAAGTGGTTCGAGCGGGCGCTGCACAACCCGGGAGCCCGGGACGCGCTCTGGACGTCGCTGAAGGTCGCGCTCGGCGCCACCGGCGTCGCGTTGGTGCTCGGAACGCTGCTCGCGCTGGCCCTCGCCCGTCACGCGTTCTTCGGGCGCACCGCGCTGTCGTTCCTCGTCATCCTCCCGATCGCTCTGCCGGGGATCGTCACCGGAATGGCGCTGAACGCGACCTTCCGCACGGCCGGCGTGCAGCTCGGCGTGCTGACGATCGTCGTGGCGCACGCGACCTTCTGCATCGTGATCGTCTTCAACAACGTGGTCGCGCGGCTGCGACGGACGCCGAGGTCCTTCGAGGAGGCCTCGTCCGACCTCGGGGCCGACACGTGGCAAACCGCGCGCTACGTGCTCTTCCCGGCACTGCGGACGGCGCTGCTCGCCGGCGCGCTGCTGGCCTTCGCGCTCTCCTTCGACGAGGTGATCGTGACGACATTCACATCGGGGAGGGACCAGACGCTGCCGATCTGGATCCTCGCCAACCTGTCGCGACCGAATCAGCTCCCCGTCGTGAACGTCGTCGCCCTGTTCGTGATCGTGCTGTCGGCGATCCCGGTCTACGCCGCGGCGCGGCTCACGCGCGAGTCGTGACGGCTAGCCGAGCCGGCCGGCCTTGACGTCCGCCAGGATCTGGCCCGCGGCAGCCAGCCCGGAGAGCGCCGCGCCCTCCATGAAGCCCTGCCACTCGTAGAACGAGTTCGCGTGCTCCCCGGCGAAGTAGAGGTTCCCGACCGGCTTGCCCTCGTTGCCGGCGATGGTCGTGAAGTAGCCGGGCTGGTTGCACGTGTAGCTCCCCTTCCAGAGCGGCTGCGACGGCCAGTGCCAGAGGTCGACCCGGAGCTGTCCGCCGGCGTCGCGGGTCGCCTGCGCGGACGCCCCCGCGAAGACCTGGTCCAGGTCGGCGAGGAACCGCTCCGCCTCGCGCTGCGGGTTCCGCGGGTTGAGGCTTTTGCCGAGCCTTCCGCCCGTGTAGTCCGTCAGCACGCCCCGGGTCGCTGAGGCGCGGCTCGGGTTCGTCTCCCATGTGCCCTGGAGGTTGGCGAGGCCCTTCGCGAACGAGGACCCGTCGCCGCCGACGGCCTGCCACGGGCGGCCGTCGAAGCCGACGATCACCTTCGCGTTGTCGCCGTAGAGGAGGTTGCGGATCGCGTAGAGCTTCCACGCGGGCAGCCCCAGGCTCGGCTTCAGGTCGACCTCCCGCAGCGCCGTGAAGGGGAGCGCGAAGACAGCGGCGTCGAAGGTCCGAGCCGTGCGGTCGGCGAACGTGAGGACGACTCTGCCGGCCGCGTCCTTCGCGGCCGCGACCAGCTGCTTCCCCAGCTCGACCTGCCCGTCGAGCCCGGCCGCGAGCCCGGCGGGGATCGCGTCGTTCCCCTCGACGACGTGGTAGCGCTCGTCGCTGTACACGCCGAACGGCTCGAACTTCGAGCGGCGGTCGGCGTGCATGAAGAAGAGGAGGTTGAGGCAGCTCTGCTCGTCGAGCTCCCGGCCGTACTCGCCGACGTAGGCCGCCTCGATGACGCCGGAGATCACGGGCCCGGCGCCGCGGCTGACGAGCCAGTCCTTCAGGGTCGTGTAGTCGAGGACCCGGTCGGCCTCCGTGAAGGAATCGGCCGTCGGCGCGCCCGAGCTCGAGCGCAGGTCGGCCTGCATCGCCGGCACGAGCGCGCGGTATTCGTCCACGACGGCACGCTCCGAATAGAGGCGGCCGCCGACGTAGTAGAACGTCTCGCCGGGCTCCTTCGAGAGGTCCTCGAGCTGGAGCTTGAACCGCTTCGCGTAGCCCTTCATCGTCGTGTGGAGCGTGTCGATCAGCTCGCCGCCGCGCTCCGCGACCTGGCCGGGAAAGACGCCGCGCAGCGAGTAGCAGCGTCCGCCGACCCGGTCGGTCGCGTCGAAGACGGTCGCCCGGACGCCCTTCTGCTTCAGGAAGTCGGCGCAGGCGAGCCCGGCGAGCCCGGCGCCCACGACCGCGACCCGGAGCTCCGGCGCCGGGGCCGCGTGCGCGACCCGGCTCAAGCCGGCCGCGGCGACCGCGCCGGCCGCGAGCGTGCCGAGGAACTCGCGCCGCGTCCGGGCGCGCCCCTCGAGCTCGGCCAGCCAGCCGATTCCCTCCTCGGTTGTTACGCCGCGCTCGTCGCAGAAGGCGGCGACGCGCCGCACGCGCTGCAATGCTCCGAACCCCTCCGACCTGCTCATGCCCGACCTCTCTCTCCCCTGGCCCAGCACGCACCATAAGGCGACGTCCGTCTGGTGGCAAGACGAGGCGGGCCTTTCGGCCGAGTGCCCGCCGCTCTCGGGCGACCGCGAAGCCGACGTCGCGATCGTCGGCGGCGGCTACTGCGGCCTCTGGACGGCGCTGGCGCTGAAGGAGCGCGACCCGTCGCTCGACGTCGTCGTCCTCGAGCGAGCGTTCTGCGGCGAGGGCCCGAGCGGCCGCAACGGCGGCTTCCTCCACGGCTACTGGTCGTCGCTGCCCTCGCTCGTCCAGACGTTCGGGGACGCGGGCGCGCTCGCGCTCGCGCGCGCGTCGCAGGGGGCGGTCGACGCCGTGCGCGCGCTGGGCGAGGACGTGTGGCTGCGGGAGGCCGGGCTGCTGAAGGTCTCCGCCGCCACGGCGCAGGACGCGGCGGTCGAGCGCTCGCTCGCGGAGGCCGAGCGGCTGGGCGTGCCCGAGGAGGCCGTCGCCGCCGAGGCGTTCCACTTCCGCCGGGCGGTCCGGTTCCGGGACGGCGCGACCGTCCAGCCGGCGCGGCTCGCGCTCGCGCTGCGGCGGGCGGCGCTCGCGGCCGGCGTCGCGGTGCACGAGCGGACGCCGGTCG
>JBBDQR010000048.1:0-8444 GCA_040905885.1 Gaiellaceae bacterium | reverse complement strand
CTCGCGCTTCCGGCCGTCCGAGCTCACCGGGCAGGAAGCAAATGAGGATCGCCGTCTGCGCCCCGCAGGTGCCCTTCGTGCGCGGGGGCGCCGAGATCTTCGCGGACACGCTCGTCGAGAAGCTGCGCGGCCGCGGTCACGAGGCCGAGCTCGTCACCGTGCCGTTCAAGTGGTATCCGGGCGAGCGCGTGCTCACGCAGGCGTTCCTCTGGCGGCTGCTCGACCTGGAGGAGTCCGACGGCCGCCCGATCGACGCGGTGGTGGCGACGAAGTTCCCCTCCTACCTCGTCCGCCACCCGCGGAAGGTCGTCTGGCTCCTGCACCAGTTCCGCCAGGCGTACGAGCTCGACCGGACCGAGCTGGGCCAGTTCGGCGAGGAGGCGGAGGAGCGGGCGCTGCGCCGCACCGTCCACCGCGTCGACCGGACGGCGCTCTCCGAGGCCCGCAAGGTCTTCGCCACCTCCCGCAACGTTGCCGACCGCCTGCAACGGTCGCTCGGGCTCCAGGCCGAGGTGATGCCGCACCCGCCGCAGGAGCTGCCCTACCGCAGCGAGCCCGCGGAGGACTACGTGCTCTCCGTCGGCCGCCTCGACCGCGCCAAGCGGCTCGACCTGCTGCTGGACGCCGTCGCCGCGACGCCCGGGCTGCGCTGCGTGATCGTCGGCGAGGGGCCCGACCGCGACCGGCTGGCCGCGCACGCCGCCTCCCACGGCCTCGACGGCAGGGTCGAGTTCCCGGGGAGCCTGCCGGCCGACGACGTCGCCGCCCGCTACGCGCGCTGCCTGGCCGTCTACTACGCACCCGTGGACGAGGACTTCGGGATGGTCCCGTACGAGGCGTTCCTCTCCGAGAAGCCGGTGCTGACGACGACCGACGCCGGCGGCCCGCTCGAGATCGTCGAGGACGGCCGCACGGGGCTCGTGCGCGAGCCGTCGGACGAGGCGCTCGCCGGCGCGCTCGCGTGGTTCCGCGACCATCCCGACGAGGCGGCGGCGCTCGGCCGCGCCGGCCGCGACGTCGCCGCACGCGTCACGTGGGAGCCCGCGCTCGACCGGCTGCTCGAGGCGATTTAGTGCTCTGCCCTGGGAATACGGCGCGCCCTGGGCGGCTGCACAGCGGCGCCAGGCGGCGTCCTCAGTCGCGTCGATATGCCTGCATATCGACGCTCCCTGCGTCCTTGCCTGGCTTGCTGTTCGCGCGCCAGGCTCTTCACCGTACCCCCAGGGCAGAGCACTCATGAAGGTCGCGTACTACTCGCCGCTGCCGCCGGAGCGCTCGGGCGTCGCCGACTACAGCGCGCTGCTCGTCCCCGAGCTCGCCAAGCGGGTCGAGCTGCACGTCCAGAAGCGCGGACGGCGGAGGCCGGCGCGCGGCGCGGACGTCCGCCTCTACCACGTCGGCAACAACCCGGAGGTCCACGGCTGGATCGTCGAGGCGCTCCGCCGCTGGCCGGGGGTCGTCGTCCTGCACGAGTTCGTGCTCCACCACCTCGTCGCGGGCCTCACGCTGGCCCGGCGGGACGTCGCCACCTACCTGGCCGCGATGGAGCGGGAGGCGGGCCTCGTCGGGCGCCTGCTCGGACTCGGCGTCGTCGACCGGTCCGTGCCGCCGCTCTGGGAGAGCCGGCCGGAGGACTTCCCGCTCGCCGGGCTCGTGCTCGACGAGGCGACCGGCCTGATCGTCCACTCCCGCTACGTCGAGGGGCGTGCGCGGGAGGCCGGCTTCGACGGCCCGATCTGGCGGATCCCGCATCCCGCCTGGCCGGAGCCCGCCGTCGACCCGATCGACGTCGGCCCGGGCCCGGTCGTCGGCTGCCTCGGCCACATCAACCCGGAGAAGCGGGTCCCGCAGCTGCTCGAGGCGTTCGCCCTCGTCCGCGAGCGCGTCCCCGAGGCCCGGCTGCTCCTCGCCGGCCCCGTCGCGCCGCGCTTCGACCTCGACGCCCGGCTCGAGAAGGTCGGCCTGCCGGAGGGTGCGCTGATCCGCGAGGGCTACGTCGACGAGCGCCGCTTCGTCTCTCTGCTCGCCGCCTGCGACGTCTGCGTCAACCTGCGCGCGCCGACGATGGGGGAGACCTCGGGCAGCGCGATCCGGGCGCTCTCGCTCGGCAAGCCGCTCGTCGTCAGCGACGTCGGCTGGTTCTCGGAGCTGCCCGACGAGGTCGCGGCGAAGGTGCCCCCCGACGAGCGGGAGGTGGAGACGCTCGCCGCCGTGCTGGAGGCGCTCTGCACGCGGGACGACCTGCGAGCCGCGATGGGGCGGGCCGCACGCGCGCTCGCGGAGACCGAGCATGCGCTGCCTGCCGTCGCCGAGCTCTATGCCGCGGCGCTGGAGGAGGCGGCCGGCGGCGAGGCCGTGCGCGAAGCGGTGCTCGCGGAGGTGGCCGCGGCGGCGGCGGACGCGGGCATCGAGCCCGGCAGCGCGGAGGCGGCGGAGCTCGGCGCCCGCCTCCGGGGGGCCGGGGTGCGTGAGTAGCGTCGCCGCGGTGCGGCCTCGCGCCGTAGCGGCCGCGGTGCCCGTCGCCGCGTGGCTCGCCGGCCTCGTCGCCCTCTCGATCCTGATCCGCTACGGCGTCGGCCGCCGGATGGTGGCGCCGTGGATCATGGTCGACGAGATCGTCTACTCGGAGCTGGCGAAGGGGATCGCCTCCGGCGCGGGGCTGACGATCCGCGGCGAGTCGGCGGGCCTCGCGTACGGGGCCGTCTACCCGGCGCTGATCAGCCCCGCCTACCTGCTCGACTCGCTGACGTCCGCCTACGCTGCGGCGAAGGCGATCAACGCCGTGCTGATCTCGCTCGCGGCGGTGCCGGCGTACTTCCTCGCGCGCCGCGTGCTGACCCCGGGCTACGCGCTGGTCGCGGCGCTGCTGACGGTCTCCGTCCCCTCGCTCTTCTACGCGGGGACGATCATGACCGAGAACGCGTTCTACCCGATCGTCCTCGGGGCCGCCCTCGCGCTCGTGCTCGCGCTCGAGCGGCCGACGCCGGTGCGCGTCGCCGCCTTCCTCGCCGCGGCGGGGGTCGCCTACCTCACGCGGCAGCAGGCCGTCTTCCTCGTCCCCGCGGCGCTGACCGCGCCCCTGCTGCTGGCCTGGTGGAGCCGCCGAGCGCGGGACGTGCTCGACTTCCGCTGGCTCTACGGCGGGATCACGGCGGTCGCGGCGGTGATCGTCGCGGCGGCGGCCGCGCGCGGGGACGGGCCGCTGGCGTTGCTCGGCGCCTACCGCGCCGCGACGACGCAGGACTACTCGGCGGTCGAGATCGGCCGCTGGCTGCTCTACCACGTCGCCGAGCTCGACCTCTACCTCGGGATCGCGCCCTTCGCCGCCTTCCTGCTCCTCCTGGCCGGCGCGCGCGCACTCGACCGCCGCGAGCAGGCGTTCCTCGCCGGCGCGGCTGCGTTCACGACGTGGCTGCTGCTCCAGGTGGCCGCCTTCGCGACCCAGCCCTCGGTGCTGCGGATCGAGGAGCGGAACATGTTCTACGCCGCGCCGCTCTTCTTCGTCGCGCTGCTGCTCTGGATCCGCCGCGGCGCGCCGCGCCCCTGGCCGGCGCTCGCCGCGGCCGCCGCTGCCGCCGCCGCGCTGCCGGCGTTCATCCCCTACGAGCGGCTGATCGGCGTCAGCGCGACCTCGGACACGCTCGCGCTGCTGCCGCTCTGGTGGGTGCACGTGCAGGGGATCGCGCTCGACCGGATGTGGCTCGTCGTCGCCGCCGGGGCGGCGGTGATCGCGCTGCTCGTGGCGCTCCTGCCCCGGCCGGTGCTGCTCGCGCTGCCTGCGCTCGTCCTCGTGCTCTACGCCGTGGCGGCCCAGCCGGTCGACGCGCGGATGCGGCAGGCCTCGGTCGGCGCGCTCTTCCAGGGGATCACGAAGATCGAGCGGGACTGGGTCGACCGGGCGGTGGGCCGGGACGCCGACGTCGCCCTCCTCTGGACGGGGGCGCCGGACCGGCTCGTCGTGCACGAGAACGAGTTCTTCAGCCGCAGCATCGGCGGCATCTACTACCTCGACCAGCCCGTGCCGGGCGGGCTGGCGCAGACGCCCGTCTCGATCGACCGCAGCGACGGATCGCTCGCGATCGCGGCGCCGTACCTGCTCACCGACCGGTCGCTCCCGATCGAGGGCCGCGTCGTCGCCGCCGACGCGCGCAAGGGCCTCCGCCTCTACCGCCTCGACGGCCCGGCCCGGGTCTCGGGAGTCACGGACGGCGTCTACGCCGACCTCTGGTCGCGGCCGCAGTTCGTCTACACCGGCTTCCGCTGCGAGGGCGGGCGCCTGGTCGTGCGGCTCCAGTCCGATGTGCGCCTCTTCACCCGGCCCCAGACGGTGACGGCGACGACCGGCGACCGCGTCGTCTCCCGGCGGCTCCGCACCGACGCGGAGGAGACGACGATGAGCATCCCACTCGACGGCGAGCGCTGCGTCGTGCGCTTCAGCGTCACCCCGACGGCGGTGCCCGCGCAGGTCCTGGCGACGAGCGACGACACGCGCCGGCTCGGCATCCGGGTCCTCAGCCTGGACCGGCAGTGAGAATCGTCTTCGACGTCACCCCGCTCTCGCTGCCGCGGACGGGGATCGGCAACTACCTGCGCGGCGCGCTCGCCGGGCTCGCCGAGGCCGCCGCCGGCGAGCACGAGGTCGTCGCGCTCGCGGTCACGGGCCCCCGGGGACTCCGCGCGGTCCCGGCGGCGCTCGCGGGGATCCCGGTCGAGCGGGAGATCCGGTTCCTGCCGCTCGCCCGCGCCTGGCGGCGAGCCTGGAGCCGGCTCGAATGGCCCCCGCTCGAGCGCCTCGTCGGCCGCTTCGACGCGCTCTGCTTCAGCGACTGGTGGTACCCGCCGCAGCGGGACGGCGTGCGGGCGACGATCGTCCACGACCTGATCCCCGTCCGCTTCCCCGAGCTGGTCGACCCGCGCACGCGGCGGCTGCACGGCGCCAAGTACCGCGCCGTGCCGGGCTGCGACGTCGTCTTCGTCAACTCCGAGTTCACCGCGCGCGAGGTGCAGGACCTGCTCGGCGTCCCGCGCGCCCGCATCACGGTCGCGCATCCCGGCGTCGACCCCGTGTTCAGACCGGACGGCGCCGGAGGGGACCGGCGCTACGTGCTCGCCCTCGCGGGCGACGCGCGCAAGAACCTCGGCGTCCTCCGCGGCCTCCCGCTCGAGCTCGTCGTGCCCCAGGGCTACGTCTCCGACCGCGAGCTCGCCGAGCTGTACCGCGGCGCCGCCGTCTTCGCCTACCCGTCGCGCTACGAGGGCTTCGGAATGCCGATCGTGGAGGCGATGGCCTGCGGCGTGCCGGTGGTGGCGTCCTCGCACCCGTCCCTCGACGAGGCGAGCGGCGACGCCGCGCTGCGCGCAGACCCGGACCGCCCGGAAGAGTGGGCCGCGGCCGTCGGGCGGGCGCTGGCCGAGCGGGACGAGCTGGTGCGGCGCGGGCTCGAGCACGCGAGCGGCTTCACGTGGAGCAGGATGGGCCGCCGGTTCCTGGACGGCCTCGTGGGGGCGGCGGCATGAACGTCGGCTTCGACGTCTCCCCGCTCGTCCAGACCCAGGCGGGGACGTCCCGCTACGTGGCCGGGCTCCAGGAGGCGCTGGGGCGGATCGAGGGAGTCGACCTGCGGCCGCTGACCTTCGGCGGCCCGGGCCGGGCCTGGGTGCCCGCGCGCGACCTCGCCTGGTACCTCGCCTGGCTGCCGCTCCAGGCGCGGGGCCTCGACCTGCTCCACTGCACCACCTACCACGCACCCCTGCGCTCTCGCGCGCCCGTCGTCGCCACGGTGCACGACCTCGCCGTCCTGCGCTACCCGGAGCATTTCCGCCGGTGGACGCGCCTGCACGCGGCCGCCTGGCTGAAGCCGGCCCTGCGGGCGGCGGCGAGGGTGATCGCCGTCTCCGAGTTCACGAAGCGCGAGGTCGTCGAGCTGGCAGGCGTACCGGCGGATCGCGTCCGCGTCGTCCCGAACGCCGCCGACGCGGCCTTCACCGCGGACGGGCCGGCGGCCGAGGGCGACTACGTGCTCGCTGTGGGGACGCTCGAGCCGCGCAAGAACCTCGCCCGGCTCGCCGAGGCCACGCGGACGCTCGGCCTCGAGCTGCGGGTCGTGGGCGCGCCCGGCTGGGGCGGCGTCGAGCTCTCCGGCGCGCGCCGGCTCGGCCGGCTGCCCGACGAGGAGGTCGCCGCGCTCTACCGCGGAGCGCTCTGCCTCGCCTATCCGTCCCTCTACGAGGGCTTCGGGATCCCCGTGCTCGAGGCGATGCGCTGCGGCGCACCGGTCGTGACGAGCGCGGGGAGCGCGATGGCCGAGGTCGCCGACGGGGCCGCCGAGCTCGTCGACCCGCTCGACCCCGCCTCGATCGCCGAGGGGATCGAGCGCGCGATCGCCCGCCGCGAGGAGCTTCGCGCGGCCGGCTTCGAGCGGTCGCGGGCGTTCACGTGGGACGCCGCCGCCGAGGCGACCGCGGCCGTCTACCGGGAGCTCCTGTGAAGCCGCTGGTCGTGATCGACGCCGACGTGCTCGGGCGCGCGCGCACCGGCGACGAGACGTACGTCGAGAACCTGCTCCGCGCCTTGCCGGCGGCCGCGCCCGACCTCCGGCTCGCGGCCGTGACGCGGCATCCCGAGCTGGTTCCGGCCGGGATCGAGCCGGTCGAGCTCCCCGCCGGCTCCCAGGAGCTGCGGATGGCGTGGTCGCTGCCGCGGCTGCTGCGGCGGCTGCGGCCCGCGCTGGCCCACTTCCAGCACGCGCTGCCGCTCCGCTGCCCGTGTCCCGCCGTCGTCACCGTCCACGACCTCTCCTTCGAGCGCGACGCGACCGCGATGAGCCCGAAGGACCGGCTCGTCTTCCGCACGGTGGTCCCGCGCGCGGCGAGGCGCGCGGCGCGCGTGCTGACCGTCTCCGAGCGGACGAGGCGCGACCTCGTCGAGCTCTACGGGATCCCCGAGGGGCGGATCGTCGTGACGCCGAACGGCGTCGACCCGGCGTTCCGGCCCGACGGCTCGGGCGGCGGCTACCTGCTCTTCGTCGGCGCGATCCAGGAGCGCAAGAACCCGCTGGCCGCGCTGCGGGCCGCCGATGAGGCCGGGCTGCCGCTCGTGGTCGTCGGCCCGGCGAAGGACGAGGCGCTGGCCGGCGAGCTGGCGCGCCGCGGCGCGTCGCTGCGCGGCTGGGTCGAGAAGGAGGAGCTCGCCGCGCTCTACCGGGGCGCCGCCGCGCTCCTGCTGCCGACCCGCTACGAGGGCTTCGGCCTGCCCGTGCTCGAGGCGATGGCGAGCGGCACGCCGGTCGTCGCAACGCCAGATGCGGCGTTGCGGGAGGTCGCCGGCGACGCGGCCGTGTTCGCGGAGCCAGAGGAGCTCGGCCGGGCGGTCGCGACCGCGCTCGCGGAGCGCGAGCGGCTCGTCGCCGCGGGGCTCGAGCGGGCGCGCGCGTTCACGTGGGAGGAGACGGCCCGCCGGACGGCCGGCGCGTACCGCGAAGTGCTCGGAAGGTGAGCGTCTCGGCCGTCGTCGTCTCGCACGGCCACGCCGACGAGGTGGGCGCGCTCCTGCCCGTCCTGCGCCTCCAGGTGGAGGAGCTCGTCGTGGTCGCCAACGTCCCCGGCAGCGTCCCCGCCGGGGTCGACGCGCTGGAGAACGACCGGCCCCTCGGCTTCGCCGCGAACGTCAACCTCGGCGCGGCCGCGACCTCCGGGGACTACGTCCTCGTCTGCAATCCGGACGCGACGCCCGAGCCCGACGCGGTCGCCGAGCTCGTCCGGTTCGCCGAGCACCATCCGCGCGCCGGCGTCGTCGGGCCGCAGATGCGCAACCCGGACGGCTCGTGGCAGCCCTCCCGCCGCCGCTTCCCGACCGTGCTCGGCACCCTCGTCCGCCGGACGCCGCTCCGCTACGTCTTCCGCCCGTTCGAGCGCCAACGAGACCACTACCTGCTCGACGAGCGGCCGACGGAGCCCGTCGAGGCGGACTGGATGCTCGGCGGCTTCATGCTCCTGCGGCGGTCGATGCTCGAGGAGCTCGGCGGCCTCGACCCGGGCTACCGGCTCTACGGGGAGGACATCGACCTCAGCTACCGGGCGATGAAGGCCGGCTGGGAGCGGTGGTACGTCCCGAGCGCGGTCGTCACGCACGCCTACGACCGCTACGTCGACCGGAAGCTGCTCACGCGGCGGACGCTCTGGCATTGGGCCGGGATCCTCCGGTTCGTGCGGAAGCATCCCGAGCGCTTGCGCGCCCTTCGCTAGGCCGCCAGCGGCCAGGCTGCCTAGCGACGCTAGTCGCAGCGGGCGAGCTTGGCCTCGGCGGCCTGAAGCTGCTTCTTGAAGGCCTTGAGGTTCCTGACCTTCAGGGCGTACGGCTTGTCCCCGGCCGGCTGCAAACCGTCGCATCTCGGCGTCCCTCAGCCCTTCCCCACGAAGTGCTGCGCACTTCGCGGGGGCCCCGG
>JBBDQR010000047.1:0-8448 GCA_040905885.1 Gaiellaceae bacterium | reverse complement strand
AGCCGCTGCATCTTCTGCGGCTACTGCGAGCTCGCGTGCCCCTTCGACGCGATCACGCTGGAGAACGACTTCGAGCTCTCCGAATACGCGCGCGACGACCTGATCTACACGAAGGACATGCTGCTCGTGGAGCCGATCAAGCGGGTGCCGGTCGCCGACCGCGAGCTCTACGACACGCCGATCCCCTACTACAAGAGCGCTTCGTAGTGGACGCCGGCAACATCCTCGTCTGGATCGTCTGGCTCGCGGCCGCCTTCGCCTGCCTCGGCTCCGGGATCGCGGTCGTCACCTTCACGAACCCGTTCTTCTCGGCGCTGGCGCTGATCGGGAACCTCGGCTCGCTCGCCGTGCTCTTCCTGCTCCTCTCGGCCGAGTTCGTGGCGGCGGCGCAGGTGCTCGTCTACGCCGGCGCGGTCGTCGTCATGTTCCTGTTCGTGATCGCCTACCTGGGCGGCCGGGCGGACGTGGCCTGGGCGGGCGGGCCGACCTGGCAGGCCGTCGCCGCGGCGACCGCCTCGGCGGCCTTGCTGCTCGAGATCGTGGTCGTGATCGCCCTCAAGGCCGGCGACCGGCTCGCCGACACGGCCACAGTCCGCGAGGGTTTCGGCGGCCCGCAGGAGATCGGCCGGCTCTTCCTCTCCGACCACCTGCTCGCCTTCGAGATCACGTCGATAGTGCTGCTCGTCGCCGCGGTCGGCGGGGTCATCCTCGGCGCGCACTCGCGCCGCACCCAGGAGATGCAGTAATGCTCGGCCCCGGGATCGCCTGGTACCTCTCGGTGGCCGCGTTCCTGTTCGCGATCGGGGCGCTCGGCGTGCTCGTCCGCCGCAGCCCGCTGATCGTCCTCCTCTCGCTCGAGATCATGCTCAACGGCGCCAACCTGGCCCTGATCGGCTTCTCCCGGCTCCACGGCGACGGGGACGGGCAGATCTTCGCGCTGACGGTGATGGCCGTGGCCGCGTCAGAGGTCGTCGTCGGCCTCGGCCTGATCGTCGCCATGGCACGCCGCAACCTCGCGCTCGACGTCGACCGCCTCACGACCCTGCGCGGTTGATGGCTCACCCGGCGACATCCTCCGGCGCCCGGCCCGCGATCACGCGGCGCGCTCCGGCGTCCTCCGTCGCGCCCATAGCTACGGCTATGAGCGCTCCCTGCGTCCTTGGATCGCTTGGTGCTCGCGACCCGGGCATCCACAAATGCCACCGGGTGAGCCATTGATCTCCGCCGCCTCCTGGTTCACGCTCGTCGCGCCGCTCGCCGCCGCCGGCCTGATCACCGCGGCCGGCACGCGCATCTCCCGCCGCGGGGCCGGCTACCTCGCCACCTTCGCCGTCGCCGCCTCCTTCGTCGCCGCGGTCGTCGCCTTCGTCGCGATGTGGGCGAGGGACGCGGAGGAGCGTGCGGGCGTGACGACCGCCTGGACGTGGCTCTCCGCCGGCGACCTCACCGTCGGCGTGACGCTGCTGATCGACCCGCTCTCCGTGATGGAGATGCTGATCGTCGCCGGCGTCGGAGCGCTGATCGTCGGCTACTCGATCGGCTACATGGACGGCGAGGCGGAGGAGCGGCGCTTCTTCGCCTACATGGCCCTGTTCGTCTTCTCGATGTTGCTGCTCGTGATGACGGGCAACTTCCTGCTGCTGCTCGTCGGCTGGGGGCTCGTCGGCCTCTCCTCCTACCTGCTGATCGGCTTCTGGCACGAGCGGCCGACCGCCGTCGCCGCCGCGAAGAAGGCCTTCGTGATGAACGCGGTCGGCGACGCGACGATGGCGCTGTCGCTCTTCCTGCTGATCTGGAAGACCGGCTCGCTCGATCTCGGCACCGTCTTCGGCCGCGTCGACGAGCTCAGCCCCACCGTGCAGGTGCTCGTCGCCCTCGGCCTGCTCGGCGGCGCCGTCGCCAAGTCGGCCCAGCTCCCGCTCCACACCTGGCTGCCGGACGCGATGGAGGGTCCGACGCCCGTCTCCGCGCTGATCCACGCGGCGACGATGGTCACCGCCGGCGTCTACCTGATCGTCCGCGCCCACGCGCTCTTCGAGGCGGCGCCGCCGGTGCAGGCGCTCGCCGCCTGGCTCGGCGCGGCGACGCTCCTGCTCGCCGGGCTGGTCGCGCTCGTCCAGACGAACGTCAAGCGGGTGATCGCCTACTCGACGATGTCCCAGATCGGCTACATGTTCCTCGCCGCGGGCATCGGCGCCTACGCGTCCTCGATGTTCCACCTGATGACGCACGCGTTCTTCAAGGCGCTGCTCTTCCTCGCGGCCGGCATCGTCATCCACGCGCTGGCGGGGGAGGAGGACATGCGGCGGATGGGCGGCCTGCGGAGGCTGCTGCCGCGCACCTGGTGGGCGTTCCTGATCGGCGCGCTCGCGCTCTCCGGGCTGCCGCCGTTCGCCGGCTTCTTCTCCAAGGACTCGATCCTCGCCGCCGCCTGGGCGTCGGGCGGCGACGGCGTCGCGCTCTACGGGCTCGCGCTCGCCGGCGTCTTCCTGACCGCGCTCTACACGTTCCGGATGGTGTTCATGGTCTGGGGCGGGGAGCCGTCCGCGTTCGCGCGCGAGCACCTGCACGTGCCCCGCCGGGACGTGCCCGGCGTGGCCATGGCCGTCGCGGTGGGCGCGCTGGCCGTGCTCGCCGTCGTCGGCGGCTGGGTCCAGTGGGCGATCCTGTACACGCCGGTCGAGACGTGGCTGCACCCCGTCGTCGAGGACCTCGTCCGGCCGACCGTCGCGGAGGACGTGGTCACGAGCGTCCTCGCCACGCTGCTCAGCGCCGCCGGGATCGCGCTCGCCTGGGCGCTCTACTCGGCCCGCCGGCTCGCCGTCCCGCGCGTGCCCACCCTCCAGGAGCTCCTCGAGCGGAAGTTCTGGTTCGACGAGGCCTACGACCTCGTCTTCTACCGGCCGGCCGTCGCGGTCTCGCGGCTCTGGACGCGCTGGGTCGAAGGCCCGGTGGTCGGCGGCTCGATCGCCGGCGTCGCCGCCGGCACGCGCGGGCTGGGACGCGGCGTCTCGGCGGCCCAGACCGGCTTCCTCCGCACATACGTGCTCGCGCTCGCGCTGGGCGCGGCCCTTCTGTTCCTCGTCTACCTGGCGGCGCGATGACCACCGAGTGGCTGACCACGGCGCTCGTGCTCCTGCCGGTCGGCGGGGCGCTCGTCGTCTGGCTCCTGCCCTGGACGCGCTTCTGGGCCGGCTCGCTCGCAGTGCTCGTCGCGCTCGTGGAGGTGGCGCTCTGGATCGAGGCGGCGCTCGCCGTCGACCTCGGCGACGCGGGCCTCCAGCTCGAGCAGCGCCACGAGTGGTTCTCGGACCTCGGCGTCTCCTACCACGTCGGCTTCTACGCCTGGTCGCTCTGGCTGGCCGGGGCCACCGTCGTCGTCATGGCGGCGGCGATCGCCTACGCGTTCTGGGCCGGCCGCGAGCGGCCGCGCGCCTACTTCGGCCTGATGCTCCTCCTCATCGGCGCGATCGTCGGCGTCTTCGTCTCGCAGGACCTGCTCGTCTTCTACGCCTTCTTCGAGGCGATGCTGATCCCGCTCTACGTCCTCGTCGGCGTCTGGGGCGGCGCGGGCCGGGTCGGCGCGACGCTGAAGTTCGTCATCTACACGATGGCGGGGTCGCTGCTGATGCTGGCCGCGATCGTCGTCTTCGGGCTCCAGCAGGGGACCTTCGACCTCGTCGACTCGGGGACGAGCGGGAGCATCTGGCTCTTCCTCGGCTTCCTGGCCGCGTTCGCGGTCAAGGCGCCGCTCTTCCCGCTGCACGGCTGGCTGCCCGACGCCTACCGGGAGTCGTCGCCGGAGGTGGCGGCCGTGCTCTCGGGGATCGTCTCCAAGGCGGCCGTCTTCGGGCTGCTGCGGATCGTCCTCGCCAAGTTCCCGGAGCCGGCCTCCGAGCTGCGCGTGCTCGTGCTCGCGCTCGCCGCCGCCGGGCTCGTCTACGGCTCGCTCGTCGCCTTCCGCGCGCCCGACCTGCGCGGGGTGGTCGCCTACTCGAGCCTCGGCCAGATGGGGCTGATCACGATCGGCCTCTTCTCGGGGACGGCGCTCGGCCTCGACGGCGCGATCCTCCACTCGGTCAGCCACGCGCTCGTCTCGACGACCCTGTTCCTCCTCGCAGGCGGGATCGAGCGCCGCGCCGACACCGGCGAGCTGGCGCTGCTGGGCGGGATGGCCCGCGGCCGGCCCGCGCTGGCGACCGTGCTGCTGACCGCGGGCATGGTCGCCCTCGCGGTACCGGGCTCGAGCGGGTTCGCCGGCGAGTTCCTGATCCTGGCGGGCGTGTTCGACGTGGGCTGGTGGTGGGCGGCGATCGGCGCGGGCGCGATCGTGCTCGCCGCGATGTACGTGCTGCGCCTGATCTCCGCCGTCCTGCACGAGGAGCCCGGCGGGCGCACGGAAGGCGCCCTCGACCTCCGCCCGGCCGAGCTGGGGATCTTCGTGCCGCTGCTCGCCCTCCTGCTCGTGCTCTCGTTCTGGCCGGACGCGATCGCGGGCCACTCGTTCGCCGCGGAGCTCCTGTCGTGACGACGCCGCAGATCGACTGGTTCGCGCTCTCGCCCGTGCTGGCGCTGCTGGCGTCGGGGTCGGTGGCGCTGCTCGGCGCGGTGCTCGTGCCGGCGTGGCTCCGGCGGGCGTTCCCGTTCGCCGTCACGGCCCTTGGCTTCGCCGGCGCGCTCGGGCTGACGGTCGCCGTCTTCGCCGAGAGCGAGCGGGCGGAGGGGATCGTCTCCGACGCGATGCGCCGCGACCGCTGGTACGCGCTCGCCGCCTGCATCGTCTGCGGCGCCGGATTGCTCGCCACGCTCGTCTCCTGGGGCGAGCGCCGCGGCGGGGACGAGCACGTCGGCGAGTACTACGCGCTGGTGTCGGCGGCGGCGGCGGGAATGGTCTTCCTCGCGGGCGCGAGCAACCTGATGACGATCTTCCTCGGGCTGGAGTGGTTCTCGATCGCGCTCTACATCCTCTGCGCCGTCCATGCGGAGCGGCCGGTCGGCCTCGAGGCGGCGCTGAAGTACCTCGTGGTTGGCAGCTTCGGCTCGGCGGTGCTGCTGTTCGGCTCCGCGCTCGTCTACGGCGCGACGGGAAAGCTCGAGCTCGGCGCGATCGCCGAGTCGGCCGCCGCGGGCGACCGGCTCGCCGTCGCGGGACTCGCGATGCTGATCGTCGGGCTCGGCTTCAAGGCCTCGGCGGCGCCCTTCCACATGTGGACGCCCGACGTCTACGAAGGCGCGCCGACCCCCGTGACCGCCTTCATGTCGGCCGCGACGAAGACCGTCGCCCTCGTGCTCGCCTACCGCGTGCTCGTGACCGCCTTCCCTCAGGAGCAGGGCTTCTGGACGGCCACCATCGGCGCGATCGCCGTCGCGTCCCTCGCCGTCGGCAACCTCGCCGCGCTCGTCCAGCGGGACGTGAAGCGGCTGCTCGCCTACTCGTCGATCTCGCACGCCGGCTTCATGCTCATCCCGGTGGCGGCGGCCTCGCAGCTCGGCGGGCGCGCGCTGCTCTTCTACCTCGTTCCGTACTCGGCGATGTCGATCGGCGCCTTCGCGGTCGTCGCGGCGCGGGAGCGCGAGCTCGGCCGGCCGGTCGATCTCGACTCGCTCGCGGGGATGGGCTGGGAGCGCCCCTTCCTCGGGATCGCCCTCTGGGTGTTCATGCTCGGCTTCGCCGGGCTGCCGCTCACCGGCGGCTTCGTCGGCAAGCTCTACGCGTTCTCCGCCGCCTACGACGCCGGGATGCTCTGGCTCGTGATCGCCGGCGTGGTCGCGACGGCGGTCAGCCTCTACTACTACCTCGGCGTGATCCGGGCGCTGTACATGCGGATCGGGCCCGAGCTTCGGCCCGCCGTCGCGGGCGGCTCGCCGCCGCGCGACTGGGCGCTGCACACGGCGGTGGCGACGGCGCTGGCGGTGACGGTCGGCTCGTTCTTCGGCGTTCAGCCGCTCATCGAACTGGCGCGCGACGCAGCGACGGCACTGCCGTTCTGACGAGCAGAGCGGCCGCGAGCAGGAGCAGCGCGCCGACCGTCCCGGAGACCGCCACTTGCGGGACCGACTCCGCCGCCGCCGCGGTCTGACCGCGCGCCGCGGCCGCGACCAGCACGAAGACGACGGCGAGACCGCTCAGCACCGCCTCCAGCCGCGCGAAGCCGTCGCTCGTCTCGACGAGGTCGCCCAAGGCGCTGAGGGCCCCGACGGCCGCCGCCGCGAGCGCGAACACCAGCACGTAGAAGCTCGTCCGGTGCGAGCCCTGGGCGTCCAGGACGAGCGTCAGGAGCAGCAGGCCGACCGGGAGCGCGCGCGTGGCCATTGGCGCTGAGGTTCGCTTCTCGCGAGGCGGTTCCTGCGCGATAATCCTGCGCGATGCCCGGGGTCCAGCTCACCTGGCTCGGCCACTCGACCTTCCGGGTCGACACGCCCGGCGGCAAGCGGCTGTACGTCGACCCGTGGCTCTCGAACCCGAAGTTCCCCGAGGGCGAGGGCGAACCGGACCGGGTGGACGTGATCGCGATCACCCACGGCCACGGCGACCACATCGGCGAGGCGGTCGAGCTCGGCAAGAAGTTCAATCCGAAGCTGATCGCGATCTACGAGCTCGCCTCCTGGCTCGAGTCGCAGGGGTTTCCGGGCGCGACCAACCTGGCGATGAACAAGGGCGGGACGGTCGAGGCCGAGGGGCTGAAGTTCTCGATGACGCACGCGCTCCACTCGAGCGGGATGCTCGGCGACGGGCCTCCCGTCTACCTCGGCGAGCCCGCCGGCTACGTGGTCGAGTTCGAGAACGGCACGAAGGTCTACTTCTCCGGCGACACGGCGGCATTCACGGACATGCAGATCATCGGCAAGTACCTCGAGCCGGACGTGGCGGTGCTGCCGATCGGCGACCACTTCACGATGGGGCCGCGTCAGGCGGCGGTGGCGCTCGAGCTGCTCGGCGTGCGCCGCTGCGTGCCCTGCCACTACGGCACCTTCCCGATGCTCACCGGGACGCCCGACGAGCTGCGCAGGCACGCGCCCGGCGTCGAGGTGATCTCCCCGGAGCCCGGGGAAACCGTGGAGTTGTAGTGGTCGCCGTCGCGGATACGGCCGGCCCGCCCGGCTGCAAAGCTGCGCGATGCGGCGTCCTCGGTCGCGCCCGTAGCGCATTGGCTACGGGCGCTCCCTGCGTCCTTGCCTCGCTTGCTTTTCGCTCGGGCGGCCTCGACCGTACCCACAACGGAGACCACTCATGAGACAGCGCTGGTTCGGGGCGACCGGGCACCGGGTGCCCGAGCTCGCCGTCGAGGGCGACCCCGCCTTGCCCCTCGAGGAGGCGCTCGTCCTCGACGGCGTTGAGGACGTCGCCCGCCTGCGGGAGGCGCACGAGCAGGGGACGCCCGTCGTCGTCCGCGCGGGCTCGGCCGCCGGGGTGAGGGCGGCGCTCGCCCGCCCGGAGGTCGCGAGCGTGCTCGTCCCCGCCGACCGCGCCGACCTGCTCGAGCTCGACCTCACCGAGCTCACGTACGGCCGGTGACGTACTCCATCGCCGCCTTCGACGCGGACGCCGCCCAGTGGGGCGTCGCCGTCCAGTCGAAGTTCCTCGCCGTCGGCTCGGTGGTGCCCTGGACCGAGCCGCACGTGGGCGCGATCGCCACCCAGGCGTACGCGAACCCGCGCTACGGGCCTGAAGGCCTGGCGCTGCTGCGGGACGGGCTCGACGCGGAAGCGGTCGCGGCCCGGCTGACGGCCGCGGACGACGGGCGCGCGGAGCGGCAGCTCGGAGTCGTCGACGCCAAGGGTCGGGCCGCGAGCTACACCGGGGAGGAGTGCCTGGACTGGGCCGGCGGCCGCACGGGGCCCGGGTACGCGGCGCAGGGGAACATCCTCGTCTCCGGCGACACGGTCGACGCGCTGGCGGAGACGTTCGAGCGCGGCGCCGGCGCGCCGCTCGCCGAGCGGCTGCTGGACTGCCTCGACGCGGCCCAGGCAGCGGGCGGCGACCGCCGCGGGCAGCAGTCCGCGTCCCTGCTCGTCGTCGAGCGGAACGGCGGCTACGCCGGGCTCTCGGACGTCGTCCTCGATCTGCGCGTCGACGACCACGAGCGCCCGCTCGAGGAGCTGCGCCGTCTCTACGGCCTCCACCAGGAGCTGTTCGGCAAGACGCCGCGCTCGCGGTGGATCGAGGTCGACGACGCCCTGCGCGCCGAGATCGGCGAGCGGCTGGCGCGACTCGGCTACGACCGCCTCGAGGACTGGGCCGGGGTCGAGAACCTCGAGGAGCGCGTGGACGGCGAGGACGCCGTCGACCCGGTCGTCCTGGCGAAGCTCCGCGAGCAGAGCGCATGAAGCGCCTGCACCTGGACGAGATCGAGTAAGCGTTCAGGTGCCCTCCGCTGGTTCAGGCGAGCGCCGGGATGGGGTCGCCTCGGATGCTGGCGGTGAGGGCGTCGGCGAGGTAGGCGAAGA
>JBBDQR010000046.1:0-8581 GCA_040905885.1 Gaiellaceae bacterium | reverse complement strand
CCGGGGCCCCCGCGAAGTGCGCAGCACTTCGTGGGGAAGGACCGAGGGACAACGCCTGGCGCCGCTTTGCAGCCGCCAGAAATGCACTGACTACTGCCTGAGGGGGCACCCAGACCGCCCCGTGCTCTTAGTGCTCTACCGTGAACGAGACGAGGTCGACCCGCGCCGTGCCGCCCTTCTTGTGCTCGGCGCGGACGGCGAACCTGATCTGCCCGGAGGCGGACGCATACCGAGTCGGATCGGCGAGTTCGAATGAGAGACGAAGGTCCGCCGTAGGCCCGCCGGCCGGCCCGGAGAGCGTCCGCCAGCTCCCTGCCACCCAGTCGAAGACGCTCAGCGTCAGCTTCTCGCGTCCGGTTCCGACGTGGCCGTCGAAGTCGATCCACAGGCGCGTCATCGTCTCGACCGTGCCTGCCGGAAGCGTCTGCGCCACGACCACCTCGGCGGCCGGCCGGCCGGAGACCTCGAGCCGGTTCCCGTCGTCCGAGGCCAGGCTCGCGAGCGAGCCGCCCGTGAGGCTGCCGGCGACGATCGAGAACGAGTCCGGCGCGAAGGTCTCAACGATCGGCGCCGCCCGCGGAATCGCAGACGCCTGCCCCGAAGGAGCCGATTCGTTACCCGACCGGTCGACCGCGGTCACGTGGTAGCGGTACGTCACGCCCGCCTGGAGCCCGCCGTCCGCGTACGCGCTGGCGGTGGTGGTCACCACCTGCACCCCGTCCCGATAGACCCGGTACGACGCCAGGTCGGACTCGATGTTGTCCGCCCAGTCCAGCGAGACCGACTCCACGCCCGCCGTCGCCGTCAGCGCCGACGGCGCGGCCGGGGGAGTCAGGTCCGGCTCGGTCGGGCCCGCGCGGTAGCTGAGCCGGAGCGCCGTCGCCCCCTCGTACGACGCGAGCGACGCCTGGTCGACCGAGAAGGTGCGCCCGACGGCGCCGGCCGCGTCTTCGATGCCCACCGTGGCGGAGGCGCCGTAGTCGAAGAACGAGTCCCCGAAGCTCACGTCCTGGTACTGGAAGACGATGTCCCCGGAGGTCTCCTCGAGGATCGCCTGGAAGGTGGAGTCGCCGACGTCGTAGTAGTGCGGCGCTCCGATCCACGAAACCACGAAGCGACGGTTCGGCGCAGTTCCGAGCGTCCGGTACCAGATCGAGCCGCGCGTCTCCAGGCGCAGGTCGTCCCAGAGCGGCGCCACGATCCCGTTCGGCTCCGCCGACGAGGGCAGCCGCACGTTCGACCACGCGCTCGCGGCGCTCGGCCCGAGCACGAGGTAGCCGTTGGTCGAGATCTTCACGCTCGTGTACGAGCCGTCGAAGAACGGGAAGGCGAAGGGAAGCACCACGGTCACCGACGCGTCGTCGGCGCGCAGGCCCGTGTTCGTCCCGCCCGCGGTCGCGTCCACCCACGCGTAGGCGTCGTCGCCGAAGACGTAGTTCTCCGCCACCGTCCCGGTCACGGAGCGCGTGTCCGTCACCGAGCCGGCCGTCGCCGTGACCGCGATCGTCAGCGATCCGGTCGCGGCTGGCACGAACGTGCCGCTGTAGAAGCCGTCCCCGCGATTCGTCAGGGTGAACTCGGTGCCGTTGGCGGTCGCGGTCACGGTCGCCGCGGCCGCGTCACCGCACGCCGCCCCGAGCGCCACGACCTGCACCGGCTCACCCGGGATCGCCTGGAACCCGGCGAGTGGCGCCTCGAGCCACGCCTGCGGCGCGCCGGAGCAGCCGACGGCTCCGCCCGCGTTGAGGCGGCCGCCCGTGGTCGTCTCGGCGAGAGACGCCTCCGCGTCGACGCTGCGGAGAAGGAGCGCCTTGATCCCCATCGAGCTCGCCTGCGGGAAGGCCGCCTTGGCGAGCGCCGCCGTCCCGGCGACGTGGGGCGTCGCCATCGACGTCCCGCTCCACCAGTCGTAGCCGCCGCCCGGCAGCGTCGAGTAGATGCTGACCCCGGGCGCGCCGAGGTCGACGGAGGTCCGGCCCCGGTTCGAGAAGGAGGCGAGGCCGTCGCGCGAGTCGGTCGCTGCGGCGGAGACGATCGCAGGGGACGGGAACGCCGCCGGATACATCGGCGTGACGTCCGCGTCGACCCCGTCGTTGCCGGCAGCCGCCACGACGAGCCCGCCGGCGGCGCCCGCCCGCTCGATCGCGTCGAGCAGCGCCTGCGAGGCCTCGGCGCCGCCCCAGGAGTTGTTCGTGATGCGAATCCCGTTCTGGGTCGCGTAGTCGAGCGCCCGGATCGCGTCGGCGGTCGTACCGGAGCCGAACCAGTCCAGGAACTTCAGCGCGGCGACGCGGCCCGTCCAGTTGACGCCGGCGATGCCGACGCCGTTGTTCCCGACGGCGGCGATCGTCCCGGCGACGTGCGTCCCGTGGCCGTGATCGTCGAAGGGGTTGTTGTCCTCGTTGACGAAGTCCCAGCCCCGCCAGTCGTCCACAAAGCCGTTGCCGTCGTCGTCGACGCCGTTCGTCCGGCAGCCGGAGCAGTTCTCCCCCGGGTTGATCCACGACGTGCCGGCGAGGTCGGGATGCGAGAAGTCGACGCCGGTGTCGATCACTCCCACGGCGACGCCCACGGAGCCGGTCGAGACGTCCCAGGCCGCGTCGGCGTCGACGTCCGCGTCGGGCGTGCCCGCCGCGCCGTCGACCGTCTGACCGGTGTTGACGAGACCCCACAGCTGGCCGAAGGAAGGGTCGTTCGGCGTAGCCAGCGCGCGCACGACGAAGTTCGGCTCCGCGTAGGCCACGCTCGAGTCGCTGCCGAGCCGCTTCAGCGCGACCTCCGACGCCCTCGGCTCGCCCACCGCGAGCACGTTCCGCCCGTCGCGGGTCAGCTCGCGCTTCGGCCGCAGGCCTGCGGCCGCGAGCGCCCGCTCCCGGCGGACGGGCGCGACGCCGGGCCGGAAGACGACGACGAGCTCTCCGGGGACGCGCTCGGCGCGCGGCCCCTTCGCCGGCTCCCGCGCCGCCCCTGAGCTCCCCGCCAGAACGAGCGCCAACGCCACCAGGACCGAGCCGGCGAGCCACCGCCTCCGCTGCATGACCCCTTCCCCTTCCCTCGACGACCGGCGAAGCCGGAATCCTAGCCCAGATCTTCCGATTTGCAACCCATACTCATCGCGGCGCGATCGGTAGGTCGCACTCCTGGGAGACGAGTCCGTTTAGGATCGCGCTGCGACCGAACGGGAAGGGGGCTCCATGGCCGGCGTGACCTTCGAGAGCGTCAGCAAGATCTACGCCGACGGCACGCGCGCGGTCTCGGACATGGACCTCGAGATCGAGGACGGCGAGTTCATGGTGCTCGTCGGCCCGTCCGGGTGCGGCAAGACCACGGCCCTGCGCATGGTCGCCGGGCTCGAGGACATCTCCGAGGGCGTGCTCCGCATCGGCGACCGCGTCGTCAACCACGTGGCGCCGAAGGACCGGGACATCGCGATGGTCTTCCAGAGCTACGCGCTCTACCCGCACCTCTCGGTCTACGAGAACATCGCCTTCGGCCTGCGCCTGAAGAAGGTGGCCAAGGACGAGGTCGACCGGCGCGTGCAGGAGGCGGCGCGCATCCTCGGACTGGAGCCGTTCCTGAAGCGCAAGCCGCGGGCCCTCTCGGGCGGGCAGCGCCAGCGCGTGGCCATGGGCCGCGCGATCGTGCGCCAGCCCCAGGCCTTCCTCATGGACGAGCCCCTCTCCAACCTCGACGCGAAGCTGCGCGTCCAGATGCGGGCGGAGATCGCGAAGATCCAGTCCGACCTGGGCGTGACTACGGTCTACGTGACACACGACCAGGTCGAGGCGATGACGATGGGCGACCGGGTCGCGGTGATGCGGAAGGGCGAGCTCCAGCAGGTCGCCTCGCCGCAGGAGCTGTACGACCATCCCGTCAACCTCTTCGTCGGCGGCTTCATCGGCAGCCCCGCCATGAACATGCTCGAGGCCACCTTGGAGAGCTCCAACGGCCAAATCAGCGCCGTCGTCGGCAGCCACAAGGTCGAGCTTGGCGAGGAGACCCTTTCCCAGCGCCCCGCACTCCGCGACTACGCCGGGAGGATGGTCATCCTCGGCATCCGTCCCGAGGACCTCGAGGACGCCGAGCTCGCGACCGACACCCCGGCCGACCGCCGGCTGCGGGGCGACGTCGTGCTCCGCGAGGCGCTCGGTGCCGAGGTGATGGTGCACTTCACGGTCGACGCCCGTCCCCCCCTCACCGAGGACGTCAAGGAGCTCGCCCGCGACGTCGGCGAGGAGGTCGAGTCCGGGTCGACGACCACGATGGTCGGGCGCTTCGGCCCGCGCACGGGCGTACGGGTGGGCGAGCCCGCCGAGGTGGCGGTCGACACGCGCGCATTGCACTTCTTCGACCCGGCGACAGGCGCCGGGATCTACGACTCCACATGAGCGACAGAAAGGACTCTCCATGAAGCACCGCTTGCACTTGCTCGCCCTCCTCCTCGCCTTCGTGCTCGCCGGCATCGGCGCCGGCTGCGGCGGCGACGACGAAGGCGAGGACGGCGCCGGCACGACCGAGCCGCCGGCCGGCGAGGTCACCGGGTCGATCTCGATCATGGCGATCTGGGGCGGCGAGGAGCAGGCCTCCTTCCAGGCCGTCATCGACGGCTTCACCGAGCAGAACCCCAGCGTCACCGTCAACTACACGTCGGGCGGCGACGAGCTCGTCACCGTCCTCTCCACGGCGGTCGAGGGCGGCAACCCGCCCGACCTCGCCGCGATCGCTCAGCCGGGCCTGATGGCCGACTTCGTCGACCAGGGCGCTGTCCAACCGATCGAGTTCGCCAAGGACGCGATCGTCGAGAACTTCGGCGAGTCCGTGGCCCAGGTCGGCCAGGTCGACGGCACGCAGTACGGCCTCCTCTTCAAGGCGGCCAACAAGTCGACCGTCTGGTACAACGTCGGGGCGTTCGAGGACGCCGGCGTCGAGCCGCCGGAGGACTGGGACGGGCTCCTCGAAGCCGCCGGGACGATCAAGGCGTCCGGCCTTCCGGCCTACTCGATCGGCGGCGCCGACGGGTGGACGCTCACCGACCTGTTCGAGAACATCTACATCCGGCAGGCCGGCCCGGACCTGTACGACCAGCTCGCCACCCACGAGATCCCGTGGACGGACGACTCGGTCAAGCAGGCCCTCACGACGATGGCGGAGATTCTCGGCGACAAGGACAACATCGCCGGCAACCCGCTCCAGGTCGGCTTCACGGACTCGGTGTCGAACGTCTTCTCCGAGAACGCGAAGGCCGCGATGGTGATCGAGGGCGACTTCGTGCCCGGGGTCGTCGAGACGCCCCTCGAGCCGCAGACGGGGTACAACGTCTTCACGTTCCCCTCGATCGACGGCTCCCCGCCCTCGGTCGTCGGCGGCGGCGACATCTTCGTGATGTTCAACGACAACCCGGCCGCTCAGGCCTTCATGCAGTACCTGACGACGCCCGAGGCGTCGCAGATCTGGGCCGAGCGCGGCGGGTTCTCCTCGCCGAACAAGAACCTCGATCCCAGCGTCTATCCCGACGAGATCCTCCAGGCGACCGCCGGGGCGATCGGCGAGGCCGAGGTGTTCCGCTTCGACCTGTCCGACCTGCAGCCGTCCGCATTCGGCGGCACCGTCGGCCAGGGCCTGTTCAAGCTGTTCCAGGACTTCCTCGCGAACCCGCAGGACGTCGACGGAATCGCACAGCAGATGGAGGACGCCGCGGCACAGGCGTTCGGTTCGTAATTGAGCGTCGCAGGGGCCCCACCGGCATTTCCGGCCCCTGACGCCGGAGAGCCCGGCCGCTGGCGCAAGTACGCGCTGGCGGCCGGGTTCCTGGCCCCCGCGATCTTCTTCCTCGGGGTCTGGATCGTCTATCCAACGGCGTGGACGATCTGGCGCAGCTTCTTCGACCGCGCGGGCGACAGCTTCGTCGGGATCGAGAACTACGAGGAGCTGTTCCGCCGCGACATCCTCACGACGGCGATCAAGAACAACGCGATCTGGATCGCCGTCGTCCCCGCGACGGTCACCATCTTCGGGCTGATCTTCGCCGTGCTCGTCGAGCGGGTGCGCTGGGCGGTCGCGTTCAAGACAGCCGTGTTCATGCCGATGGCCATCTCCGCCTTCGCCGCGGGCGTCACCTGGCGCGTCGTCTACATCCAGGAGCCCGACCGCGGCGCGCTCAACGCGGGGCTGGCGGCCGTCAAGGACGCCTTCTCGCCGCCCGGTGTGCTCTCGGCCGCCACGCCGTCGACGGAGACCCTGTCGGGCACGCCTGCGGGCGGGCTCGAGCTGACGGAGACGATTCAGCCCGGCGACACGGCGCAGCTTGGGCTCACCGGGATCCGCGCCTCCGAGGTCCCCGAGGACGCCCAGCAGGCGGTGACGCCCGAGGCTCTGGCCGGTGGCATCACAGGCGTCGTCTGGAGAGACTTCAAGCCCGGCGGCGGGGTGCCGGGGGAGGTGGAGACGGACGAGGTGGGCCTGCCCGGCGTCACCGTCGAGCTCCGCTCGGCCACGGGCGACAAGGTCGACGAGACGTCGACGGATGCCATGGGCACGTTCGCCTTCGAGGAGGTCGAAGCGGGCGACTACCGAGTCGCGATCGGCGCCCAGACCTTCGCCAAGCCGTTCGAGGGCGTCGCGTGGCTGGGCGAGAAGCTGATCACGCCCGCGATCATCATCGCGTACCTCTGGATCTGGGCCGGTTTCGCGATGGTCGTCATCGCCGCCGGCCTCGCCGCGATCCCGCGCGACCTGCTCGAGGCCGCGCGCACGGACGGCGCCAACGAGCTCCAGGTCTTCCGGCGCGTCACCGTCCCGCTGCTCGCGCCCGTGTTGACGGTGGTCTTCGTGACGATGCTGATCAACGTCCTCAAGGTCTTCGACATCGTCATCGCGGTGGCGCCGGGCGCCGTTCAGGACGACGCGAACGTGCTCGCGCTCGCGATGTGGCGCACCGCCTTCGGCGGCGTGAGGGACTTCGGGGTCGGCTCGGCGATCGCGGTCTTCATCTTCCTGCTCGTGATCCCGGTGCTGGCCCTCAACATCCGCCGCTTCCGGAGGGAGGTCTGATGGCCACCGCCGTCGCCGATCAGGTCGCCGTGATCGAGGAGAGCCGCGCCGCGCGAATCCTGCGGATCGTCGCGAAGACGCCCGTCCACCTGTTCCTGGTCTTCATCGGCCTGCTCTGGCTCGTCCCTACGCTCGGGGTCTTCCTGACCTCGGTCCTCTCGCCGGCGGCCTTCATCGAGGAAGGCTGGTGGCAGCTCTTCTCCAAGCCCAGCGCGGCCACGTTCGAGAACTACCGCGCGATCTTCAGCAACGACGACATCACCTCGTCCCTGTTCACGACGGCGCTGATCGCGATCTTCGGCACCCTGCTGCCGATCCTCGTCGGCGCCCTCGCGGGCTACGCGTTCGCATGGCTCGAGTTCCCAGGGCGCGACTGGTTCTTCATCGGCGTGATCGCCCTGCTCGTCGTGCCCCTCCAGATGGCGCTGATCCCGATGTTCAGGTTCTACCGGGGCGTGGGGCTCTCCGACACGATCTTCGCGCTCATCCTCTTCCACACGGCCTTCGGGTTGCCGTTCGCCATCTTCCTGCTGCGCAACTTCTTCATCGGGATTCCCAAGGATCTGATGGAGGCTGCCCGGATCGACGGGGCCAGCGAGGTGCGCATCTTCGTGCGCCTGATCCTTCCTCTCGGCCTGCCGGCGATCGCGTCGCTCGCGATCTTCCAGTTCCTGTGGACCTGGAACGACCTCCTCGTGGCGCTCGTCTTCGGCCGCGAGACCCAGCCGATCACGGTCGCGATCTTCCGCCAGCTGCGCCAGTTCGGCGCCAACATCGAGATCATCGCGCCCGCCACGTTCGTGTCGCTCATGATCCCGCTGGCCGTCTTCTTCGCCTTCCAGCGCTACTTCGTCCAGGGGCTGCTCGCCGGCTCCGTCAAGTGAGCCCGCGCGTCCCCGGCCGGCGGCGGCTCCCGCCGGGCGAAGCCCGGCTCCGCCACCGCCTGACGTCGCGGGAACACGCGGTTCGCGCCGGCGCGGCGGTGCCGCTCCTCTTCACCGCGCTGCTGGCGATCATGGCCGGCCACGAGGCGGAGCACGTCGCCCAGGTGCTCCAGAAGGACGCGCTCGACGCCAGCTGCCCCACCGACTGCCGCGGGGTGCTCGGCTTCGTCTTCGACCTCGAGTGGGTGCACTTCGCCTACAACGTCTCGATCGAGGTCGTGCTGGTCGCGCTCGTGGTCGGCTTCCGGCTCTGGCGCAACCCGCTGCTGCTCGCGGGCACCGTCATCCAGGGCTACCACGTCGTCGAGCACGTCTACAAGCTCCAGCAGTGGTTCGCCAACGGCCGCCACTCGCCCACGCCCGGCGTCCTCGGCATGCACTTCAGCCTCGTCGAGCTGCACTTCGTCCTCAACACGATCGTCTTCCTGCTCGTGCTCGGCGGCTTCTTCGCCGCCGGGATGCACCGCGGCCTCTGGGCCCTGCGCACGCGCCGCCGGGTGGTGGCCGCCGTCGCCGTCGCGGCGCTGGCCGTCGTGGGGACGGCCGGCGCCTGGACGCAGCGACCCCCGACGATCCGCCTCGCCGCG
>JBBDQR010000045.1:0-8693 GCA_040905885.1 Gaiellaceae bacterium | reverse complement strand
CGAGATGCGACGATTTGCAGCCGGCCGAGCGGGCCGTATCCGCGGCGGAGACCACGATTGAAGGCAGTTCGTATTCACGAGGACGGCGGGCCCGAGGTGCTCCGCTACGAGGACGCTCCCGACCCGGAGCCCGCCGACGGCGCCGTCCTCGTCGAGCTCCGCGCCGCCTCGCTCAACCATCTCGACGTCTGGATCCGCAAGGGGCTGCCTTCGGTGCCGAAGCCGCGCATACTCGGCGCCGACGGCGCCGGCATCCGCGTGGACACCGGGGAGCGGGTCGTGATCAACCCCGGGCTCGACCACGGCGACGGCCGGATCACCGTGATCGGCGAGCACACCGACGGGACGCACGCGGAGCTCGTTTCGGTGCCCGCCGAGAGCGTCTACCCGATCCCCGACGAGCTGTCGTTCGAGGAAGCCGCGGCCTTCCCGCTCGTGTTCGAGACCGCGTACCGGATGCTCGTGACGAAGGCCGGGCTGTGCGAGGGCGAGTGGGTCCTCGTCTGGGGCATCGGCGGCGGCGTCGCGACGGCCGCGCTGGCGATCGCGAAGGCGCTGGGCGCGCGCGTCGTCGCCACGTCCTCGAGCGACGCGAAGCTCGCGCGGGCCACCGAGCTCGGTGCCGACATCGTCGTCAACCACGCCTCGGGCGACGTCGCCGCGGCCGTGAAGGAGGTCGGAGGCGCCGACGTCGTCGTCGAGACCGTCGGCGAGGCGACCTGGGCGCGCAGCCTGGGGGCCGCCAAGCCGGGCGCCCGCGTCGTCGTCTGCGGCGCGACGACGGGCCCGAACCCGCCGGCGAACCTGCATCGGATCTGGTGGAAGCAGCTGACCGTCCACGGATCGACGATGGGCGCCAGGGAGGACTTCGAGGGCGCTTTCGAGCTCGTCAAGAGCGGCCGCGCCCGGCCCGTGATCGACACCGTGCTGCCGCTGGCCGAGATCCGCGCCGCCCACGAGCGGCTCGAGGCGGGCGAGCAGATGGGCAAGATCGTGCTCTCCATCCCGTGATGCTCCGAAGCCTCGACGAGCCCGGCGAGTTCCTGGACGCGGCGTCGCCGCTCCTGCTGGAGGACGAGGCCCGTCACAACCTCATCCTCGGCATCGCCGGGACGCTGCGGGACAGTCCCGAGCTCTATCCGGAGCGGCGGCTCTGGCTCGTGGAGGACGGCGCCGATGTCGTCGCGGCCGCGCTCCGGACGCCGCCGTTCAACCTCGTCCTCGCGCGCCCGCGCGCCGAGGACGCGCTCGACCGGCTCGCGGAGCTGGACGACGCCCTTCCCGGCGTCACCGGCGCAGTCCCGGAAGTCGAGGCATTCGCCGCCCGCTGGGCGGAGAGGACGCGGGCGACGCCCCGGCCGCGGATGCGGCAGGGCGTCTACGCCCTCGAGCGGATCGAGCCCGTCGCCGCCGACCGGCCGCTACTGCTGGAGTGGCTGCGGGCCTTCGGCGCCGAGGCGCTGGACGAGGAGCAGGCGGACGAGGAGCGGCTGGCGCAGCTGGTCGAGTACCGGCTTGGGTCGCCGGCGGCCGGCTTCAGGCTCTGGGACGACGGCGGGCCCGTCTCGCTCGCCGGCTTCGGCGGCGGCACGCCGAACGGGATCCGCGTCGGGCCCGTCTACACTCCGCCCGAGCTCCGGGGCCGCGGCTACGCCTCGGCCCTCGTCGCGGCGCTCTCGGCCGAGCTGCTCGCCGGCGGCCGGCGCTTCTGCTTCCTCTACACCGACCTCGCGAACCCGACGTCCAACCGCATCTACGAGCGGATCGGCTACCGGCGGGTCTGCGAGTCGGCGGAGATCCGCTTCGAGTGACGACGCTCGCGATCGTCCTGCTCGTCGTCGCCGGCGTGGTCGTGCTCGCCAGCCTCGCGCGCGGGATCTCCCGGTACCGCAGCGTGATGCGGCGCGAGTGGCCGAAGGTGCCGCCCCGGAACGACGACGACTGGTGACGGTGTAGTAGCGGTGGGATGCGACGCCTCGCCCTCCTGCCGTTGCTCGCCTGCCTCGCCGGCTGCGGCGGCGGCGAGCGCGTGACGATCTACCTGCCGCAGTGGCTCGGGCCGGAAGGGCCGCACGGCCAGCGCTCGCCGGTGCTGATGCCCGTGCAGCGCGAGCGCCGCGAGACGATGTCCGCTGTCCGTCAGGCCGTGCTCGAGCTGATGGTCGGCCCGGCCCCGGCCGAGCGGGCGAGCGGCTTCTCCGACGCGCTCCCGCCAGGCACGCGCGCGAATTCCGTGCGCATCGAGGACGGCGTCGCCGCGATCGACCTCGCCGGGCCGGAGCCGAACCTGCTCGGCGCCGCCGCGATCGTCTACTCGGCAACGTCGGTCCCCGGAGTGGAGGCGGCCCGGCTGCTCCGCTACGGGAAGCCCTGCTGCATCTACTCGCACTCGGGAGCCGCGATCACAGAGCCGCACACGGAGACGTTGTTCCGCGGCTGGACGGCAGAGCATGCGCCCTGCGCACCTACCCAGACGCGGTGCGCTGCCGAGGTGGGATCAGACCCGGAGAACCGTGAGTGCCGAGTGTGCCTCCGCGATGGCGGCGAAGTCGTCGTCCTGGGTGACCACGGGCAGCCCGAGGTCTACGCCGGTCGCCGCGATGAGCGCATCGAGGACCCGAGGGCGAAGTCCCGCTCGCCGGCAGTCGTAGACGAGCCTTGCGAACGCGCTCATCACGGTCTCGCCGATGGGAACGGGATCCGCCGCGCGGGCGAGCGCCAGGGTGTCGGCGCGGCGAGCGCGTGTCTCAGGATCGGCCGCCGCCAGCACCCCCAGCTCCAGCTCTCCGATGGTGACGACTGAGACGGCGAGCTCGGACGGCAGCTCGGCGAGCGGCCGGTCACGTTCCTGCGCGATGAAGATCGACGTGTCCGCGAGCGCGCGGCTCAAAGCTCGTCGATCGTGCCGCCGGCGAGACGGTCGAGATCGTCCTGCAAGCCCGCATCTGCCTGACGTTCCGTGAGCTGCGCGCCGAGCCAACCGCCGGGCAGCCAACGGGTCCGGCGCCGGTGGGGGACGATGTCCGCGACGGGCTCGCCGCGGCTCGTCAGCGTCACCGGCTGTCCGGCCTGCACCGCCGCGACGACCTCCGCCGTGTGGTTCCGCAGCTCCCGGATGCTGACCTCCATGTGCTACACCGTAGCACAAGGTCGAAGAGATCTCCGTCGAAGGCGACGATCCCGTTGGCTACCGGTCAGGCGCCGATGATCGGACGCCGGCCCAAGCGTCGCCAAGCCCACCCACCGACCGCTGTGAGCAGGGCGCCCGCAGCGAGTGCAAGCGCCCAAGGCGGCAGACCGCCCTCACCTCCCGAGCTCGCGGCGGCCGCGCTCTGATCACCAGAGCGGACGGTCAGGATCGGATGGATGCCTTCGAGCGCGTTCGCCCACGTCCCGGTCGCGTAGCCCTTGAACCAGATCGCGGCCGTGTAGTCGCGCGCCGGAACGTTCGGCACCTCGAACCGCAGTATCGGCGGCGTCCCGAACTCGCCAGGCGTGCCCAGCTCTCCGATCCTGATCAGACGCCGATCGCTTTCGCCCTAGAGTTGATCGGCCGCTTCGAGCGGCACAAGGTAGATCCGGAGCGGCCCAAGGAACTGCTCACTCCCCTCCCCCAGGTCAAGCTCGATCACGTCGCCCGGCTCGGCGACGCTCTCGCTGAACGCGCGGTTGAGCTTGGCCTGGGCCGTCGGGGCGACCACGAGACCGACGAGCAGGGCAGTCAGCAGACCGCGCATCTCTAGGAGGATTACACGGCGAGAGTGCAGCCCGTTCCCGAACTCGCCGCCGCCGCGGAAAGTCGTGCGCCCGTCCGGCGGAACTAGCCGCCGAAGCCGAGGATGAACTTCGCGTCCTCGGACATCAGCTCCGGGGTCCAGGGCGGCTCCCAGGTCAGCTCGACCTCGACCGCCTCCACCCCGGGCACGCTCTGCACCGCCTCGTAGATGCTCTCCTGGATCATCGGCCCGGCCGGGCAGCCCATGGAGGTGAGGCTGTGGGTGACGACGACCTTCGAGTCGTCGATCGCGACGTCGTAGAGCAGCCCGAGCTCGACGATGTCCATGCCGAGCTCCGGGTCCTCGACCTCGCGGAGCACCTCCATCACCTCTTCGCGCGTGGGCACCAGGTCAGGATAGCCGCGCCTACGTCCAGAGCAGCCGCACCTCTTCCCGCCGCTCCCGGGAGAAGAAGTGGATGCCGTCGACGAAGCGCACCCAGTTGCAGCGGGTGCACATGACGAGCGACTGCGTCCGGGCGGAGTCGGCGTAGAAGCGCACGCCGCGCAACAGGTCGCCGTTGGAGACGCCGGTGGCGACCACGATCAGCTCGCCGGCCGCGAGCTCCTCCGTCGTGAACACGTGCTCGACGTCGTCGATTCCCGCCTCCCTGGCCGCTTCGATCTCGCTCCGGGAGGCCGGCCAGAGCTGCGCCTGCATGTCGCCACCGAGGCAGCGGAGCGCGGCCGCGGACAGGACCGCCTGCCGCGTGCCGCCGATCCCGATCGCCAAGTGGTCGTTGGTCCCGCGGACGGCGGCCGTGATCGCGGCGGTCACGTCCCCGTCCTGGATCAGCTTGATCCGCGCCCCCGTCTCCCGCAGGTCGGCGATCAGGTCGTGGTGGCGGGGACGGTCGAGGACGATCGTGGTGATGTCATTGACCATGCGGCCGAACGCCTCCGCGATCGCGCGGACGTTGTCGCCGACAGGCCGCTGCAGGTCGATCTGCCCGCGGGCCCGGGGCCCGACCGCCAGCTTTCGCATGTACATCTGGGGCAGGGAGCGCAGGGAGCCCGGCTCGCCCACGGCGATCATCGACATGGCGCCGTTCCCGCCGCGGGCGACGACGCCGCGCCCCTCCAGCGGGTCGAGAGCGAGGTCGACGCTCTCGCCGCCGGCCCCGATCCGCTGGCCGAGCGCGAGCGGCCCCTCGTCCAGGCCGATCACGATGCGTCCGTCGATGGGGAACTCGGCCAGCGCTCCGGCCATCCCGGACACGGCGGCCTCCTCGGCGCTCTCCTGGTCGGCCCGGCCGAGCCAGCGCGCCGCGGCGAGCGCCGCCCGCTCCGTCGTCCGGGAGTAGAGCGCGCACTTGCAGAGGCCGGGAGCCGGCTCGGAGTCGCTCATCGTTCCCGCTCCGGCGCCGGCGAAGCCGGCACCTTCGCTCCCTGTGAGCCTCCGTCGAGCCTACGGCTCAGCGGCTGGAGCTCCTCGACCCGGTCGAACACGAGCTCGATCAGCTCGCCGATCGCGCCCTCGATCCCCCGGTTCTCGATCACGTGGACGCCGACCTTGCGCGCCTCCTCGACGATGAAGTCCTGTAGGTGGCGGATGTCGGCGAGCCGCTCCAGGTACTTGTCGTGGGGACGCGTGCCGCCGGAGGTGAAGTCGCGGATCGCGAAGTGCGAAGCATGCACCTCCTCGGGCTCGATCGCCATCACCGCGTGGACGAGGACGGCATTCGGGAGGCGGTCCGGGACCATCCCAGGCACGAGGTGAACGCCCTCGAGCACCATCGACCAGCCCTCCTGGAGCGTCCGGTCGATCGACGCGTTGACGCCCACGAGGACGTGCCGCGTCTGGTCGATGAAGCCGAGCAGGAGCGGGTCGCCCGCCTCGCGCTCGGCCGCGGAGAGCCCCTCCCCCGCCTCGAAGCTCGAGTAGTGCACCGACGGCATGAACTCCCGGGAGAAGAAGCCGCGCAGCGTCTGCCGGATGAAGTCCGTGCTCGTCACCCGGGTGATCCCGAGCCGGTGCGCGACCTCCGTCGCGACCGTCGACTTGCCGGTGCCGGTGGCGCCGCCGACGAGGATCACGACCGGCAGGTCGAGCTGCCTCAGGCGCTCGAAGCGCCGCAGTCGCCGCGCCGTGCGCTCGCCCTCCTCCTCGCCGAGCACCTCCCCGGCGAGGGCGCGCAGACGCTCGTGCTCGATCGCCTGGGCCCCGCTCTCGCGCAGGTCCTGCTCGATCCGCGAGGCGAGCTCGTAGGCCCACATCGCGGGCACGCCGGTGGCCATCAGCGCCCGTGCCATGACGCCCTTCGAGTACGGGAGCTCGTCCTCGGACCCGAACGGCAGCCTGCGGCGCGGCTCGCTCATGCCTCGACCTCCGCCGGGACGAGCGCGAGCAAGGCCTCGTCGAGGCCCTCGGCGGCGACCTCGTTGTCGGCCAGGACGACCTCGGCGCCCCGCTCGAGCGCGGCCTGCACGACGAGGTCGATCGCGGCCGCCTTCAGCTCCACGAGGAAGACGTCCGCCTCGAGGCCGTCCAGCTCCGCCCGCAACGCATCCCGGCGGGCGAGGTTCCGCGAGACGAGGACGACCTCGGCGTCGAGGTGCTCGACGGGCGCCGGGCCCGTCGTGAACACCGCGGTGCGGCGCCCGGCCAGCGGCGCGGTGGGGCGCAGGCGCAGGTCGAAGCGGAGCACCGGCGCGTCCGTGAGCTCCCCGGCGGCGTCGGCGACGTCGTCGCTCATCGTCAGGACGAGGTCGGAGATGAGCACGCGATAGGGATTGAGCCCGGAGGCGACGTCGTGGGCGACGAGGACGCGTGCGTCGACCTCGACGGGCGGGATCGCCGCGCCGCTGCCGTCGAAGACGACGATGTCAGGATTCCGGCTCGCGGCGAGCTCCGCGCCGGCGAGGACGTTCGAGGGCCCCGGCATGCCCGCGAGCCCGCCGCCGCAGCGCCGGCAGCCGACCGTTACGACACCGGCCAGCGCGGCGGTCTCGAGGTAGTCCGAGGCGGCATGCCGGCCGGCGCGCGCGAGCGCGACGAGCTCCTCGATCCCGGGCGGCGTCTCCATCAGGTCCGGCTCAGGCGGGCCGCCGCGGCCCATGGCGACGACCACTACGTCCCGCTCGCGCGCGAGCAGCCGGGCGACGTGGCCCGTGACGGCGGTCTTGCCGACCCGCTTGCCGGTCCCGATGATCGCCAGGGACGGCAGCGGGAAGGGCGCGAACGCGGGCGGGTCGAAGCGGAAGTCCGGGCCCTCGTAGACGACCCCGCGCGCGAGCGACCGGCTGGCGAGCAGCAGGCGCGCGCGAGGCGAGAGCACCGGCTCGTCGGAGAGGTCGAAGACGAGCTCCGGCTCGTACTCGGCGAGCGCCCGGTCGAGATCGTCCAGCACGGGGACGCCGTAGTCCTCCCCGCCGTGGAGCTTCTCCGTCCCGCCGGCGAAGACGGCCGCGACCACGTCGTGCCCGAGCTCCGCCAGCGCGTCGCGGACGACCGGCGCGTAGTGCTCGCCGTCGATGATCGCCACGGCGCGCGCCATCAGGACGACCTCGTCGTGACCTCGTCCTCGATCCGCGCCGTGTACTTCTCGAACTCGAGCGTGTCGACCGAGAACTGGATGATCCGCTCCTGCCCGTGGAACGGGTACTTGCGCCAGACGTCGACGTGGCCGCCGCTGACCTCGATCACGTTGTAACAGGGCCGCGTGTGGCCGCGCAGCCGCAGCGAGGAGACGGTGCCGGCGTTGACGACGAACAGGTTCTCGAGCCGCCAGGCGTACGGGACGTGCTTGTGGCCGGAGAGGACGAGGTTGACGCCGGCCCGCTGGAGGGACTCGAGCACGTCGCCGGCGTCGTAGACGACGTTCCGCTCTCGTCCCGTGCCCGGCACCGGCAGCAGGTGGTGGTGGAGGACGAAGACGCGCAGGTCGGCGGGCGCGGCGAACTGCTCCTCGATCCAGCTGTAGCGGCCCCGCCCGATCTGCCCGTGGTCGAGGTCGGGCTCGGTCGAGTCGACCGCGACGACCGTCACGCCGTTCAGGCGCAGCACCGAGTTCCGGTCGCCGAACAAGTCCTCGAAGTGGACATAGCCGACGTTCCGCGAGTCGTGGTTGCCGGGTATGACCACCACGTGGTTGCAGGCGATCCGGTCCAGATAGCCCTTCGCCTGTGCGTACTCCTCCTTGAAGCCGAACGTCGTCAGGTCGCCCGAGCAGATGACGACCTCGGGCTCGAGGTCGTTGATCTCGCTGATCGCACGCTCGAGCAGGTTGGGGACGAAGTACGGCCCCCCGCAGTGCAGATCGGAGAGCTGGGCGATCGTGAAGCGACCCTCCGCGATTCCCCGCTCCGGCTCCGTCGAGCCTACGCCGGTGTCGCCTCCGTCGAGCCTACGGCTCATCGCGGAAGTGTACGAGTCGCCCCTGAATTACCCCACGGAGTGCTGCGCACTCCGTGGGGGCCCCGAAAGAAAGCGGTGTCCGAGGCCACTGGTACCCTCAGGCGAAGTGGCGTTGGAATCGCCTGTTTTCCAGGCATTTGTGGGCAAGGAGCAGCCGCGCTTCGCCAACGAGGCGGAGCTCGAGTGCGCCAAGATCCTCGACTACTACGGAATCCCGTGGCAGTACGAGCCGGTCACGTTCGTGCTGGAGCGGGACGAGGAAGGCCGCGTGGTCGAGGCGTTCACGCCGGACTTCTACCTCCCCGAGCAGCGGCTCTTCCTCGAGATCACCGTGATGAAGCAGTCGCTCGTCACGCGCAAGAACCGCAAGCTGCGGAAGCTGCGGCGGCTCTATCCCGACGTCCGCGTGAAGCTCTTCTACCGCCGGGACATCGAGCGGCTCGCGCAGCGCTACGGCCTCGGCCTCGCCTCATAGAGTGGTGCCCAGTCCGGTGATGCTTCCGAGCTTCTGGGTCGCTAGCACCAAGCGATGCAAGGACGCAGGGAGCGCCCATAGCCGAA
>JBBDQR010000044.1:0-8771 GCA_040905885.1 Gaiellaceae bacterium | reverse complement strand
GGGGACCTCTCCGACCCGAACGGAGCGCGCTACCAGGCTGCGCCACACCCCGAGCCCGGGAAGGTTAGCGCGGCGGCACGGCGATTCGCAGACTCGGCACGGTCCCGGCACAGACACGTGCGGATTCCCTCGCTACCGTCGGCCGACGACGATCGAGGAGGAGCCATGAACACCGTCAACCTGATCGGCAACCTAGCCACCGACGTGGAGCTGCGCGAGGTCGGCGAGGACAAGAAGGTCGCCACCTTCGTGCTCGCGGTCGACCGGCCGGGCCAGGACCGGGGAGCCGACTTCGTCCGGATCGCGACCTGGGACCGGCAGGCCGAGGTCTGCGACCAGTTCCTCGCCAAGGGAAAGCGAGTGTCCGTGGAGGGGCGGCTGCGGAGCCGGTCGTGGGAGGACACCGAGGGCAAGCGGCGCAGCGCGGTCGAGGTGGTCGCGAACCGCGTGCAGTTCCTGTCGCCGCGGGAGGGCGCGCCCGCCGAGGAGGTGCCGTTCGAGCCGGCCGCCGCGTCCTAGCGCCGGCGCGGCTCTGGAGCGCTAGCCGACGTCGAACTGGATCCAGAGAGGCCGGTGGTCGGAGATGTGGTAGCGCACGAAGGCGAGGAAGGCCTTCAAGCCCATCGCCTCGTAGAGGTCCGGGAAGAGGGCGCTGTCGAAGTCGAAGACGTTCATCTCGCCGGTGAAGCGGTCCTTCGTGCTGCCCGGAAAGAAGGCGATCTGGTCGTAATGGCTGTCTGAAGCGATCGACGAGCCGATCCGCGAGGTGTGGCTCGGAATCTCGAGACCGCGGTACGTCAGCGCGTCGTAGATCGGGTCCCCCTTGACGGCTTTCGGAAGGTTGAAGTCGCCCAGCGGGATCGTGTCGGTGACGTAGCTGTGGCGGCCCGCGCGGCGCCTGTTCGCCCACCACGCGACCGCATAGGTCTCGAGGATGCGACGCTCGATGTCGGCCTTCTTGGTGGAGCCGAAGAAGAGGTGGACGTTGGCGAGCAGGAATCTGAATTCGCCGCTCTGGAAGGTGGCCAGGTAGGGGCCGCGGTCGAAGCCGGGAAACAGGAGCTCTGTCCCCGCCGGCCTGATCTGCCTGGTCAGATTCGGCGGAATCGAGAGCCGGCCGACCTCTTCGAGGGGGCGAACCTTGGTCGAGTCGTAGACGAACGCCTGCCGCTCCTGGTTTCCGGACGCGTCCGAAAAGACCAGCCGGTACTTGCGCGGAAGGTGGGAGTAGACGGCCTGGATGCCGCGCAGGTTGTCGTTGACCTCCTGCACGGCGACGAGATCGAACCAGCTCATCAGCTCGGCGATCAGCTGATAGTCGGAGTCGATCCGCTCCTGGACGCCGAGGTTGGCGACGTTCCAGGTCGCCAGGAGCAGCTTGTCGGCGGACTTCGCCGGGACCGCGCGGCCGGGCTTGGTGCGGCGGAAGCGCCTGAGCGCCCTGACTTGGGCGATCGGGTCGTACTCGTAGTCGAAACCGGGTTTGGGGAACGGCGGCATCCGTTCAGTTCTACACCCAGGAGAGCCCGTGCCGACCGCGAAGGGCCTCGTGATGGTCTCGCGGCTCCTGCGAGCGGAGGGTCTGGCGGTCTTCGTCGCCGCTCTGGCGCTCTACTTCGACTCCGGCTACGGCTGGCTGCTGCTCGTCGTGCTCGCGCTGGCGCCGGATCTCTCGATGGCCGGCTACCTGGCGGGCCCGCGCGCCGGCGCGATCGCGTACGACGTCGCGCACACGTACGTGCTGCCGGTGGCGCTCGCCCTTGCGGGCGTGCTGGCCGGAATCGGCCTCGCCGTGCAGCTCGCCCTGATCTGGCTCGCGCACGTCGGCGCGGACCGTCTGCTCGGCTACGGGCTGAAGTACCCGACCGGCTTCGGGGACACGCACCTCCAGCGCGTCTAGAGCCCGAGCGGCTCGAGGAAGTCCTCGATCGCCGCGGCGCACGCGTCCGGGCGCTCGGCGACGAGCAGGTGGCCGCAGTCCGCGATCGTCCGCAGCGGCGCCCGCAGCCGGCGCGCGTACTCGAACCCGTCGTCGATCGGCACCTGGTGGTCGCGCGCGCCCCAGACGAGGAGGCAGGGGCAGCGGATGCCGTGCAGGTCCTGCCGGGGATCCTCCCGGACGAGCGCGCGGGCGGCGCTGAGGGTGTCCGCGTGCAGCCCAGGGCCGGCGAGCAGGCCCTCCACGGCCCGATCGTCCAGCGCGTCGGGATCAGACGCGCCCCAGTGGCCGAACACGGCGTAGCGGAGCAGCCGGCGCCGGGCGACGCGCGATCGGTGGCCGGAGATCCGCCGACCGGGCCTCGCCCTACCGGCGAAGGAGAGCCAGAGCTGCGCCAGGCGCGTCGACGACGCGATCCCGGCGGAGGCGGCGAGGACGAGCGCCGTCACGTCGTCGGGCCAGCGCAGCGCCGTGCGCAGCGCGACCGATCCGCCCAGCGAGTGGCCGACGAGGGGCGCCGGGAGCATCCCCTCCAGCTCAGCGAGGTGCCGGACGCGGTCCGCGTAGCCGTTCAGGCTCGGCGCCGCGGGCAGCGGCTCGGAGCGGCCGTGCCCGGGCAGCTCGGGGATCAGGACCCGCCGGTGCCGAGCGAGCAGCGGCGCGAGCAGCGTGAAGTTGGTCGCCGAGCCCGAGAACCCGTGAACGAGCACGAGCGGCGGCCCCTCGCCGCCGACGAAGTAGCGCATGCGCACGGCGCGCACGTCCGCCCAGCGCTCGTCGAACCCGGGCAGGAGCTCGGCCGTTCCGATGACGGTAGCGGCCGTCACGCCGACCCATTATCCTTGTGGGCAACATGGTTCTGATTGGGAGGCGGGCCCTGTGATCCCCGCCGAGACCGACAAGCGAGGCTGCGACTGAGCCCGCCTGCGCCCTGTGGCGAGGCGGGTTTTTTCGTGGCCCACATGAGAGGAGTACGAGCGATATGGCGAACCACCTGACGCCGGAGGAGCTGTCGAAGGAGCTCGGCATCGACCGGCAGGAAGTCATCCGCCTCTGCCTGCAGGAAGGCGTGCCGATCTACCAGGGCAAGATCGACAAGTTCCTGTTCCAGGCGCAGCTCCACGCGATCGGCGCCATGGAGCCCCAGCACTAGCCGGAGCAGCCGGCTACGCGGACTTCGCGCGCGAGCGCGAGCGCGCGGGCGCCTTGGCCTTCTTGGCTTCTGCCTTGTCGGTCGGCGCCTTCTTCTGCTTCGCCTCCTCGACGCTGCGGCGGAGCGCGTCCATCAGGTCGATCACGGGCGCCTCGGGCAGCGGCTCCGGCCGCGCGATCTCCTCGCCGGCGAGCTTCGCCTCGAGCATCGTCTTCAGGTCGCGCCGGTACTCGTTCTCGAACTGGGCCGGCTCCCACTCGCCGACGAGGCTCTGGATCACCTGCTCCGCCAACTCCAGCTCGGCCCCCTTGATCTCCGTGCCGCCCACGGCGTCGTCGATCTCGCTGCGAGAGCGGATGTCGTCGGCGTAGAAGAGCGTCTGGAGCGCGAGCGAGTCGCCGAGCGGCCGCAGCAGGCAGAGGTTCTCCTTGCCCCAGAGCACGAACTTCCCCACCGCGGCCATGCCCGTGCCCCGCATCGCCTCGAGCAGCAGCACGTACGGCCGCCGCTGGGCCTCCTGGTCAGAGGGCGCGAGGTAGTAGGTGCGGTCGAAGTAGATCGGGTCGACGTCGCTCAGCTGGACGAAGCGCAGGATCTCGATCGAGTGCGACCGCTGGAGCGCGATCGCCTCGAGGTCGCCGTCGTCGACGATCACGTACTGGCCCTTGGCGAACTCCCAGCCCTTGACGAGCTCCTCCGACGGCACCTCGCGGTCGTGGGTCGGGCACCAGCGCTTCTGCTTGATCGGCGTCCCGCACTCCCGGTGGAGCGTGCGGAAGGCGACGTCCGACCGCTGGGTGGCCACGGCCAGCCCGATCGGGATGTTGACGAGGCCGAAGCTGATTGAGCCGTTCCAGATCGTGCGCATGGAGGGTCCCAAAGTCTAGAGGGACCAGGGCTTTTCGCCCTCGGCGCACCGATCCCTTTAGAGTTTGAGCGTGGCCGTCGAGCAGCGTGCGACCGTGACGACGCGGACGATTCCGTCCCTCTGGCGCCGCGCGGTCTCGTCCGGGCGCACGGACCCCGCCTACCTCGTCAAGAAGGACGGCGGCTGGGCCGAGGTCTCCTGGGAGGAGGCGGGAGCGCGCGTCGACGAGCTCGCGCACGGCTTCCTGGCGCTCGGGCTCAAGAAGGGCGACGCGTTCGCGATCTTCGCCAACACGAGCCTCGAATGGGCGTTCGTCGACTTCGCGCTCGCGCAGATCGGGGTGGTCGTGATCCCCGTCTACGCGACGAGCTCGCCCGCGGACTGCGCGTACGTGCTCGAGCACTCGGAGTCGGTCGGCGTCCTCTGCGAGACGGACGAGATGCGCGAGCGGATCGCCCGGGTCGAGCTCGAGCACGTGCTCACGTTCGCCGACCTCGACGAGCTGGCCGTGCGCGGGCGGGAGCACGCCGCTGCGAATCCGGGCGCCGTCGAGGAGACCGCGCGGACGATCGGCGAGGACGACGTCCTGACGATCGTCTATACGTCCGGCACCACGGGGCCCCCGAAGGGCTGCGTGATGCTCCACAAGAACTACGCCGCGGTCGTCGACGCGCTCGAGGAGATCCACCTGAACCGCGCGGGCGACACAGTGCTGCTGTTCCTGCCGCTCGCGCACACCTACGCGCAGCTCGTCCTCTACGACGGGGCGGGCATCGGCTTCACGATCGCCTTCGAGCCGGACATCCTGCAGGTCGCCGAGGCCCTCCAGCAGGTCCGCCCCACCGGGATGCCGAGCGTGCCGCGCGTCTACGAGAAGGTGCACGCGGCGATCGCGGCCAAGATGGACGCGGCGACCGGGCTCGAGCGGAAGATCGGCGAGTGGGCGCTCTCGGTCGGCTACCGGGCGAGCCGGCTGCGGCAGGAGGGCCGCCCGCTGCCGCCGTGGCTCGCGCTCCAGCGGCGGCTCGCCGACCGGCTCGTCTACTCGAAGGTGAAGGCACGCCTCGGCGGCAACCTGCGCGCGGCCGTGTCCGGCGCCGCGCCGATCGCCGTCGAGCTGCTCGAGTTCTTCCATGCGATGGACGTCCTCATCCTCGAGGGCTACGGGCTGACCGAGTCCTCCTCGGGCTGCTCCGTCAACCGCGAGGACCGCTTCCGCTTCGGGACCGTCGGGCCGACCCTGCCGGGGATCGAGGTCCGGATCGCCGACGACGGCGAGATCCTCATCCGCGGCGACAACGTCTTCGCGGGCTACTACAAGGACGAGGCGGCGACGCGCGAGGCGCTCGGCGAGGACGGCTGGCTCCAAACCGGCGACGTCGGCGAGCTCGACGACGGCTACCTGCGCATCACCGACCGCAAGAAGGACATCATCGTCACCGCCGGCGGCAAGAACGTGGCCCCGCAGAACCTCGAGAACGACCTCAAGCGGGCGCCGGGGATCTCGCAGGCGCTCGTCGTCGGAGACCGGCGGCCGTACCTCGTCGCGCTGCTGACGCTCGAGCCCGGCGCCGACGACGCGGCCGCCCAGGCGGCGGTCGACGCGGTCAACCGCGACCGCACCCGCTACGAGCAGATCAAGAAGTTCGCCGTGCTGCCGGAGGACTTCTCGGCGGAGCGGGGCGAGGTGACGCCGACGATGAAGCTACGCCGCAAGGTGATCGTCGAGCGGTTCGCCGACGAGATCGAGCGGCTCTACCGCGGCTAGAGGCGCCTGGCGCCGACGAACTTCGCGTTGTACCAGGAGTCGTTCAGGCTCGAGATCTTGACGACGTCGCCGGTATGGGGCGAGTGGATGAACTGGCCGCCGCCGATGTAGATCCCGTTGTGGCCGAGCCCGTCGAAGAAGACGAGGTCGCCCGGCTGGAGCTGCGAGCGCGAGACCGGCGTGCCGTAGCCGTACTGCATCGCCGCGTTGTGCGGCAGCGAGACCCCGACCTGCGCGTACACGTACATGATGAAGCCCGAGCAGTCGAAGCCGGACGACGGCGAGGCGCCGCCCCAGCGGTACGGGATCCCGAGGTAGCGCATCGCGATCCCGACGACCCCGCCGTAGCGCGCGTCGGGGAGGTCGGCGGCGAGGAGGGCCGCCTGCGCCTCGGCGGCCGCGGCCGGGTCGGGCGAGTAGCGCGCTATCCGGGCCTGCGCCTGCCGGGCGAGCGCCAGCTGGCGCGCCCGCTCACGCGCCTGGATCTTCCGGAGCTCGTCCTTGATGGTGGCCAGCAGCGCCTGGCGCTCGCGGAGCTTCGCCTCGACCGCCGCCCGCTGGGCCGCCCGCTCGGCGACGACCTGCTCCTGGGCCGTCCGGGCCTTCCGGAGCTGCGCCTTCCGGACCCGGACCGCGTTCCGGAACGAGGTCACCTGGCGCAGCACCTCGGCGTCCTGGTCGGAGACGCGCTCGACGGTGTCGAGCCGGTTGAGCAGGTCCTCGATGCTCGTCGCGCCGAGGATCACGTCCACGGCGGAGGCGCTGGCGCCCGAGGTGTAGATGGCGACGAGCCGCTGCTCGAGGAGGAGCTGGGCCCGGCCGAGGCTCTTCCGCGCCACTGTCAGCCGGACGGCGTTCTGAGCCTGCTCCTTCCGGATCTGCTCGAGCTTGATGTTGGCGAGGTTGTACGCCTCGACGGCCTTCGCCGTCTGCGAGTCGATCTCGCGGATCTGAGCCAGCACGGCTTCCGCCTGCGCCTGCTTGCTCTGCAGGGTCGGCTCGGCTGCGGCGCCCCGGACGAGCAAGAGTCCCGACACGGAAACCGCCGCCAGCGCAGCGAGGAAAAGGGGGAACGCCTGTCGGCGCACCGGAGAAGGCTTCCGGTACGTCACAAGGTCGGCACCCTAGCAGGCCCGCCGGATGGCCGCAACCGCACAAACAGCCGCAAAGCGCTCGAATGTGAGGAAAATCCGTGACTCACAAAGTCCCGAGCTGTGGTACGGTCCGGCCCTGTGCGCGCCCGATTCGCCAGGCGCTGCGCGGCTGCGGCGCTCGCCGTCGTCGGCGCGGCAGGTCTGCCCGCCGCGTCGCTCGGAGTCGATCCGGCGGAACGCGCGGAGCAGCTGAGACAGGCCGACGCGGCAATGGCCGCGAAGGAGCGCTCGGCGGCGATCGAGCTCTACGCGCTGGAGAGCAGCCTGGCCCGCGCGCGCGCGGAGGCCGAGGCCCTCGAGCGGCAGGCGGCCGCGGCCGGCCGGGGCGTGCGGGCGGCGCGCGCGCAGATCGCCGTGGCCCGCGAGACGATCAGAGCGACCGAGCGGTTCCTCGGAGCCCGGCTGCGCATCCTCTACGAGGAGGGCCAGGCCGACCCCGTCGCCGTCCTCCTCGGCGCAGAGTCGCTCCAGGCGGCCCTCGACAGCCTCGACACCCTCCACTTCGCCGCCGAGCAGGACCGGCAGATCATCGAGCGGACGCTCCAGGCCAAGCGGAGCCTCGCGCGGCTCGCGCGGACGCTCGACCGGCGCCGCGCGACGCTGCTCGGCCTGCGCGACCAGGCTGCCGCCCGCGCCGGCGAGCTGGCCCGGGCGGCCGCGGAGCGGCGCGGCTACCTCGCCGAGCTCGCCTCCGAGCGCGGGCTGAACACCTCGAGGCTCGCCGAGCTCCAGGCGCAGGTCAGGGCGGCCCGCGAGCGCACCCAGCGCGTCGTCGTCCCGACCGTGATCGCGCGAACGGCGCCAACCGCGACGCCGACCGCCAAGGCCGGGACGACGATGACCGTCCGCTCGACGGCCTACTCCCTGCCGGGGACGACGGCCACCGGCCTCCCGGTCGGCCTGGGCGTCGTCGCCGTCGACCCGAGCGTGATCCCGCTCGGGACGCGCATGACCATTCCCGGCTACGGCGAGGGCGTCGCCGCCGATACCGGCTCGGCGGTTCGCGGCGCGATGATCGACGTCTGGCTCCCCACCCGGGCGCAGGCCCTCGCCTGGGGGATTCGGACGGTCACGATCACCATCCATTAGCGATTCTCGGACTACACTGAGCCTGCCGGCCGTTCCCCGCCCAGGAGACGCCCAGTGACGAATGCCGAGACCACGGAGGCACCCCGCGCGGCCGACACGCTGCGCATCCTCCTCGTCGACGACCACGATCTCTTCCGCACGGGTCTCCGCAACCTGCTCGAGGAGCAGGGCGTGAGGGTCGTCGGAGAGGCGGGGACGGGCGCTGACGCGATCCGCGGCGTGCGCGAGCACGCGCCCGACGTGGTAGTCATGGACCTGAACATGCCCGGCATGACCGGCGTCGAGGCGACGCGCCACATCGCCAGCATCTCGCCGCTGACCCGCGTCCTCGTGCTCACGATCTCCGACCAGGACGGCGACGTGATGGACGCGATCATGGCCGGCGCCTGCGGCTACCTGCTGAAGGACGCCACCATCCAGGAGCTGCTGCGGGGGATCGAGGCGGCCGCGATCGGGGAGTCGCTGATCTCGCCGCACATCGCCGGCAAGATGCTCCAGCGGCTCCGCGCGGCGAGCAACGATCCCGACCTCGAGGCGACGATCCGAGCGGAGCTGTCCGAGCGCGAGATCCAGGTCCTGAAGCTGATCGCGGCCGGCAACGACAATGCGCAGATCGCCGCCGAGCTCCACATCAGCCCGAAGACGGTCAAGAACCACATCTCGAACATCCTCATGAAGCTGCAGATCGAGAACCGCATCCAGGCCGCGGTGTACGCGGTGCGGAGTGGGATCGTCTAGTGCCCCGTCCAGTAATGCTTTCGAGCTTCTGGGTCGCTAGCACCAAGCGATGCAAGGACGCA
>JBBDQR010000043.1:0-8941 GCA_040905885.1 Gaiellaceae bacterium | reverse complement strand
GCGATCGAGAACGCGCGCCTGTACGAGGAGATGCGCCGGCGCGTCGGCGAGCTCGAGCAGCTCACCGAGCTGGGCGAGGAGCTGGCGCGCGCGGAGACGCTGGAGGAGCTCGTCCCGCCGGTCGTCGTCCGCGGCCGCCGGCTGCTCGGAGCCGCGGTCTGCCACCTCTACCTCACCGAGGAGGGCGGCGACGAGCTCCGCCACCGCGCGACCGAGCCCGTCGAGGCGGAAGCGCGGCCCGTGATCCCGCTCACCGAGCTCGGCCCCGAGCTCGCCCGCAGCGGCCGCTCGGCCACGGTCGCGGTCCCGCTCGTCGCCAACGACGAGCTGCTCGGCCTGCTGCTGGCCGAGGGCACCGCCGAGGTCGACCTCGCGCGCGCGGTCGCCAACCAGGCGGCGGTCGCGATCAAGAAGATCGAGCTGATCGAGCACCTGACGGAGAAGAACCTGATCAAGGACTTCTTCGAGCAGCTCGCCGCCGGCCGCACCGACGGCAGCCTCGTGGAGCGCGCGACGCGGCTCGGCTGCGACCTAGACGCCCCCCACCTCGTCCTCGCCGTCAGCCCGGCCGACGACCGGCTGGAGAAGGCCCTGGCGGCGATCGCGCCCGGCTCCCTCTTCGACCGCCGCGACGACTCGCTGCGCGTCCTGCTCCGCGTCCCCGCCGCCGGCGAGGAGGCGCTGCTCGAGGCTCTCCGGCGGGAGCACGGCGAGCTCGCAGTCGGCGTGTCCAACGTCTGCCGCGGCGCCGCCAGCTTCGTCGCCGGCTTCGAGGAGGCGCGCCATGCCCTGCTGGGCACGACCGTCCTGCTCGACGAGCCGGCGGTCATGACCTACGACGAGCTGGGCCCCTACAAGTACCTCCTGCGCATGTCGCTCGACTCGGGCGTGCGGGACAAGCACCACGAGGCGATCGCGCGGCTGGCCGAGTACGACGGCGAGCGCTCCACCTCGCTGGTGCACACGCTCGAGGAGTTCCTCCGCCGCCGCGGCTCGATCGCCGCGACCGCCGCCGCGCTCTACGTCCACCCCAACACCCTGCGCCAGCGGCTGCGGCGGATCATGGAGCTGTCCGGCATCGACCTGCGCAAGGACGACTGGCTGATGGTCGAGATCGCGGTCAAGCTCGTGCGGCTCCGGCAGGCGGAAGGAGACACATCCGGCCGCGACCGGATGTAGGGAAACGCCATCGGCGGCGCCGCGGCCCGACGGTATCTTCGGGGTCATGAAGCTCGACGACATCCGCCGCGCCGCCAAGGAGCGCGGCATCGAGTTCTACTTCGCCCAGTTCGTGGACATGCACGCGCGGCCGAGCGCGAAGCTGATCCCGGCGGCCAGCCTCGACGGCCTGGTCGCCGACGGCGCCGGGTTCGCGGGCTTCGCCGCCGGCGACATCGGCCAGGTGCCGAGCGACCCGGACATCGCCGCGATGCCCGACCTGCGCAGCTTCACGCCCGTCCCCTGGGAGCCCACGCTCGCCCGCTTCGCCTGCGACATCCACGTCGAGGGCGAGGAGTGGCCGTACGACCCGCGCACGATCCTGCGCCGCCAGGTCGACCGGGCGCGCGCGCTCGGCTACGAGTTCATGATCGGCATGGAGCTCGAGTACTTCCTCGTGCGCAAGCGCGAGGACGGCTCGATCGAGCTCGCCGACCGGTACGACACGCTCGAGAAGCCCTGCTACGACATGGCCGGGCTGACGCGGAACTTCGAGTTCCTGACCACCGTCTCCCGCTACGTCAACGAGCTCGGCTGGGGCAACTACGCGAACGACCACGAGGACGCCAACGGCCAGTTCGAGCAGAACTTCGAGTTCGCCGACGCGCTGACGACCAGCGACCGGGCGATCTTCTTCCGCTACATGGTGCACACGCTCGCCGAGCAGTACGGCGTGATCGCGACCTTCATGCCCAAGCCGTTCACGAAGCTGACCGGCAACGGCTGCCACTTCCACATGTCGCTCTGGAAGGACGGCGTCAACCTCTTCCTCGACGAGGCCGACCCGCGCGGCCTCGGCCTCTCGGAGCTCGCCTACCGCTTCATCGGCGGGCTGACGAAGCACGCGCGCGCCTACACCGCCTTCACGGCGCCGACGGTCAACTCCTACAAGCGGCTCAAGCTCGGCACGACCGCGAGCGGCGCCACCTGGTCGCCCGTCTGGATCACGTACGGGTACAACAACCGCACGCAGATGCTCCGCATCCCCGCCCCGGGGCGGGTGGAGGACCGCACGGTGGACGGCTCCTGCAACCCCTACCTCGCCGCGACCGCGATCCTGGCCGCCGGGCTCGACGGGATCGAGAACGAGCTGGAGGCCGGCGACCCGAACTCGGACAACCTGTACGCGATCTCCTACGACGAGCTGCGCGGCCGGGGGCTCCGGAACCTGCCGGCGAACCTGATGGTGGCCACGATCGAGCTCGAGCAGGACGACGTGCTGCGGGCGGCGTTCGGGCGCGGCCGCGACGAGGACTACGTGGACTACTTCATCCGCGTCAAGCGGGACGAGTTCAGCCGCTACCACGAGCAGGTCTCGCAGTGGGAGGTGGACGAGTACCTGACGCGGTTCTGAGTCGCTATGGAGGTTCTCTACATATGCCGATGGCTAAAAATGGGCTCTTTCGCGCCTAAGCGCATGTAGATTTCGTACATATGTGCGGAATCGTCGGCCTGTTCGCGAAGTCCACCGACCTTGAGGCAAGCCTGGGCGAGCACCTCGCGGCGATGCTCGTCCAGATGGACGACCGGGGCCCGGACAGCGCGGGCGTCGCCGTCTACCGCGACCCCGTCGCCGCCGGCATCAAGCTCACCCTCTTCTCCCCCGACCCGCTCGAGAACTGGGACGCGCTCGGTGACGTGCTCGGTGTACGCGGGAGCCACGCCGTCCTCGCGGTCGACGAGGACGCCGAGGAACGGCTGCGCTCGACGCGGCCCGACCTGCGCGTGATGAGCGCGGGCAAGGCGATCGAGATCTACAAGGAGACCGGCCGGCCCGAGGAGTTCGTACGGCAGTTCCAGCTCGAGGACATCAAGGGGACGCACGGGCTCGGCCACACGCGCATGGCGACCGAGAGCCGCGTCACGACCGAGGGCTCGCACCCGTTCTCCACCGGGCTCGACCTCTGCCTCGTCCACAACGGGTCGCTCTCGAACCACAACCGCCTGCGCGAGCGGCTCCGGCGCGAGGGAATCCGCTTCCAGACCGAGAACGACACCGAGGTCGCGGCCGGCTACCTCGCCTGGCGGCTGCGCGAGGGCGCCTCGCTCGAGCAGGCGCTGGAGGGCTGCCTCGACGACCTCGACGGCTTCTACACGTTCCTCGTCGGCACGATCGACGGCTTCGCGGTCCTGCGCGACCCGATCGCCTGCAAGCCGGCGGTGCTGGCGGAGACGGACGACTGGGTGGCGATGGGGTCGGAGTGGCGGGCGATCGCCGTCCTGCCCGGCGCGGCGGAGGCCCGGGTCTGGGAGCCCGCGCCCGGCGTCGTCTACGCCTGGGAGCGGGCAAAGGTCTGATGGCGACGGCCACGGCCGTCGAGGTCGTCGATCTCGCCGTGACGCCGCTGCGCGAGCTGAACCGGCGGCTGCACGAGCCCGATCCGCCCAGGCGGTGGCGCATCCTCAACCCGAACGGCGCCCACGCGGTCGCGTGCGGCATCGACGCCGAGCTCGAGGTCGAGATCGAGGGCCACGTGGGCTACTACTGCGCCGGCATGAACAAGCTCGCGACCGTGCGCGTGCACGGGAACGCGGGCACGGGCCTGGCCGAGAACATGATGTCGGGGACAGTGGTCGTCGACGGGTACGCGAGCCAGTCGGCCGGCGCGACCGGGCGCGGCGGGCTGCTCGTCGTCCACGGCGACGCCTCGGCGCGCTGCGGGATCTCGATGAAGGGGATCGACATCGTCGTCCGCGGCTCGGTCGGGCACCTGAGCGGGTTCATGGCACAGAAGGGCCGGCTCGTCGTCTGCGGCGACGCCGGCGAGGCGCTCGGCGACTCGATCTACGAGGCGCGGCTCTACGTGCGGGGCGAGGTCGCCGGCCTGGGCGCCGACTGCGTCGAGAAGGAGCTGCGCGAGGAGCACGCGGCCGAGCTCCGCGAGCTGCTCGAGCGCGCCGGCATCGACGGCGTCGACCCCGGTGAGTTCCGGCGCTACGGGTCCGCCCGGCAGCTCTACAACTTCCACGTCGACGACGCGCGCTGATGCCCTGGCAGCCCGGCCTGCGCGAGTCGTACCTGTTCGACCGCAACGTCATCTCCGAGATCCACCGGGCGGCGCGCGAGGGCGTCTACGACATCCGCGGCTTCGGCGCCAAGCGGCGGCTGCCGCACTTCGACGACCTGCTGCTGCTCGGCGCGAGCATCTCGCGCTACCCACTCGAGGGCTACCGGGAGCGCTGCGACACCGACGTCGTCCTGGGCACGCGCTTCGCGAAGAAGCCGCTGGAGCTGAAGATCCCGGTGACGATCGCCGGGATGAGCTTCGGCGCGCTGTCGGCGCCGGCGAAGGAGGCGCTGGGGCGCGGCGCGAGCGCGGTGGGCACGTGCACGACCACCGGCGACGGGGGGATGACGCCCGAGGAGCGCGAGCACTCCGCGCTGCTCGTCTACCAGGTGCTCCCCTCCCGCTACGGGGTGAGCCCGGACGACCTGCGGAAGGCGGACGCGATCGAGGTCGTGGTCGGCCAGGGCGCGAAGCCCGGCGGCGGCGGCATCCTCCTCGGTCACAAGATCTCCGACCGCGTGGCCGGGATGCGCGACCTACCGGTGGGAATCGACCAGCGCAGCGCGTCGCGCCACCCCGACTGGACGGGCCCCGACGACCTGGAGATCAAGATCGGCGAGCTGCGGGAGCTGACCGACTGGGAGAAGCCGGTCTTCGTCAAGATCGGCGCCACGCGGACGTACTACGACGTCGGGCTCGCGGTGAAGGCGGGCGCGGACGTGATCGTCCTCGACGGCATGCAGGGCGGCACGGCCGCGACGCAGGACGTCTTCATCGAGCACGTTGGCATCCCGACGCTGCCGGCGGTGCGGCTGGCCGTGGACGCGTTGCAGGAGCTGGACATGCACCGGAAGGTGCAGCTGGTCGTGTCCGGCGGGATCCGCAGCGGCGCCGACGTGGCGAAGGCGCTGGCGCTGGGCGCAGACGCCTGCTCGATCGGCACGGCGGCGCTGATCGCCATGGGCGACAACAGCCCCGAGTACGAGGCGGAGTACCGGAAGATCGGGAGCTCAGCGGGCTACTACGACGACTGGCAGGCCGGCCGCGACCCGGTGGGGATCTCGACGCAGGAGGACGAGCTTGCGGCGCGCTTCGACCCGGTGCTGGGCGGCCGGAAGATCGCGAACTACCTGCGGGTGCTGACCCTGGAGGCGCAGACGCTAGCCCGCGCGTGCGGAAAGTCGCACGTCCACAACCTCGAGCCCGAAGACCTGGTGGCGCTGACCGTGGAGGCAGCCGCGATGGCCCGCGTGCCGCTCGCCGGCACCGACTGGATCCCCGGCGTCGAGCACAGCTAGCCCGAACGCCCGAACATGTTCGGCGGGCACCGGCGGGAATCGAACCCGCGCAACATTCCCTGCGGCGACCGGCCCTGCTCGACTCCTTGCTTAGCTGAGAGTTTCGAGAGCAAGTGCAACGGCCTCGTCGGCGGTCAGCGCGCGACCTTGCTCCCAGGCTTCCGCGAAAGCAGCGTCGTCGAGCTGGGTGTGGATGGCGGCGAGCGTCTTCCTGCTGATCCTCGCGAACCCAGGGGGCCTCGCGCCGATCTCCTCCATGAGCGCCGTCGAGCTGGAGAGAACCCGAGCAGCGGCCTCCGGTTTGCCGGCGAGGGTGAGGACGCGGGCGAAGTTACGGACGCAACCTGCGATGTTGAGCAGGTCGCCGAGATCGCGGAAGATCCTGTAGCTGTTCTCAGCCGGCGAGACGGCGTCCTGGACCCGACCCTGGTCGACGGCGATGTCGGCAAGGAAGCCCAGCGCGACCCCCTCGGGGACCGGGTCGTGCTCCATCCGCGCCTCACGGATGATCTCTTCGCTGAACTCGCGGGCGCGCTCGAGGTCGCCGCCCTCGTAGTGCGCCCAGGTGTGCCATACAGCCGCCACCAGTGCGTAATGCCGGTCGCCGAGCTCGCGGAACTGTCGTACGCTCTCCCCAGCGAGCTCCTGCGCTCGCGGCCAGTCGCCTTCCTGCCCGGTGGCGTGGACGACCGTGAGCTGGGAGAAGGCACTGCCCCAGGCGTCCCCGAGCTGTCGGTGGAGCTCGAGCGCCTCGCGGGCCCAGCCCCCTCCCGCCGTAATGTCCCCGCTTGTCAGCGCTATTTCGGCTGCACCGCTGAGAGCTTTGGCGCGCGCCGCGGTCGGATGCTCGGCGGCGCGGAGCGCGCTCTCCAGACGACGCCGGCCCTCCACCAGATGCCGCTTCAGATCCCAGAATCGCCAAAGCGCTGCCGTCAACCGCAGTGCACCGCCGCCGTCGCCTGACGCCTCAAGCCAGTCCAGGGCAGCCCGGAAGTTGTCGTGGTCGCGCTCCAGCCGGTCGAGCCATTCCGCGTGGCTGCCCACTCCGATCAGGTTCGGCTCTGCCTCTTCGGCGAGAGCGAGAAAGTGCTCCGCGTGGCGACGGTGAAGGGTCGACGCCTCCCGTGAGAGCCCGAGACGTTCAGCTGCGTACTCGCGGATCATCTCCAGCATGGTGAATCTCGGCTCTTCGTCGCTGCCCTCGAGTCGAGTAAGTCCCTTGTCGGTCAACGAGGCAAGCCCGTCGACCACTTCGAGGTCGTCGCCGCAGACGCTCTCCGCCGCCTCGATAGTGCACCCACCGGCGAACACCGCGAGCCGGGCGAACAACCGTTGCTCCGCCTGCCCGAGGAGCTCATAGCTCCAATCGATGGTCGCACGGAGCGTGCGCTGCCGCTCGGGTGCGTCCTGGGCTCCTCCGACGAGCAGCTTCAGACGGTGGTCGAGCCGCCGGCGCATGGCCGCCGGGGGCAACACGCCGACACGTGAGGCGGCAAGCTCGATCGCCAGTGGCAGCCCGTCGAGCGCTCGGCAGACGTCTGCGACTGCTCCTGCGTTTGCGGATGTGACGGCGAAGTCCGGCCGCACTGCCTGCGCGCGCGTCTCGAACAGCGCAACCGACTCGCATTGCAGCAGGCCGTCGACGTCTTCGTCGCCCGCGGGCGTTGCCAACGGGGAGACGGGATAGACGTGCTCGGCGGAGAGGCGAAGCGGAGCGCGACTCGTCACCAGCAGCTTCACGCCGGCCGCACCAGCCACGAGATCCGCGACCGACGGTGCGGCCGCGAGGAGATGCTCGAAGTTGTCGAACAGGAGGAGGAGCTCGCGGTTCCGCAGAGCCCGGGCGAGACTCTCTGCGACCGTCTCGCGATTCATCGCGCCGACCCCAAGAGCCTGCGCGGTGGTCGTCAGGACGAGGTCGTAATCCTGGAGCGGCGCGAGGCCGACGAACACGACGCCATCGGTGTAGGCGTCGAGCAACCGGGCGGCGGCTTCGATGGCGAGCCGCGTCTTGCCTGTCCCGCCAGTACCGGTCAACGTGACCAACCGGACGTCAGGACGCCGGAGCAAGTCCGTCACCTCCTCGATCTCGCGCTCGCGACCGATAAGCGGCGTCGATTGGGGCGGCAAGTTCGCTCGCGGCGACGCGCGGTTCCGTTCCGGCGAAAGGGCCGCCGGGGCCGCGAGCTCAGGGTCGTGATTCAGGATCTGTCGCTCGAGACGCTGAAGTGACGGGCCAGGATCGACCCCGAGCTCGTCGACGAGCCGTGCGCGGGCCTCCTGGAAGGCCTGAAGCGCGTCTGCCTGCCTTCCGGCGCGATAGAGCGCGAGCATCAGCTGAGCTCGCATTCGCTCGCGGAGCGGGTGATCGACGACGAGGCGCTCGAGTTGGGGGACGACCTCTGCGTGCCGACCGAGCTCTAGCTCAGCGTCGATCTGCTCCTCGACCACCGTGAGTCGGAGCTCCTCGAGCCGCAAAGCCTCCGGGCCCGCAAACTCCTCATAGCGAAAGTCCGACAGCGGCTCGCCGTGGAAGAGTGCGAGCGCCTCCCGGAGCTTCCTTGAACGCGCGGAAGGACCGTCTGTTCGCGCACTAGCGACGACTCGCTCGAAGCGGTGAAGGTCCAACTCATCGCCGCCCGCAAGCCGCAGGCGGTATCCAGGTGGCCGTGTCTCGATCCGTTCGGCTCCGAGCCGCTTACGGAGGGCCGAGATGTGACCGTGCACCGCCTTCTGCGCAGTCTCCGGCGGGCGCGAACCCCACAAGCCCTCGACCAGATCGTCGACCGCCACCACCTCGCCCGCCCGAAGCAGGAAGAGCGCGAGCAGCGCACGCTGCTGCGGCCGCACGGGCGTGAGATCTACGCCATCGGCGTCCACCTCGAGCCTACCGAGGAGCCGAAACTCCATTCGTATCGAGTGTGACACAGCTGCGGCGCGTTACCACCGCGTCACCCTCGCGTTACCCGGCCTGAAGACGCTCCCTCGGTCAGAAGAGAGAGGAGTGTCGTGCCAGTTCCAGAGTTGTCGCAAACCGAGGAGCGAATCGTCTTGCTCGTCGCCCAAGGACGGAGCAGGCTTGAGATCGCAGCGGTGGTCGGCCTCGACGTGCGAACCGTCGACTGGCACCTCGCGCAAGCGAACCGGAAGCTCGAGAAGGCATCGGCACTCCTCCATCGAGTCCGTGTACGAGAGCAAGGGAGGAAGTCATGACCAAGATCAAGGCGATCTTCGGATTGCTCGTGGCCGTCGTGGCGGTGGTCGTCGGGGTCGTTGCGTTCGGAGCGGCGCAGGCATCTGCATCGAGCGCGCCGATCGTGATCCCGTACGCGAAGACGTGCGACGCCCGCGGTCACTGCGTAGGTACCGCCGGGGACGGCGGCACGCTCGAGATGCAGGTCACGAGCTTCCGGGCCA
>JBBDQR010000042.1:8167-8976 GCA_040905885.1 Gaiellaceae bacterium | reverse complement strand
GCTGAGGACGCCGAGATGCGAAGCGTTTGCAGCCGGCCAGGACGACAACCGTACTTGCGGGCGCGACCGCTAACTCTCGAGCGCGGAGGTCTTCGCGGCCTCGATCGAGTCGTCGCCGATCGCGCGGATCACCTCGGGACGGTCAAGCAGCCGCTGGCGCTGGCTCGGCGTCGTGCGGTTGATCAGGTACCGGTCCTCGAGGATCTCGTCGAGCGACCGCCCGCGGTCGTGCTCGCGGATCACGTACGCGGCGAGGCGCTCCTCGAGGCTCGACCGGGCGAACAGGAACGAGAAGGGGTTCCGGAGGAATGCGGCGATCCTCGTCGGCACGCCGGCGATTGTATCCTCCTGCCGTGCGCAGGAGGCAGACGGACTCCCGGTTCGCCGAGCGGGTCCTGCGAGGGGTCGACGATCAGGGGGACGAGGAGCGCGTCGTTCTCTGGATCGAGCGGAAGCCCGGGGCGCTCTGGGCCGTGGGCCGTGCGGTGAATCCCAACCTGCGCCAGAGCGACGAGCCGCGGCCCGACGACTACCTCTTCGAGGGCTACGAGCTCGAGGACGCGCTCGAGGCGGCGAACGGGGCCCTCGAGGACGAGGTACGCGTGCTCGAGGAGGACGGCTTCGACCAGGGGCGAGTGCCGCCCTTCAAGCGCTCCGAGCTGCTCGGGCCGCTCGAGCGCTGGTTCTTCGGTCGCCGCTAGCAGGCCCGTATGAAAGGATGTGCCCTTCGGCACGACGACGGAGGGCTCATGAGCCGTAGGCTTGACGGAGGCTCACAAAGAGCGGAGGGGGGGGCGCCGCGGCGGCCG
>JBBDQR010000042.1:6858-8157 GCA_040905885.1 Gaiellaceae bacterium | reverse complement strand
CCCCCCCCCCCCCCCCCCCCCCCCCCCCCCGGGTCTCCCGTCGACGCCTCGGGTTCTTGCTGGCGCTGGTCGTGGCCGCCGGGGGCGCGGCGATCGTCCTCGCGACCGCACAGCGAGCGGCCTCCGCGCCCGCGAAGGCGTTCCCCGGCGGGCCGTACTACGTGATCGGCTGCGGCTTCAGCCACTTCAACAACGACGACCCGATCGCGTTCCCGGGCCAGCCGGGCCGCTCCCACAACCACACCTACATCGGCGCCCGGAACGTCAATGCCTCCACGACACCGGCCTCGATCCGCGGCGGCCCCACGACGTGCCCGGACGATGGCGACGCGTCCGCCTACTGGGTGCCGACGGTCTTCGTGGGCCGCGAGCCCATCCGCCCCCTGGCCGCGCTCGCCTACTACGTAAAGCGCACGTACGAGCCGATCCACCTGCCGCCCGCAGGGCCGAAGATGATCGTCGGCGACGCCGAGGCGAGGCGGCCGCAGCCGACCCGGATCGTCTCGTGGAGCTGCGGCGGGGTGGGGGCGGCGCGGGTGTTCGCGACGATCCCGGCCTGCGCCGAGCGCCACACGCTCGTGCTCCGGGTCGACTTCCCAAACTGCTGGAACGGCAAGAACGCGGACAGCGCCGACCACAAGCGGCACATGGCTTATTCAGTCGCCGCGCGCTGCCCGGCCACGCATCCGGTGCCGGTGCCGACGATCACGCTGATCGTCCTCTACCCGCCCGTGCCGCGGACGGCACGGATCGCCTCCGGCAAGTACGGGACGCACGCGGACTTCATGAACGGGTGGGACGACACGGTGCTCGGCGGCCAGGTGGCCGCGCTCAACCGCGGCCGCTCGCCCGATAGCTAGTCGGGCCACCTGAGGTCTGCGTCGGGGATCGGGTCCCCGTGCGGGTCGTGCGTGGGGAAGCCGAGGACGCGGTCGATGCGCGCCTCGAGCTCTTCCGAGAGCGCGTGCTCGAGCCGGTCGGCCTCGTCGTGGACGGCTTCGACGTCGAGCCCGAGCGTCTCCGCGAGGTAGAGCTCGAGCAGGCGATGGTGCCGGATCACCTCGACGGCGACGCGCTCGCCGGCGTCCGTCAGCAGGACGCCCCGGTAGGGCTGGTGGTCGACGAGGTCGAGGGCGTCGAGCTTCTTCACCATCGCGCTCGCCGAGGCGTCCGAGACGCCCTGCGCCCGGGCGATCGAGCTCACCGAGACCCGCTGTCCGCCGCCGGCGAGCTTGTAGATCTCGCGCAGGTAGTGCTGGATCGCGTCGCTGAGCTCCGCCATTACCCGCTCCGGGGGGG
>JBBDQR010000042.1:0-6848 GCA_040905885.1 Gaiellaceae bacterium | reverse complement strand
CCCCCCCCCCCCCTCCGCTCTTGGTCGCCTCCGTCGAGCCTACGGCTCATGGATTCAGTGTAGTTTCGGCCCGATGAGGGTTCGCTTCGGCTACAGCGCGGACGCGGACGACGCCTTCATGGCGTGGGGGCTCGCCGAGGGCCGAGTCGACCCGCGCGGGCTCGAGTGGGAGCACGTCGTCTTCGACATCCAGACGCTCAACGAGTGGGCGCTCGAGGGGCGGCTGGAGGTCACCGCGATTTCGGCGCACGCCTACCCGCACGTCCGCGACCGGTACGAGCTGCTCCCGCACGGGGCGAGCATGGGCCGCGGCTACGGGCCGGTGGTCGTCGCGCCCGAGCCGCTGTCCCGTGGGCAGCTCCAGCGCTCGGAGATCGCCGTGCCCGGCCGGCTGACCACGGGCTTCCTCGTCCTGCGCGAGTACCTCGGCGGCGACTTCGCCCACCGGGTCGTCCCCTTCGACGAGATCCTCGACGAAGTCGCCTCCGGCCGCGCCCCGGCGGGGCTCGTCCTCCACGAGGGCCAGCTCACCTACCCCGAGCGCGGGCTCCAGAAGTGCGTCGACGTCGGCGAATGGTGGACGGCGGAGAAGGGCCTGCCGCTGCCGCTCGGCATCGTCGTCGCCCGCCGGGATCTCGGGTCGGAGACGATCGCCGCCGTCGCCGCCGCCTTCCGCGAGTCGATCGAGGCGGGCCTCGCGAACCGGGACGAGGCGCTGCGGTTCGCGATGGCCTACGCGCGGGGGATCGACGGGGGCACGCTCGACCGATTCGTCGGCCTGTACGTCAACGACCTGAGCGTCGACATGGGCGACGAGGGCCGGCGCGCCCTCGACGAGCTGCTCGCGCTAGTGCCCCTTCAGTGAATGTTGCCGAGCTTCTGGGTGGCGAGCGCCAAGCGATGCAAGGACGCAGGGAGCGCCCATAGCCGACGCTATGGGCGCGACTCCCGGGGCCCCCGCGAAGTGCGCAGCACTTCGTGGGGAAGGGCTGAGGGACGCCGCAGCGCGCCGTGTGATCGCGGGCCAGAAGCCGGAGGACATTTGCTGAAGGGGCACTAGTCGACGCGTAGCGAGCGAACGATGCGGTCGAACGTCGGCCCGTACCGGCCGCTCAGGTTCGGCAGCGTCGAGAACGTGACGACGTAGCCCTTCCCGTCTCCCACGAGGAGGTACTGGAGCGTCGCCACCGTCCGCTCGCGGCCTTCGCTCGTGACGCGGACCCGATAGGTGAGCCGGCGGGCCGGGCCGCTCCGCAGGTCCGCCGCCTCCGACGCGATCGGGCCGACGCGGCCGCCGAAGCCCTCGATGTCGGCCTCGTTCGCGGCGACGAAGTCCTCCAGGCCCACGTCCGAGGGGAGGTCGACCGCGAGGACGTTCACGTTCGTCGCGAACCGGTCCTCCACCTCGGGGTCGAACGCAAACAGCTTGATCGGCTGCTCGCCGGAGACGATCGCCTCGAGCAGCGGCGCGAGCTCCGGGTTGTCGCGGGCGAGCTCCTCCCGATCGGCCTCCGGCAGCGCCTCGTCGACCGAGATCACGCGCACTCCGGCGGGACGCCGATCGAGAACCCTTGCGAGGAGACCTCGTAGACCTCGAGGCCGGCGGACTCGCCGACCTGCCGCGGCTGGTCCGTCTCGTCGTCCGAGCCGCCGCAGCCGGCGAGCGCCAGGCAGGCGGCGAGAGCGGCGAGCCGGCGCATCGCCTGGACTAGTCCATGTCCGCGGGCGCGAAGAGGGAAACGACGTACCCCTCCGGGCCGGCGACGTCGCAATGCGTGCCGTAGTCCTCGCGCTGGACCGGGCCGACGTCGACCCCGGCCTCCCGCAGCTCGGCGGCCACCGAGTCCACGTCGCCGACGCGGAAGCTGATGCGGACGCCGCCCGAGCCGGGCTCCGGTGCGCCCTCGTGCCAGGCGTGGAGCGCGAACCGGGTCTCGCCCAGGGCCGCCTCGGCCCAGGTCGCGTCCTCCTGCTCGAGGGGGATGCCGAGCCGGTCGCGGAAGAACTCCACGGCCGCCTCGAGGTCGCGGACGTAGAGGTAGACGACGCTGATCCCCGCCACCATCGGGGCGGAGGATACGCTCCGCCCGTGGCGCGAGCGGTGGTGATCTAGGCCGTCAGGACCCCGGTCGGCCGCTACGCAGGTGCGCTCGCCGGCGTGCGCCCGGACGACCTCGCGGCGACCGCGATCGCCGCCGCCGTCGAGCGGGCCGGAGTCGAGCCGGCCGAGATCGAGGACGTCTACTTCGGCTGCGCGAACCAGGCGGGCGAGGACAACCGCAACGTCGCCCGCATGGCCGTCCTCCTCGCCGGCCTGCCCGAGTCGGTCGCCGGCGTCACGGTGAACCGGCTCTGCGCGTCGGGCCTCTCCGCCGTCGTCTCGGCCTGTCACGCGGTCGCGGCGGGCGACGGAGAGCTCTTCGTCGCGGGCGGCGTCGAGTCGATGAGCCGCGCGCCGTTCGTGCTGGCCAAGCCCGACACCGCGTTCCCGCGCGGCGACCGGCCGGTCTACGACACGACGCTCGGCTGGCGGTTCCCGAACCCGCGGCTCGCCGCGATGTTCCCGCTCGAGTCGATGGGCGAGACGGGCGAGAACGTCGCCGAGCGCTGGGGCGTCTCGCGCGAGGACCAGGACGCGTTCGCGCTCCAGTCGCAGCGGCGCTGGGCCGCTGCGCATACGGCGGGCAAGCTGCGGGAGGAGATCGTCCCGGTGGGCGAGGTCGACACCGACGAGCATCCCCGGCCGGACACGAGCGCCGAGAAGCTGGGCGCGCTGCGGCCCGCCTTCCAGGAGAGCGGCTCCGTGACGGCGGGGAACTCGAGCGGGATCAACGACGGCGCCGCCGCGCTCGTGATCGCCAGTGAGGAGAAGGCGCGCGCCCTCGGAGCCGAGCCGCTCGGCGCCTTCGTGGGCAGCGCGGTTGCCGGTGTCGACCCGCGCGTGATGGGCGTCGGCCCAGTGCCCGCCGTCCGGAAGCTGCTCGCGCGGACGGGGATCTCCGTGCAGGATGTCGACCTCGTCGAGCTGAACGAGGCCTTCGCCTCCCAGTCTCTCGTTGTGATCCGCGAGCTCGGCCTCGACCCGGAGAAGGTGAACGTCAACGGAGGCGCGATCGCGCTCGGGCACCCCCTCGGGATGAGCGGCGCGCGGCTCGTCGTCTCGCTGCTCCACGAGCTGCGCCGCCGTGGCGACCGCTACGGGCTGGCGACGCTCTGCGTCGGCGTCGGCCAGGGCCAGGCGGCGCTGTTCGAGCGAGGCTAGCCGACCGGCGGGCGGATGTAGATCACGTCCTCGTGCTTGACGGGCACGAAGGGCGCGCCGAGCTCCATGATCGCCGCCTCCACGTCGCCGAGGAGGTCGTAGCAGGCCTGCTCGCTGTCGCCGTCGTCGCACGGCACCTCGATGCCGACCTCGTCGACGGCGCGCGCGTCGATGCCGGCGATCTTCAGCAGGCCGAGCAGCCGGTCGCGGTCGGGGATGCGGGCCGCCTCGACGTGGACCATCTCGGTCATCTGGGCCTCCTCCGCTCGGTTTCGGATCCGAAAGCCGAGTGTATCCGGCGCGTCGTACGGAAAACCTCTGATTCTGGATCCGTAGTAGTCCGTTAGAGTCCGGCCCGTGGCGGTCACGACCGAGCGCGAGTTCGGGCTCTTCATCGACGGCGAGCTCGTCGAGCCCGCCTCGGGCGAGGTGCGCGAGCTGACGGAGCCCGCCACCGGCGAGCTGCTCGCACGGGCGGCGATGGCCGGCGAGGAGGACGTCGACCGCGCCGTCGAGGCGGCGCGCACGGCGCTCGAGGGCGCGTGGGGCAAGACGCCGCCGACCGAGCGCTCCCGCCTGCTGCATGCCCTGGCCGACGCGATCGCCGCCGACCGCAAGGAGCTGGCGGAGCTCGAGTCGCGCAACGTCGGCAAGGCGATCTCCTCGGTCAAGGCCGAGCTCGGGGGCGCGGTGGAGAACTTCCGCTTCTACGCCTCCGCGATCGCCTCGATCGCCGGCCGGTCGCACCCCGTCGGCGGCTCGCTCCTCTTCTACTCGCTGAAGGAGCCCGTCGGCGTCTGCGGCCAGATCGTCCCGTGGAACTACCCGGCGATGATGACGACGTGGAAGCTCGCGCCGGCGCTCGCGGCGGGCTGCACGATCGTCCTCAAGCCCGACCCGGCGACGCCGCTCTCCGCGCTGCGGATGGCCGAGCTCGCTGCCGAGGTCGGGTTCCCCGCGGGCGTGGTCAACATCGTCCCGGGGGACGGCCCGACGACCGGCTCGTACCTGGTCCGCCATCCGGGGGTCGACAAGGTCGCGTTCACCGGCTCGACGAAGACGGGCGGCGAGATCATGCGGCTCTGCTCGGACCCGATCAAGCGCCTCACGCTCGAGCTCGGCGGCAAGAGCCCGAACCTCGTCTTCGCCGACGCGAACCTCGACGACGCGATCCCGAGCTCGGTCTGGTCGATCTACTACTCGGCCGGCCAGAGCTGCGAGGCGCGCTCGCGAGTCCTTGTCGAGCAGTCGATCTACGACGAGTTCGTCGCCCGGTTCACGGAGGCCGCCGGGAAGCTCAAGGTCGGCGACCCGCTCGACCCCGAGACGCACGTCGGCTCCCTCATCTCCCAGGGGCATCGCGACAAGGTGCACGCCTTCGTCGAGCAGGGGCGCGAGGAGGGTGCCGAGGTCGTGCTCGGCGGCGAGCCCGCGGACGGACTGGGCGCGTTCTACCTGCCGACGGTGCTCGCGGGCGTCGAGAACCGGATGGTCGTCGCGCAGGAGGAGATCTTCGGCCCCGTCGTCACCGTGATCCCGTTCGAGGACGAGCGGGACGCGATCAGGATCGCCAACGACGTCAAGTACGGCCTCTTCGCCACGGTCTGGACGGGCGATCCCGCGCGCGGCCACCGCCTGGCGCGCGCGATCAAGGCCGGGCAGATCGGGATCAACATGCCGTACACGGCCTTCCCGGGGATCCCGTTCGGCGGCTACAAGCAGTCCGGCTTCGGCCGCGAGCTCGGCATCGAGACGCTCGACCTCTACCTCGAGACCAAGAGCGTGCTCACGGCCACCGGCCCGAAGCCGTTCAACCCCTGGCAGCTGTAGCTCGCTCGCGCTACCGCTGGGCGATCCTGGCCGCCGGGTTCTCGGCGCAGGCGGCGTTCGCGGCGGTCGGCCTGGGTCTGCCGGTGATCGCGCCGGCGATCCGCGACGAGCTCGGGCTCTCGCTCGGGCAGGTGGGGATCGTGCTCGGGGCGGGCTGGGTCGGGACGATCCTCACGCTCCTGCCCTGGGGCTTTGCCGTCGACCGGGTCGGGGAGCGGTGGACGCTCGGGGCAGGGATGGCGCTCAGCGCGGGCGCGCTGGCGGGCGCGGCCTTCGTCTCGAGCCTCCTTCCGCTCGTCCTGCTGCTCGCCGTCTCCGGCGCGGCCGGCTCGAGCGTCCAGTCCGGCAGCGGCCGGGCGATCATGAACTGGTTCGACCGGGACGAGCGCGGGCTCGCCCTCGGCATCCGGCAGACGGCCGTGCCGGTCGGCGGCATCATCGGGGCGCTCGTCCTGCCGGTGACCGTCGCCGCCGGCGGCCTGCGCGCCGCGTTCCTCTTGTTGGCGGGGATGTCGGCGCTCGGCGCGGTGGTCGGGACGCTGCTGCTCCGGGAGCGCGTGCGCGAGCACATCGTCGAGGCGGTGCCCTGGACGCTCCGCGACCGGCGCCTCTGGCTCGTCTGCTGGGGGAGCGGCCTCTACCTCGTCGCGCAGGTGGCGGTGCTCGGCTTCCTCGTCCTCTACCTGCACGACGAGCGCGGCTTCTCCGTCTCCCGGGCCGCCGCCGTGCTCGCGGGGATCAACGTCCTCGGCGCCGCCTTCCGGATCGGGGGCGGGCGGTGGTCGGACGTGCTCGGCTCCCGGATCCGCCCGCTGCGCTGGATCGGGCTCGCGCTCGTCGCGGCGATGGCCGCCTCCGCGGCCGCCACCGGGGCGCCGATCGCGGTCTCCCTCACCGCCTTCCTCGTCGCCGGCGGCCTCTCGATGGCGTGGAACGGGCTCTCGTTCACCGCCGCTGCGGAGCTGGCCGGGGAGGCGCGCAGCGGGGCCGCGATCGGCTTCCAGCAGACCGTGCTCTCGGTGATCGGGGCGGGCGTCCCGCCCGGCTTCGCGGTCCTCGTCGAGGCGACCTCGTGGCGGACGGCGTTCGCGGTCGCCGCCGCGGTGCCGCTGGCGGGGTGGTGGGCGCTCGGCCGGGTGACCGAGCGCCCACGCGACAACCCCTAGATCCAGTCGAAGTTGTCCTGGAGCAGCGGCACCAGGAAGTAGAGGATGAAGAGCCCCGCCGCCCCGAGCATGATCGGGTGCACGTCCGCGATCCGGCGCTGCGCGATCCGGATGAGCACGAAGACGATGAAGCCCGCGGCGATGCCGTCCGTGATCGAGAACGAGAACGGCATCAGCATGATCGTGACCGCCGCCGAGAGGCCGATCGCCACGTCGGCGAAGTTGATTCCGGCCAGGATGCGACGCTTATCCTCTCCGGGCGCGTGCGGCGGCGCCTCCTCCTCCGCCTCGCTGAGCGCCGTCATCATCAGCCAGCCGACGATCAACAGGGCCGGCGCGGTGGCCGCGCGCGGCACCATGCCGATGAGCGGAGCGAGGAAGAGGAACGGGAAGAAGAGCACGCCGGTGACGACGCTCACCCAGCCTGTACGGCCGCCGACGCCGACGCCCGCGGACGACTCGATGTAGGTCGTCGCCGACGAGGCCGACGCCGCGCCGCCCGCCATCGCAGCGACCGAGTCGACGAGCAGGGGCTTCCGCACGTCGGGAAGGCGCCCCTCCTTGTCGAGGTAGCCGGCCTGCTTGCCGAC
>JBBDQR010000041.1:2132-9015 GCA_040905885.1 Gaiellaceae bacterium | reverse complement strand
GTACGGGCGCGACCTCCGGGGCCCCCGCGAAGTGCGCAGCACTTCGTGGGGAAGGGCTGAGGGACGCCGCCTCGCGCCGCTTTGCAGCCGGGCGAGCCGATCGTAATCGCGGCGGCGACCACTTAGTCAGGCACGTCCACGAAGATCAGCCCGTCCTCGGCGACGACGCCATACGTGGCGACCGGCTCGTACGCCGGCAGCGACAGCGGCCGCCCGGTGCGGAGGTCGAAGTTGGAGCCGTGTCGCGGGCAGATGACGGTGCAGGTATCGGGCTCCCACTCGCCCTCGACGAGCGGCCCGTCGTCGTGCGAGCAGCGGTCCTCGAGCGCGAAGTACTCGCCGCCGCAGTTGTAGACCCCGACGAGCGTCGTCTCAGCGGGGACGATCTTCATCGACCCGGGCGGAAGCTCGTCCACCGGGCAGACCTCGTATCGCGCCATCAGCGAACGTCGATGTCGTCGTCCGCGACGTCCGTCGCCGTGCCGGTCGCCTTGCCGAGCGCGACCTTGAGCGTGTGGAGGCCGAGGATCGCGCACTTCAGCCGGACGGGGGTGAGCGGGATCCCGACCTCCTCGAGCAGCTCGTCCTTCTCGAAGGCGAGCACGTCGGCGGCCTTCCGCCCCTTGATCAGCTCCGTGAGCATCGAGGTCGAGGCCTGGCTGATGGCGCAGCCGCGCCCCTCGAACTTCACGTCGTCGATCGTCTCGCCGTCCTCCGCGAAGGCGACGGTGATGGTGACCTCGTCGCCGCAGAGCGGATTCATGCCCTCCGCGGAGGCGCCGGCGTCCTCGATCCGCCCGTGGTTCCGAGGGTTCTTGTAGTGGTCGAGGATGTTCTCGCGGTAGAGGTCGTCGAAGCTGCTCACGGAGCCAGACTAGCCAAGGAGCTTCTTGGCCTTGTGCAGCCCCTCCACGAGCCGGTCGATCTCCTCGGGCACCGTGTAGAGGTAGAAGCTGGCGCGGTTCGTGGCCGCGACGCCGAGCTTCGTCATCAGCGGCTGGCAGCAGTGGTGCCCCGCGCGGATGGCGACGCCGTCAAGGTCGAGGACCTGGGCAACGTCGTGCGGGTGGACGCCCTCGACGTTGAAGGAGACGATCCCCGCCCGCCGCTCCGCCGCCGGCCCGTAGAGCACGATCCCGGGCACGTCGGCGAGCCGCGCCAGCGCGTACTCGACGAGCTCGTGCTCGTGCTGCTCGATCGCCTCGAAGCCGATTCCCTCGAGGTAGTCGATGGCGGCGCCGAGCCCGACCGCCTCGGCCATCGGGGACGTGCCCGCCTCGAACTTGTGCGGCAGGTCGCCCCAGGTCGTCTCCTCGACCTTCACCTTCTTGATCATGTGGCCGCCGAGCAGGAACGGCTCCATCGCCTCCAGCAGCTCGGCGCGGCCCCAGAGCACGCCGATCCCGCTCGGGCCGCACATCTTGTGCCCCGAGAAGGCGAGGAAGTCGCAGCCGAGCACCTGCACGTCAACCCGCTTGTGCGGCACCGCCTGCGCCGCGTCGCAGACCATGATCGCGCCCTGCTCGTGCGCCCAGGCGGCCACCCTGGCCACGTCGTTGACGGTGCCGAGCGAATTCGAGACGAGGTTGGTCGCGACCACCTTGACCGCGCCGTCGCGCCCGATCTCGTCCAGCGCGTCGAGCCGCAGCTCGCCCTGCGCGTCGAGCGGGACCATGCGGAAGCCCGCGCCGGTGCGGCCGGCGATGTACTGCCAGGGGACGAAGTTCGAGTGGTGCTCGAGCTCGGTGACGACGACGAGGTCGCCCGGGCCGAGATTCGTCAGCCCCCAGGCGTACGCGACGAGGTTGAGCGACTCGGTGGCGTTGCGGGTGAAGATCACCTCCCGCGCCTCGGGCGCGTTGACCAGCCGGCACGCCTTCTCGCGCGCGCCCTCGAGCGCCTCGGTCGCCCGCTCCGCGAGCTGGTAGACGCCGCGGTGGACGTTCGCGTACGACGTCTCGTAGAAGCGGGTCATCGCCTCGAGCATCTGCCGGGGCTTCTGCGAGCTGGCGGCGGAGTCGAGGAAGGCGAGCGGCTTGCCGTGGAAGGACTGCTCGAAGATGGGGAAGTCGGCCCGTAGCTTGTGGGCGTCGAGCGTTTGCTTCGCGGTCACCGCCATGCGCTATCCAGGCTACACCCGCGGTACGAAGCGCTCGTCCGTGAAGACCAGGCCCGCGACGGCCAGGCCGGCGCCGCCGAGGATGGCGACGACCTCCCACGGCCCGGGCACGACCAGCTCGAAGAAGCCGCGGCTCCAGCTCCAGGCGAGCACGATCGCGTAGGCGGCGAGGAGGGCGAGGCAGAGGCCGAGGACGGCGCGACCGCGGCGCGGCTCCGAGGCCTCCAGCGCGAGCACGAGGTAGAGGCCGACGAGGACGAGCACGGACGTGGCCACCGTCCGCGCGTCCACGAGCGGCGCCTCGACCACGCTGAGCGAGAAGTGGTACGCGGCGAGCACGCCGAGGCCCGCCGCCGTCCCCGCCGGCACGGCGAACCGCGCCACGTCCCGGAGGAAGCCGGACGTCCGCCACGGGCCGGAGCTGGGCGCGAGCGCGAGGAAGAAGCCGGGGATGCCGATCGTCAGGGTCGCGGCGAGCGTCAGGTGCCGCGGCAGCAGGGGGTAGGGCGTCGCGGTCACGCCGACGAGCAGGACGAGGAACGCGGCGAAGACCGACTTGGTCACGAACAGCTTCGTCACCCGCTGGACGTTCCGCAGGATCTTTCGGCCCTCGGCCACCATCGCAGGCACGGCGGCGAAGTCGCCGCTGACGAGGACGACGTCGGCGACGCTGCGGGCCATCTCCGAGCCGCTGCCCTGAGCGAAGGCGAGCCGGGCCGCCTTCAGCGCCGGCACGTCGTTGACCCCGTCGCCCACCATCGCCACGTAGTGGCCCCGCTCCCGTAGGCCCTCGACGAAGCGCTTCTTGTCCTCCGGCGAGACGCGGCCGTGCACGGACTCCGGCTCGATCCCCGCGTCGCGGGCGATCGCCTCGACCGTCCGCTGGTCGTCGCCCGAGAGCACCTTCAGCTCGACGCCTTCCGCGCGGAAGAACTCCACCGTCTCCCGCGCGTCCGGGCGCAGCTCCTCGGCCAGGATGACGCGGCCGAGCGGCCGGAAGTCGTCCTTCCCGAAGCCGAGCACGCGGCGGCCGTGCCCGTCGCTCTCGAGCCCGAAGAGCTCCGGCGCGCCGAGCACGTAGCGGCCGTCGCGGAGGCGCAGCGCGCTGTAGCGCTTGCTCGAGGAGAAGGGCTCGTACTCGAGCGGCTCCTCCGGCTCGGCCGGGAAGGCCTCCGCGATCGCCTTCAGCGTCGCGTTGCGGCTGGGCGAGCTGGCGGCGAAGCGGCCGAGCTCGTCGGCGAGCTCCGGCGGGTCGACCTCGAGCACGCGCAGCGTCGACTCGGTGAGCGTGCCGGTCTTGTCGAGGCAGATGATGTCGACGGAGGCGAGCGACTCGATCGCGTTCAGCTGCTGGGCAAGGGCGCCCCGGCGGGCGAGCTGGAGGGCGGCGGCCGCGAAGGTGAGGCTAGCGAGCAGGATCAGCCCCTCGGGGACGAGCGTGACGATGCCGGCGACCGCGGTCGTGACGGCGTCGTCGAGCGGGCCGCCCTCCTCCCAGAGCGAGTAGACGAGGATCGTCCCCAGCGGCACCATCACGGCGACGGTGATGATGAGCAGCCGGTTCAGCGCCAGCTCGAGCGGGGAGCGCGGATGGCGGAACTCGCGCGCCTCGCCGGCGATCCGCTGCGCGTAGCTGTCCTCGCCGACCGCGGTGACCTCGTAGGCGCCGGCGCCCTCGACGGCGAAGGACCCGGAGCGCACCTCCTCGCCCGCGCCGCGGACGACCGCCCGCGACTCGCCGCTGAGGATCGACTCGTCGAGCGCCAGCCCGTCGCTCGAGACGAGCGTCCCGTCGGCGACGACCTGGTCGCCCGCGTCGAGCCGGACGAGGTCGCCGACCACGACCTCCTCGATGGCCACCTCCCGCTCCTCGCCGTCGCGCACGACGGTCGCGTGCGGGGCGACGAGCGCGGCGAGCCGGTCGAGCGCCCGTTTCGCGCGCAGCTCCTGCGCGATCCCGATCGAGGAGTTGGCGACGATGATCCCGAGGAAGAGGGCGTCCTGCCACTGCGCGAACGCGAGCGTGAGCACGCCCATCACCAGCAGGATCGCGTTGAAGACCGTGAAGACGTTGGCGCGGACGATGCTCGCCGTCGAGCGGCTCGTCGCGGGCGGCTCGACCGGGCCGCGCTCGGCGAGGCGGCGCTGGGCCTCCGCCTCGGTTAGGCCCGTTCGAGTCCGGCGATCTGCCATACCAGGCCGTGGTGCTCGCACGTTCGCCGCAGGCCGCGGCGGTCGAGGACGGCGAGCATGGCCCCCGGCGGGTGCGTGAACGAGCGGAAGTCGCGGCGGAGCAGCGCCTGCACGAGGTTGGCGACCGTCATGAACGCGCGCGTCAGAGCGTTCCGCGGCGGGTAGCTGAAGACGAGCAGCCTGCGAGCGTGGTCGCCGGCCGTGCCGAGCAGCCGCTCGTAGTCGGGGTAGCAGCAGACGACCCGGTGGAGGATGACGACGTCCGCGGGCTCGACGGCGTCGGGATCGGCGGCGATGTCGTGGAGCCGCCGCTCCATCCGCTCCGCGACGCCCGCCTCCTCGGCGAGGGCGCGCGCCTCGTCGTCGTACTCGGGCGAGAGCTCGAGGTTGACCGTGCGGGCCGCGCCGGCCTTGAGCAGCTCGACCTGGATCTCGCCGACGCCGCCGCCGATCTCGAGCACGGTCGCGCCCTCGACGCCGCGGGAGACGACGAAGTCGGCGATCCGTTGCGACGACCCGTCGAGGCCCCGCTTCCGGTACCTGCGGGCGACCCGGCGGGCGAACCGCCTGTTGAAGAACTGTCCGTACCCGCTCCGGTGGCAGTCGCAGCTCATGCCGTCAATCTACGCCGTGGCGTGATCAGCAGCGCGACGAGCGCGCCGACGAACGCCCCGCCGGCGCCGACCGCGAAGGCGGTGACGTAGGCGGACTCCGCCGGCACGCCGCCCGAGACGGTCTTGGTCACGAGCAGGGCGGCCCCGACCTGGCCGCCGACCACGCCGCCGATCGTCCGCATCACGGTGTTCATCCCGGTCGCGACGCCGGTCTCGCTCTGGCGCACCGCGTCCACGATGATCTTCGCCATCGCCGCGAACGTCGCCGGCAGGCCCGCGCCGAGCAGGAGCATGCCGAAGACGATGTGCCAGGGCTCCGAGTGCCAGACCGCGAGGAAGGCCAGGCCCACCGCCCCGAGCGCCATGCCGAGGCTGAGCGCCCACTTGGCGTGGACGCGGCGGCTCAGGACGCCGGCGAGCGGCCCGCTGAGGAATCCCGTCACCGAGCTCGGGAGCAGGTAGAGGCCCGTCACGGTCGCGCTCGCGCCGAAGCCGTAGACCGCGAGCTCGCGCGGCAGCTGGAGCAGGCTCGGCACGAGGATGAAGGAGCCGAAGAGCGCGAAGCCCGCGATCAGCGCGGTCAGGTTGGCGAAGAGCACCGGCCGGTTAGCGAGCATCCGCATGTCGACCATCGGCTCCGGGACGCGCAGCTCGACGAGCGCCCAGAGCATGAGCGCGGCGGCGGACGCTCCGAAGAGGCCGAGGATGCGCCCCGACGCCCAGCCCCAGCGCTCGCCCTCCGTCAATGCGAGCAGCAGCGCGAGCAGGCCGATGGAGAGCAGGGCGGCGCCGGGGAAGTCGATCCGGGAGGGCGTCTTGATCGGCGACTCCGGGACGAACAGGTAGACGAGCACGACGGCCGCGGCGACGCCGACGGCGCCGACGGCGAAGATCCAGCGCCAGGAGACGTGGTCGACGATCACGCCCGAGAGCACGAGCCCGAGGCTGCCGCCGACCGCGAACACCGCCGAGACGGCGCCGACGGCAACGCCGACCTTCTCCGCCGGGAACTCGTCCTTGATGATCGAGAAGCTGAGCGGGAAGACCGCGCCACCGGCGCCCTGGAGGATCCGGAAGCCGATCAGGGAGCCGATGTCCCAGGCGAAGCACGCGCCGACCGAGCCGAGCAGGAAGACGGCCAGGCTGATCACGAGGAGGCGCTCCTTGCCGTGCTGGTCGCCGAGCTTGCCGAGGACGGGGATCGCCACCGACGCCGAGAGGAGGAAGCCGGTGAGCAGCCAGGTGGCCCAGGCGGTCGACGTCCCGAGCTCCACGGCGAGCACCGGCAGCGCCGGGATGATCATCGTCTGCTGCAACGCGAACGCCGTCCCCGCGAACACGAGGATGGCGAGCGTGACGTTGTAGTGCTGCCGGGGACGCGGCGTCGCGGACATCGCGCGAGCCTACCGGCGGGGATTTACCCTGAGACGCCGTGGAGCTGGACGCCGCCGAGATCCGCGTCCTCGGCTGCCTCGGCGAGAAGCAGCGGACGACTCCGGACGCGTATCCCCTGTCGGTGAACGCTCTCCGGCTCGCCTGCAACCAGGCGACGAACCGCGATCCCGTCGTCGACTACGACGAGCCGACGATCCGGGATCCGCTCGCCGGGCTCTCGCGGCGCTCTCTCTGCTCGCCGTCCTGATGCTGCGCGGGCCCCAGACGCCCGGGGAGCTGAAGCAGCGCTCGGAGCGCCTGCACCGCTTCGGCTCGGTGCCCGAGGCGATCGAGACGCTGGAGGGGCTCGTCGGGCGCGAGCTCGCCGTGCGTCTGCCCCGCCGCCCCGGCCAGAAGGAGGAGCGCTACGCGCACGCCCTCGGCGCGGACTCTCCGGAGGCGCCCGCCGCGGCCGAGGACGACCGGGTCGGCGCGCTCGAGCGGCGGCTGGCGGAGGTGAGGCCCGGCTGGCCGCGCTCGAGGCGCGCTAGGCCTGCGGGATCCGCGCGTCGAGCGCGGCCGC
>JBBDQR010000041.1:0-2122 GCA_040905885.1 Gaiellaceae bacterium | reverse complement strand
CAGGCCCGCGACCGCCTCGCGCACGGGCTCGAGCTCGATGCGGTCGAGGATGTCCTGGAAGAAGCCGCGGATGATCAGCCGCTCGGCTTCCGCCCGCGAGAGGCCGCGGGCCATCGCGTAGAAGAGCTCGTCCCGGTCGACGCGGCCGACGGTCGCGCCGTGCGTGCAGCGGACGTCGTTGGCGAGGATCTCCAGGCCGGGGATCGGCACCGCGTGCGCGTCGGGGGAGAGCATCAGCGCGCGGCTCTCCTGGTACGCGTCCGTCTGCTGGGCTTCCTTCTCGACGCGGATCATCCCGCGCCAGACGGCGGTGGCGGTGTCGCGCAGCGCGCCCTTGAAGGCGAAGTCCGATGTCGTCGACGGGCCGACGTGCCGCTGGAAGGTGTCGTAGTCGATGTGCTGGTCTCCGTCGGCGAAGTAGGCGCCCGTCACCCGCGACTGCGCACCCTGGCCGGCGAGGTCGTTCTGGATCCAGGTCTTGCCCTTCTTCGAGCCGAAGCCGCCGGCGACCCAGTCCAGCTCGGCGTCGCGCTCGACGCGCGCGTGGTGGGTCGCGAAGTGCCACGTGCCGCGCGAGAGGTTCTGGATCGAGACGTACTCGAGCTTCGCGGCCTGTCCGACGAAGAGCTCGGAGACCGCGTTCGAGTAGGCGGAGAGCTCCGGCGCCGAGGACGTGTACTCCTCGATCAGCGAGAACCGCGCCCCCTCCTCGGCGATCACGAGCAGGCGCCAGAAGAGCGAGCCGCCCTCGACGGAGTTGGCGATGCGCACGTAGAGCGGCCGCTCGAGGACGACGTCCTTCGGTACGTGGACGAGCAGCCCGTGCCTCCACTCGGCGGCGTTGTGGGCCGCGAACTTCTCGTCCCAGCCGACAAGCTCGTGGAGCCGCTCGTGGTCCTCGGAGAGCGGAGCGAAGGTGATCCCCTCGGGCGCGCGCTCGATCTCGATCCCGCCCTCGCCGACGAAGGCCAGCCCGGCCACGTCCAGCTCGAGCATCGACTCGGGCCGCACGACCGCACCGCCGTCGGCCGCGAACGAGTCGGGGTCGAAGCCGCGCAGATCGGTGAAGCGCCAGTGCTCCTGAGCGGTGTCGGGCACCGGCAGCGCGCGGTAGCGCTCGAGCGCCTCGCTCCTAGCCACGGGGCGCGTACCTCCGGTGGAGGATGAGGACGTTGCCGTCGGGGTCCTTGACGAAGCCCATGTGGCAGACGCCGGTGTCCTCGACGCCGATCAACTCGGCGCCGGCCGCCTTCGCCTCCTCGACCGCGGCGTGAACGTCTGCGACGCGGAGCGCGATCCCGGCGCCGTTCGGCTCGAAGGCCTCTCCGTCCTCCTCGGGATTCCAGAAGGAGAGGGTGACGTTCGGCGTCTCGACCTCGCCGGGGCTGTACTCGCTCACGGGCAGCCCGAGCGCATCCCGGTACCAGGCCACCGAACGCGCCACGTCGCGCGTCGGAATCGAGACGAAGTCGACCTGCTCGACCTGCATCAGGGCGTCGTCCCGTCCGGGTACGGCGCGTAGCGGCGGTGGAGGAGGATGGGGTTGCCGTCAGGGTCTCGGAAGCCGGCGCCGTGGCAGACGCCCGAGTCCCACATCTCGTTGACCTGGACGCCGGCCGCCTCGAGCTTCGCCTTCGCCTCGGCAACGTCGGCGACGCGCAGCGCGATCGTGCCCGGCGGCAGCGGCGTGAACTCGTAGTCGTGCGTGTGCGGCGTCATGACTGCGAGCGTGACGTTGCCTGCTTCGTACTCGATCCAGTCGTCGCCGGGCGAGTTCGCGTTCCGCGCGAGGCCCAGCACCTCGCCGTAGAAGTGGTTCGCCTGCTCGATGTCTCTGACCGGAACGCGGATGTAGTCGACGCGCTCGATGTGGATCACTGGAGGGAGATCAACCGACGGAGCCCTCCATCTGGAGCTGGATCAGGCGGTTCATCTCGACCGCGTACTCCAGGGGAAGCTCCTTCGTGATCGGCTCGACGAAGCCGGAGACGATCATCGCCGCGGCCTCGGCCTCCGTCAGCCCGCGCGACATCAGGTAGAAGAGCTGCTCCTCGCCGATCTTGGACACGGTCGCCTCGTGGCCGATGTCCACGTCGGACTCGTCGATCTTCATGTACGGGTA
>JBBDQR010000040.1:4847-9062 GCA_040905885.1 Gaiellaceae bacterium | reverse complement strand
CGGTTCTCGTCCACGAGCGGGACGACGTCCGCGATCGTCGCCAGCGCGACGAGGTCGAAATGGCGGGACACGTCGACGCCGAGCGCCTCGGCGAGCTTGTAGACGACGCCCGTGCCGCAGAGCTCGGGAAACGGGTACTCGGACGGGCGGGTCGCGACCACCGGGCAGTCCGGCAGCTCGTCGCCCGGCCGGTGGTGGTCGGTGACGACGACCTCGAGCCCGCGCGCGGTCGCCTCGGCGACCTCGGCGACCGCCGTGATCCCGCAGTCGACCGTGAGCACGAGCCCGACGCCCTCGTCCGCCAGCCGCCCGATCGTGGCGGCGCTGACTCCGTACCCCTCGTCGAAGCGGCTCGGGAGGTGCCACGAGACGTCGGCGCCGAGCTCGCGGAGCGTCAGGACGGCGAGCGCGGTGGCGCAGATCCCGTCGACGTCGTAGTCGCCGTGGACGCAGACGCGCTTCCCGGCGGCGACCGCGGCGCTGATGCGCTCGCAGGCGGCGCGCATGTCGCCGAGCAGGAACGGATCGTGGCCGGGAGGCTCCACGGCGAGGAACGCCCTCGCCGTCTCGGGCGTCCCGTACCCGCGCCGGACGAGGACGGCTGCCGTGAGCTCGCTGATCCCGAGCTCCCGGGCCAGAAGGGCCACCTCCCGGTACGGGCAGGGACGGATCGTCCAGCTGCCCTGCATCGCAGGGCAACGGTACGAGCGGCGTCGGACGGACTACGCGGGCGCGAGCAGGCGCTGCCGTTCCCCGTAGTACGCTTCGAAGCGGCCGCGGGGCGACGCGAGGAAGGCGGCCAGCTGCACGTCGAACGAGGCGACCTCGGCCCGCAGCTGGAACATCTGGTAGTCGAGCCAGCGCTCCCTCGTGCACTCGTGGAGGTCCATCTCCGCCGTCGGCGCGGACGCTCCGCAGTCCGGGCACGGCATGAACTGCGGCTGCAGGAAGGAACCGAACATACGCCGTTTGAACGGAGAGGCCGCGGGACCGGATACGGGGCTAGTGGTACGAGGGGAGCTCGACGAAGAAGGAGAGGACGACGAGCAGCGCGATCGCGCCCGCGATCCCGGCGAGGATCGCGACGGGGTGCCGCGAGCGGCGGAGTCCCTCCCACGCGATCTTCGTCCAGAGCACGAAGATGAAGGCGGTCGCGCCCGCGGTGGCGACGATCACCGGAGCCAGCAGGGCCGCCTTCTCGGCCGACCACTGGAAGAGCAACGCGGAGACCGCGACGAGCGCGGCGACGGCCGCCGCGGCGGGGACGAGGACCCGGGCACGCATGGGGAGACCAGCGTAGCCCGTGGTTATCCTGCGGACAGGTGACCGAGGCGAACTACACGTCGGGCGACGACTACGTGATCGAGTTCCTCGGGTACCGCTTCGGCTTCAACGGCGGCGACTTCGAGGAGCGGGTGACGGCGGCCGCCGTCAAGCTCGGACTCCTTGCGGCGAACGAGCTCGACGACGACGAGACGGCCGACCTGGTCGAGCTCGCGGCGGACGGCCGGATTGCCGATCCGCGGAGCGGGCTCGGCCAGTATCTGGTTCGCCACTGGGAGCAGCTTTCCCTCGTCGACGGCGAGTCGCTCGTCTACTGGCTGCGAAAGCTCGTCTTCCGCGGCGCCTGGCTCGACCACCGCGTCAAGGAAGGGCTGCTCGAGGTCGCCTGGGACGAGGAGGAGGGCGACTTCACCTACCGCGACCCGAACGGCGGGCCCGCGCTGCTCGAGCTCGCCCCCGTGCCGTCCTGGCACGAGCTCCAGTTCCGGCGCTAGCCCGGGTGCGGCAGCGAGAACCCGAAGGCCGGCGCGTGCTCGGCGGTGTGCTTGAGCTCGATCCTGCGGATCGAGCCGACCGGGACGACGATCTCGTCCGGGTCGTCCTCGTCCCGCTTGTGCTGGCGGATCGTGATGAAGCCGAACCCGGGCTGGGCCGTCAGCGAGTCGAGCACGTAGCGTGCCCCGTCGACGAGCTCGACCTCCACGTGCGGCTTCTCGACCTCCTTCTCGGTCGCGAAGCGCTCGATGTGCCGGTGCAGCGCCCCGACGAACTCGTCGATCGGGCCGGCCGAGATGCCGGGGAGCCAGAGGTTGCTCAAAAGAGCCGCGTCTCCCGCTCGGGCTCCGCGCCGAGGTGGTCGCGGCCTCGGTCGGTGACGATCCGCCCGCGCGGCGTCCGCTGGATGAAGCCGAGCTGGAGCAGGTAGGGCTCGTAGACGTCCTCGATCGTGTCCGGCTCCTCGCCGAGCGCGACCGCGAGCGTCGACAGCCCCACCGGCCCGCCGCCGAACCGCTCCACGATCGCGCGGAGCAGCTCGCGGTCGGTGCGCTCGAGGCCCTCGCGGTCCACCTCCAGCAGCTCCAGCGCCTCGCGCGCCACCGCCGTCGTCACGGAGCCCTCGTGCCGGACCTCCGCGACGTCCCGGACGCGGCGCAGGATGCGGTTCGCGATCCGCGGCGTGCCCCGGGCGCGCTTGGCGATCTCGTCGGCGGCCTCGTCCTCGACGGCGACGCCGAGGATGCTCGCGGAGCGGCGGACGATCAGCCCCAGCTCCTCGGGCGTGTAGTAGTCGAGCCTGAACGTCATCCCGAAGCGGTCGCGCAGCGGCGTGGTCAGAAGGCCGGTGCGCGTGGTGGCGCCGACGAGCGTGAACGGCGGCAGGTCGAGCGTCAGCGTCCGCGCGGCAGGGCCCTGGCCGACGACGATGTCGAGCCGGAAGTCCTCGAGCGCCGGGTAGAGGATCTCCTCGATCGCCCGGTTGAGCCGGTGGATCTCGTCCACGAAGAGGATGTCGCGCTGCTCGAGCGAGGTGAGGATCGCCGCCATGTCGCCCTTGCGCTCCAGCGCCGGCCCGGCGACCGTGCGGATCCCGACGCCGAGCTCCTCCCGGACGATGAAAGCGAGGCTCGTCTTGCCGAGGCCGGGCGGGCCGACGAGGAGGACGTGGTCGAGGGCCTCCCCGCGGCCCCGCGTCGCCTCCAGCGCGATCGCGAGCTGCTCCTTGACGCGCTCCTGCCCGACGAAGTCGTCGAGCCGGCGGGGCCGCAGCGAGCGCTCGAGCTCGTCCTCCTCGGGCCGACCGGCCGGGGCGAGGAACTGCGTCTCGGTCATGCCGCCTCCCTTAGCGCCATGCGCACCTGCTCCTCGACGGGCAGCTCGGGATCGACGGCCGCGAGGGCGCGCTCGGCGTCGGCGACCGTCCAGCCCAGCTCGACAAGCGCGTCGCGCGCGAGCAGGTCGCCCGTGGCCCTCGGCGTCGCGTCGACGACCGTGCCGAGCTTCTCCTTCAGCTCGAGCACGATCCGCTCGGCCGTCTTCTTGCCGATGCCGGGAATCGCCTGGAAGCGCGCAGCGTCCTCACGGGCGATCGCGCGGCGCAGGTCTGCGGGCGTGGCGCTCGAGAGGATCGCGAGCGCGACCTTCGGGCCGATCCCGTTGACCGAGAGCAGGTGGACGAACATCTCCCGCTCGGCCGCGTCGGCGAAGCCGTAGAGCTGGAGCACGTCCTCGCGGACGTGCAGGTACGTCTCCACGGTCACCTCGGAGGCCCCGTCGGCCTTCCGTAGCGCGCCCGTCGTCGCGGCGACGAGGTAGCCGACACCGCCGACGTCGAGGACGAGCCCTTCGGCGGTCCGCGCGACCGGCTTGCCGCGCAGGCGCGCGATCACCGCGCGGCCACCTTCAACAGGGGCGGCGCGAGCGCGTGGCAGATCGCGACGGCGAGCGCGTCGGAGGCGTGACTCGACAGCTTCTCCTCCACGCCCAGGATCATCCTCACCATCCGCTCCACCTGCCCCTTGTCGGCCCGGCCGTAGCCGCAGACCGCCTGCTTGACGCGCGCGGGCGCGTACTCAGCGCACTCGACGCCCGCGAGCGCGCCGGCGACCAGGACGGCACCTCGCGCCTGCCCGACGGAGAGCGCGATGCGGGCGTCGGCGCCGACGTACGACTCCTCCAGCGCGACCGCGTCCGGCGCGTGCTCCCCGACCAGGGCGGCCACTCCCTCGTAGATCGTCCTCAAGCGCAGCGCGAGCGGCTGCGAGGCGGGTGTGCGCCACAGGCCGTGACACACGGCCCGGAGGCGCCCGTCGCTTTCGTGGACGATGCCGTACCCGCACGAAGCCGTCCCTGGGTCGATTCCGAGGACCTTCACGCAGAGACATTAGGGATCGCCCCGGACGTTCCTCTTCCGGTTTCCTGGAGGGGGGCCCG
>JBBDQR010000040.1:0-4837 GCA_040905885.1 Gaiellaceae bacterium | reverse complement strand
CGGCTACTGAATCACCCGAGGGCGGGGTGCCGGGCGGGGGGCGGCCCCCCTCCAGCCGCTCACGCGTTCACGCAGTGCGCGTAGGCGAAGACCGAGTAGGGACGGTCGACTGCGTAGTTCTGGGGGTGGACCGTCTGCACGATCCAGGTCTCCAGGTTGAACTTGTGGTTTCGGATCACGCGGGGCCCCCCGGCGCCCAGATCCCCGACTGCTCCGAGGATCGCGAAGCCGCCGCCGATCAGACGCTTCCCGGCGGGGCACTCGGCGATCGAGGTCACGAACGACGAAGAAGCCTCGGTCGGCTCCTGGTGCGCCACGACCTCGAATCCCGCCAGGCCTGACGCGCCCTGCGGCCCCTGAGGCCCTTGCGGCCCTTGCGGCCCTTGCGGCCCCTGCGGCCCCTGCGGCCCCTGCGGCCCCTGCGCCCCCTGGGGCCCCTGCTGGCCGACCTGGTTCCACGAGATCGCGAGCTCGGACGCCTGGCAACCTTGCGTGGCGTCGTCGATCACGCGGAGCATGCCGTTGTTCTTCTGGTAGCAGCCGTGGATCACGCCGCCGGAGTCGGGAATCGCCGCCCAGGCGATCCCGCCCGCGAGCGCCATCGCCACGGTCGCACCTGCGGCCGCAGCGAACCTCGTTCGCTTGTTCATCCCTCTTCCTCCTTGGCTCGGGACGAGCGCGCCGGCGATCCGGCCGTGCGACATCTCGCCATCCTCTGGGCTGCTTAACACAGCGCCGGGGGAATGACAACGTCAGCGCCCCAGCGACCTAAGCGGCCTAGCGCGAGCGGGCGAGCGCCTCCCTGGTGACGCGGAGCGGCGTCAGGCCCGCGGCCAGGTGTCTCAGCTCGCGCGCGGCGACGTCCGGCATCCGGTACCAGGTCCCGCGCTGGAACCGCCCGAGGTAGACGCCGTAGCTAAGGAAGCGGTCGAGCTTCGCACTCGCGACGATCCCGGTCACGTAGCCGTTGCGAAAGCGGAGCTGGTAGTACGGCACTCCGAGGCGGACGGCTGGTGCGCGTTCCGGCTGGGGAGCGACGTAGTAGAGGCCTGCGAGCGACTTCAGCGCGTGCCGGTTCAGGATCGGGACGCACCGCTTAGCGTTGCAAAGTCTCAGGTCCCCTGGATCGAAGTCCTTCGCGACGGCGGCCGGCGTGGCGAGGAGAGCAGCCAAGGCGGCAATGATCGCGACAGCGCGCATGTCCCTACTACGTCCTGCGGCCCGCCGGCGTTCCCTAGACGGCGGCTTCGAGCAGCTGCTCGGAGATGTCGAAGTTGGCGTAGACGCCCTGGACGTCGTCGTTCTCCTCGAGGGCGTCCAGGAGCCGGACGATCTTCCGTGCGGTCGCCTCGTCGTCGACGGCCACGGTCGTCTTCGGCAGCATCGTCGGCTGGGCGTCCTCGACCGGGAAGCCCGCCGACTCGAGCGCCTCGCGGACGGCCGCGAGCTGCTCGGGGGCGCACGTGACGCGGTAGGTGCTCTCCTCAAGCTCCACGTCCTCGGCGCCGGCGTCGGCGGCGGCGAGCGTGAGCTCGTCCTCGTCCACGCCGTCGGCCGGCACGAGCACGACCCCCTTGCGCTCGAACAGCCAGGCGACCGAGCCCGACTCGCCGAGGTTCCCGTCGTGCTTGCTGAAGAAGTGGCGGACGTCGGAGGCCGTGCGGTTGCGGTTGTCCGTCAGCGCCTCGACGTAGACGGCGACGCCGCCGGGGCCGTAGCCCTCGTAGGTGACCGCCTCGTAGGCGGCCGCGTCGGCGCCCTCGCCGGACGCGCGGGCGATCGCGCGCTCGATGTTGTCCTTCGGCATGGACGCGTGCCGCGCCTTCTCGATCGCGTTCTGGAGCGCGAGGTTGCTCGCCGGATCGGGGCCGCCCTCACGGACGGCGACGATGATCGCGCGCGTGAGCTTCGTGAACTCCTGGCCGCGCTTCGCGTCGGTCGCCTTCTTCTTGTGCTTGATCGACGCCCACTTGCTATGCCCCGACACTTGCCACCTCCTCCCGGACCAGCTCGAGGAACCGCTCGTGCACGCGCGGATCGTCCGTCAGCTCCGGGTGGAACGACGCGACGAGGAACCGGCCCTGGCGCAGCAGGACGGGCTCGCCGTCGAGCTCCGCCAGCACCTCCACCTCCGGCCCGGCGTCGCGCACGCGCGGCGCGCGGATGAAGACGCCGCGCAGCGGCGCGTCCTCCCCCACGAGCTCCAGATCAGCCTCGAAGCTGGCGACCTGCCGGCCGTACGCGTTGCGCTCGACCTCGAGGTCGACCAGGCCGAGGTGGTTGCGGTCGAGCAGGATCATCCCCGCGCAGGTGCCGAAGACCGGCGCGGCGAAGCGGCGGATCGCCTCCTCGAGCCCGTAGAGCCGGATCAGGCGGCCGATCGCGGTCGACTCGCCGCCGGGGATGACGAGCCCGTCCAGGCCATCGAGGTGCTCGGGCTTGCGCACCTCGACGACCTCGGCGCCGAGCCGCCGCAGCATCGCCGCGTGCTCGCGGAACGCTCCCTGGACTGCGAGGACCCCGATTCTCATCGGGGACCAAGTCTACGCCGCGGGCTCCTCCTGCCGTTCGCGCGCCCACAGTCCGAGCAGGACGAAGAACAGGCCGACGATGCCGAACACGAGCGGCGGCACCCAGCCGCGGATCCCTTCTTCGCCGGTGAAGAACGGAAAACCGGAGAGGTCGGTCCACTCGATCACGAAGCGCACGGTCGCGGCGAGGAAGCCCCCGATGCCGAGCACGGCCCAGCTCGAGCGGCCGGTCGCGCGGGCGATGCCGACGTAGACGAGGCCCGTCACCGCCACGAGCGCCCAGTCCGCGTCGCTCGAGTTCCACCACTGGAGCAGCGCGCCGCCGATGAGGAGGCCCGAGACGACGTGCACCCAGAATCCGTACGGCCTCTGCGGGCCCGCGTCGAACTGGGTGCCGATTGCCAGGTAGACGAGCCCGATCACCAGCGTCAGCACGGCCGCCCAGTCGCCGCCGCCGGAGAGGACGTCCACCACCAGGAACCACGTGAGCACCGTCGGGAAGACGACGAGCAGGGGGAAGCGGAACTGCCGCAGGTCGACGAACGCGGTCGCGATCGCGACGACGAGGATCAGCCAGAGGGCCCAGTGCCAGCCCGCGAACGGCGAGCCCTCGTCGTCGGGGAACCAGCCCCACCACTCCAGGAGCGCGGCCAGGAAGGCGATCCAGACGACCAGGTCGGCGACGATGAACAGCCCGGCCGGGATCCACTCGCCGCGCGCGCGAAACGCGTGCGCGATCGCGAACAGCACGACGAGCGGGACGAGCGTCCAGGCGACGAGGCCCGCGTCGCCGTACTGGGACGACAGGTACCTGATCGCGCCGGCTGAGGCGCCGAGCACGGTGAGCCCGCCCACGTAGAGGACGAACGACGAGGTGGACCAGATCGGCTTGCGGACCTCCATCCGCCCGGCATCCTGACGCCGGGGCCGGACGGAGCGCCTACCAGCCGCGGCGTTCGAGCAGCTCGCTCGGGTCGAGCGAGGCGGCCGAGATGCCGACCATCGGCTCGCCGAGCCCGGCGGAGACGCGCGCGAGCACCTGCGGGTCCGCGTAGTGCGTGGTCGCCTCCACGATCGCCTTCGCGCGAAGCTCCGGGTCGCCCGACTTGAAGATGCCCGAGCCGACGAACACGCCGTCCGCGCCGAGCTGCATGCAGAGCGCCGCGTCGGCCGGCGTCGCGATGCCGCCCGCGGTGAACGTCACCACCGGCAGCCGCCCGGCCTCGGCAACCCAGCGGACGAGCTCGTACGGCGCCTGGAGGTTCTTGGCCTCGGTGTAGAGCTCCTCCTCGCGGAGGCTCTTCAGCCGGCGGATTGCGCCGAAGACGGCGCGCATGTGGGTGACCGCGTTGACGATGTCGCCCGTCCCCGCCTCGCCCTTCGTCCGGATCATCGCGGCCCCCTCGGCGATCCGGCGCAGCGCCTCGCCGAGGTTCGTGCAGCCGCAGACGAAGGGGACGGTGAACTGCCACTTGTCGACGTGGTGCTCGATGTCGGCCGGCGTGAGCACCTCGCTCTCGTCGACGTAGTCGACCTCGAGCGCCTGGAGGATCTGGGCCTCGGCGAAGTGGCCGATGCGGCACTTCGCCATCACCGGGATCGTCACCGCCTCCTGGATCTCGCGGATCTTCTCCGGGTCGGCCATCCGCGCGACCCCGCCCTGGACGCGGATGTCCGCGGGCACGCGCTCGAGCGCCATCACGGCGACGGCGCCCGCGTCCTCGGCGATCTTCGCCTGCTCGGCGGTGACGACGTCCATGATCACCCCGCCCTTGAGCATCTCGGCGAGGCCGGTCTTGACCCGAAGCGTTCCGATCTCGAGCATCGCCTGGATTCTACCCGGGGCCCTCGAGGCAGCCGAAGAGCGTGTCCCGCTCCTCGGCCGTCGGCGGCGCGTTCCAGACCATCACGACGTTCTTGGTTCGCAGGAGGACGTCGTCGATCGGGATCGACCGGCCCGCGAACCGCCGGTACGCGAGCTCGATCCGCTCGGCTTCGCCCGCGTCCTCGCCGAAGGAGACGTCGACGAAGTTGTCTGTCTCGAGCTGGACGCGCATCGCCCCGCCGAGCGCGGTCGAGGCCACGAAGTCCAGGCCCGTCGTCCTCACCCGGACGCCGCCCTCCTGCAGGCAGGCCTGGCTCGGCCCGAGCTCGTAGCGCTCGGGCTCTGCGCCGCCCTCGCCGGCGCCGCCGCACCCCGCGGCCACGGCGGCGGCCGCGAGCGCCGCCGCCAGCGTCGACTTCGTGCCCATCGGGTGCCCGACTCTAGCGGCCGAGGCGGCCTGATCGCCGAACGCGCGAGGGGC
>JBBDQR010000039.1:0-9221 GCA_040905885.1 Gaiellaceae bacterium | reverse complement strand
GCAGGATGTGCTCGGTGCCGATGTAGTTGTGGCCGAGCGAGAGCGCCTCGCGCAGCGCGAGCTCCAGCACCTTCTTCGCGCGCGGCGTGAACGGGATCTGGCCGGTGGTGACCTCGTCGCCCTGGCCGACGATGCGGGCGACTTGGGCGCGCACCTCCTCGACGGTGATGTCGAGCGACTCGAGCACGCGGGCCGCGAGCCCCTCCTCCTCGCGGAGCAGGCCGAGCAGGATGTGCTCGGTGCCGATGTAGTTGTGCTTCAGCGCGCGTGCTTCGTCCTGCGCGAGGACGACCACTTGCCTGGCTCGTTCGGTGAAGCGCTCGAACACGGTCCCCTCGACACCCCCTTCAGTACGCGGACGCCATATCGCCATATATCGGCCGAAGGTGAGTCGCATAGTAGCCCACGCCTCGGGTGTGGCCGGGACGCCGAAACGGACGCTTAACGTGTGCGCAAGGTTTTCGCGCGACCGGCATCTTGGAATGGTGAGAGCGGTAGGCCGCACCTCTCTCGATCCCAGGAGGCGTCCCGCGCAAGCCGCAAGCGCGGGGCGCCTCCTTTGCTTCCGGCGCAGCCCGTAGCGTTCGGCGCGTGGTCATCGCCCATCTCGATCTCGACGCTTTCTTCGCCGCCGTCGAGGAGCTCGAGAACCCCGACCTGAGGCGCGTGCCGCTCGTCGTCGGCGGCGACCCGCACGGGCGCGGCGTCGTCGCGACGGCGAACTACGAGGCGCGCAAGTACGGGATCCGCTCGGCGATGTCGTCCGCGGAGGCTCTCCGCCGCTGCCCGCACGTCGTCTTCGTCCGGCCGCGGCACGCCGTCTACCGGGAGCACTCCCGGGCGGTCTGGGACGTCGTCCGCTCGATCGTGGCGGCCGTCGAGAAGACCGGGATCGACGAGGGGTACCTCGACCTGAGCGAGTTCCCGCGACCGCGCGAGATTGCGCGCGCGGTGCAGACGGCGGTGCGCGGCTCGACGAGCCTGACCTGCTCGCTCGGCGTCGGCAGCTCGAAGACGGTGGCGAAGATCGCGAGCGACCGCCGCAAGCCGGGCGGGCTGACGGTCGTGCCGCCGGGGCGCGAGGCGGCCTTCCTCGAGCCGCTCGACATCCGCCTCCTCCCCGGGCTCGGCCCGCGGACGGAGGAGCGGCTGCGCCGGCTCGGCGTCGAGACGCTCGGCGCGCTCGCCGCGCTCTCCGACGACGACCTGCGCGGCGTGCTGCCCGGGAAGGTGGGCCGCCTGCTCCGCGACCGGGCGCGCGGGATCGACCCGCGGGGGATCGAGGCGCCCGCGGAGGCCGTCTCGATCTCGAACGAGGAGACCTTCCCCCGCGACGTCGACGACCGCGAGGCGCTCCACGCCGAGCTGCGGCGAATGGCCGAGCGGCTCGCGGAGCAGCTTGCGTCGTCCGGCCGGTCCGCGCGGACGGTGACGACGAAAGTGCGCTATCCGGACTTCTCGATCCGCAGCCGCTCGGCCACCCTGGCGGTCGGCACCGACGACGCGGAGCGGATAGGCGACCTCGCCTGTTCCCTGCTCGACCGTGCCTTGAGGGATCGGCCCGGCGCGCTCCGGCTCGTCGGCGTCGGTGTCTCCAGCTTCGAGCCTTACCGGCAGCTAACCCTGGGGCATTAGGCTAGGCGCCCGTGAACGCGCTCGTCACCGGCGGAGCCGGCTTCATCGGCTCGCATCTCTCCGAGCTCCTGCTCGAGGAAGACTGGGAGGTCTACGCGCTCGACGACCTGTCCACCGGGTCGCTGGACAACGTCGCCCACCTGCAGCACGACGCGCGGTTCCACCTCGTCGTCGACTCCGTGCTCAACCCGGCGGTGGTCAACGAGCTCGTCCACAAGTGCGACGTCGTCTACCACCTGGCCGCCGCGGTCGGCGTCCGCCTGATCGTCGAGCAGCCCGTGCACACCCTCGTGGTCAACCTCGAGGGCACCGAGGTCGTGCTCGACCACTGCAACAAGTTCCACAAGCGCGTCCTGATCGCCTCGACCTCGGAGGTGTACGGCGACCACCGGGACACGACGCCGCTCTCGGAGACGTCGCGCCGCATCTACGGGCCGACGACGCAACGCCGCTGGGCCTACGCGGACTCGAAGGCGATGGACGAGTTCCTCGCCCTCGCCTACAACCAGGAGCGGGGGCTCGACTGCGTGATCGCGCGCCTCTTCAACACGGTCGGGCCGAGGCAGACGGGCCAGTACGGGATGGTCGTCCCGCGCTTCGTCCAGAACGCCCTGGCGGGGAGGCCGCTGGAGGTCTTCGGGGACGGGCGGCAGACCCGCTGCTTCTGCCACGTCCAGGACACGATCGGGGCGCTGAAGGGGCTGATGGACCTGCCCGAGGCGGCAGGGGAGATCTTCAACGTCGGCTCGACCGAGAGCGTGCGGATCATCGACCTGGCCGACCGGGTGCTCGCGCTGACCGAGTCGCAGTCGGAGCTCGCCTTCGTCCCGTTCGACGAGGTCTACGGCGGCGGGATCGAGGACACGCTGCACCGCGTGCCCGCGATCGAGAAGATCGGCGCCGCGCTCGGCTGGCAGCCCACGCGCAACCTCGACCAGATCCTCGCGGTCGAGCACGTCCGCTCGGCCCCGCCGCTTCCCGTCAGCTGATGGCGACCGTCCTCTGCGTCCTCTACGACGACCCGGTCGACGGCTACCCGCCCGCGTACGCCCGCGACGAGATTCCGGCGATCGAGCGATACGCCGGCGGGCAGACGACCCCGACTCCGGAGCGGCTCGACTTCACGCAGCCGGCGCCGCGCGACCATCGCTGGCGGACGATGCCGCACCACGGGATGACGCCCCACACGTCCGGCACGAGCCTCTCCGCCCAGGCCCGCTACGCGGCCGGGGTGCGGGAGATCCTCGAGTGCTGGTCGACGGCCGGCTGATCCACGAGGAGTACCTGATCGTCGACGGCGGCAAGCTCGCGGGTGCCGGCGCGCACTCGTACAGCGCGGGCGACGCGACGAGCGGCTCGGACGAGGCGGCGCGCTTCGGGCAGGCTTAGCCCGCCGGAACGGGCTCGCCGACCTGCCCGTGGAAGGTGAGCAGGCGGCGGAGGCCCTCCTCGAGCGCGATCGCCGGCTCCCAGCCGAGCAGCTCCTTCGCGCGCGTGATGTCCGGCTGGCGCTGCTGCGGGTCGTCCTCGGGCAGGGCCTCGTAGACGATCTCGCTCGGCGAGCCGGTCAGCTTGAGGACGAGCTCGGCGAGCTCGATCAGGGTGAACTCGGCCGGGTTGCCGATGTTGACGGGGAGGTGCTCGCCCGACTCGGTCAGGGCGACGATCCCGCGGATCAGGTCGTCCACGTAGCAGAAGCTCCGCGTCTGCTCCCCCGTGCCGAAGACCGTGATCGGGGCGCCGTCGAGCGCCTGGCGGACGAAGGTCGGGATCGCCCTGCCGTCGTAAGGGCGCATCCGAGGCCCGTAGGTGTTGAAGATCCTCGCGATGCAGGTGTCGACGCCCTGCTGGTTGTGGTACGCCATCGTCATCGCCTCGGCGTAGCGCTTCGCCTCGTCGTAGACGCCGCGCGGGCCGATCGGGTTGACGTTCCCCCAGTAGCTCTCCCGCTGGGGGTGCTCGAGCGGATCGCCGTAGACCTCGCTGGTCGACGCGAGGAAGAACCTGGCCCGCTTGAGCTTGGCGAGCCCGAGCGCGTTGTGCGTCCCGTAGGAGCCGACCTTGAGCGAGTGGAGCGGCTGCCGGAGGTAGTCGATCGGGCTGGCGAGCGCGGCGAGGTGGTAGACGAAGTCGACCGGCTCGTCGACCTCGATGTGCTCGACGACGTCGTGGTTGAGGAAGACGAAGCCGGGGCTGCGCAGGTGCTCGAGGTTCGTGAGCGTGCTCGTCTCGAGGTTGTCGACGCAGATGACGCGGTGCCCACGCTCGAGCAGGTGCTCGCAGAGGTGGGAGCCGAGGAACCCGGCGCCGCCCGTGACGACCGAGGTCGGCATCCGGCGAATCATAGGGTCGCGTCCACCGTCACGGGCATCAGCTCGCTCGCCGCCCGGTTGCCGGCCCGGTCGGCCGCGACTGCGCTGAACCAGTAGACGCCGGGCCGCTCGGGCGCGAACTCCGACGGGATCTCCGTCCAGTCGGGCCCGCCCGTGGAGACCATGAACGTCACCGAGGCGACACCGGAGCCGGCGTCCTCGGCCTCGGCGTCGAGGAGGACGACGCCGCCCGAGAAGCGCGGGGGCGGCGACAGCGCGACCGCGGGCGGGGTGTTGTCCACCACGACCGGGGTCGCCTCGGAGGCACCCGGCGTCCTCAAGAGGTACTGCCCGTCCGGAAGCGCGGCCGTGTCGAGAGCGCCGCGGACGGAGTGCCAGCGGGCGCCGTCTGACGACCACTCGACCCCCGCTCCGGGCGGCTCGGTCACGACCGCGACCGACCCGCGCAGGAAGGCGCCGGCGGCCGGAGCGACCAGCGTCACGGCGAGGCGGCGGCGGGGTCGCCCGACCGAGAGCAGGCCGGCGAGCAGGCCGATCGCCGCGCCGCCAAGGGCCCAGGGCCACCAGTCGGCCCGTACTCGCCGAGCCTCGGCGGCGGGCGCGGCCAGGACGAGCCGGCCGGCAGCGGCGACTCCGGACTCCGTCTCCGCCGCCAGCCGCTCGGCGAGCGCGGCGCGCTGGGCGCGGAGCGACTCCTGCCGGGCGCTGTCCCCCTCGGCGGCCTCGATGTCCGCGTCGATCACGGCGATCCGGCGCTTCAGCTCGTCCTCGGCCTGCAGGGAACGCGTCCGCGCGGCCTGCTGGACCGCGGCGAGCAGGGCGCCGGCGACGTCCGCTGCGAGCGCCCGGGCGTCGAGGTCGGACTCCGCCTCGGCCGCGACCTCGACCAGCGCGGTCCCGGCCTCGTGGCGGCCGTGGACGCGCTCCTCGAGCTCGTCAACCGTCAGCCGGCCGGCCGCGACCTGGGCGCGGATCTGTTGGAGGAAGGCCGCCTGCTCCACGAGCGACGCGTAGGTCGCCGCCTGGACGTCGGCCGGACGCGACTCCTCGGGCGTCTCGGCGCCTTCGGGAGCCGGCAGCACCTGGAGCAGCGCGGTGGCTTCGTAGTGGTCGCCGCGGGTCAGGCCGAGGGCGAGTCCGGCGGCCGCGCCGGCGAGGGCGGCCGCGACGGCGGCCGCGACCCGCGCTCGCCTCATTTCGGAGCCTCCACGGAATGCGCAGCATTTCGTGGGGTGATCATGGCCGTTCCCGCAAGGCGGGGAAGAGGACGACGTCGCGGATCGTGTCGCTGCCCGTGAGCACCATCGTCAGCCGGTCGATCCCGAGCCCGAGCCCGCCGGTGGGCGGCATGCCGTGGGCGAGCGCCTCGACGAAGTCCGGGTCGCCGGGCTCGCCTTGCTCCTGGGTCTCCTGCATCGCGAACCGCTCAGCCTGCTCGTCGGCGTCGTTCAGCTCGCTGTACGCGTTGCCGAGCTCCGTGCCGCCGACGAAGAACTCGAACCGCTCGACGATCGCCGGGTCGTCGTCGGTCGTGCGCGCGAACGGGGAGAGCTCGATCGGGTAGTCGTGGAGGATCGTCGGCTCGATCAGCGCCGGCTCGACGTAGGCGGTCAGGGCGTGGTCGACGAGCTGCGCCCAGGTGCGGTCGGACTTCGTGTCCGTGCCGCGCTCCTCGAGCGCGCCGCGCAGCTCCTGCTCGTCGCGGCTCCAGAGGCCTTCGGCCGCCAGTGCGTCGACCAGCTTGACGCGCCTCCACGGCCGCTTCACGTCGACCTCGTGGCCGCGGTAGGTGAAGCGCGTCGTCCCGCAGGCGGCCAGCGCGGCCGTCTCGACCAGCTCCTCCATGCGCGCCATCGTGTCGCGGTAGTCGGCGTAGGCCTCGTACCACTCGAGCTGCGTGAACTCCGGCTGGTGCTTGTAGGAGAAGCCTTCGTTGCGGAAGTCCTTGCCGATCTCGTAGACCTTCTCGAGCCCGCCCACGATCAGCCGCTTCAGGTAGAGCTCGTCGGCGATGCGCAGGTAGTAGTCCTGTTCGAGGGCGTTGTAGTGGGTCACGAACGGATCGGCGAAGCCGCCGCCGTAGCGGGGCTGGAGGATCGGCGTCTCGACCTCGACGAACCCCTCGGCGTCGAGGTAGCGCCGGATCTCGGTGACGATGCGCGAGCGCGCGAGCGCGAGCCGGCGCGCGTCCTCGTTGACGAGCAGGTCGAGGTAGCGCTTGCGATAGCGCGTCTCGGTGTCCTGGACGCCGTGATGGACGTCCGGCAGCGGCCGCCGGATCTTGGCGAGCAGCTCGAGCGAGTCGACCCTGAGCGACGGCTCGCCGCGGCGCGACTTCGCGGGGACGCCCTCGACGCCGACCACGTCGCCGAGATCGAGGTCGGCCGGCTCGAGGATCAGCTGGATGCGGCCCGACCGGTCGACGAGGTCGCAGAACATCAGCTTGCCCAGGTCCCGGCGGGCCATGATCCGCCCCGCGAGGCGGCGGCGCTCGCCGCTCTCCGCGCCGGCCTCGAGGCTCTCCGCCTCGGCGCGGACCGCGGCGGCCTCGTCCCGATCCGGGAAGCGCTTCGGCAGGCTCACGCCCGCGAGTCTAAGCGGCTTCGATGTTGAGGATCTTGAACTTCAGGGAGCCGCGGGGCGCGGTCACCTCGACCGTCTCGCCCTTCTTGCGTCCCAGGATCGCCTTCCCCACGGGCGACTCGTTCGAGAGCTTGTTCCCAGCCGGGTCGGCCTCGGCCGAGCCGACGATGTCGTATTCGATCGTCTCTCCCGCGTCGACGTCCTCGAGCCGCACGCGCGTCCCAATCGAGACGACGTCCGAGTTGACCTGCTTGCGGTCGAGCACGCGCGCGTGCTTGAGCCGCTCGGTCAGCATTGAGATGCGGTGCTCGAGCAGCGCCTGCTCGTGCTTGGCGTCGTCGTACTCGGCGTTCTCGCTGATGTCGCCGAACTCCCTGGCCACGCGGATCCGGTCGGCGATCTCGCGCCGCTTCTCGCCCGACAGGAAGTCGATCTCCTGCTTGAGCTTCTCGTATCCCTCGGGGGTGAGGACGACTTCGTTCACGATCTTCTGGGCCTCCAAGACAAGAGCGGCGCGAGACGCGCCGCCAGTGCTCCGATGATACCAAGGCTACGCTGCCCGTATGCAGGTGAATCTTCACGAGCCTTGGCGGATCGGGCCCGTCGAGATCCCGACCCGCGTCGCCCTGGCGCCGATGGCGGGCGTCAGCGTGCAGGCTTTTCGCCGCCAGGGGCGGCGCTACGGGGCGGGCCTCGTCTGCTCGGAGATGGTCAGTTGCGCCGGGATCGAGCACCGCAACGAGCGGACGCTCGACTACCTGCGCGTCGCCGCCGACGAGCATCCGCTCGCGATCCAGATCTTCGGCTCCGAGCCGTCCGTGATGGCCGAGGCGGCACGGATGGTGGAGGCGGCCGGCGCCGACCTCGTGGACGTCAACTTCGGCTGCCCGGTACGCAAGGTGACGAAGACGGGCGCCGGCGCGACGCTGCTGGAGGATCCGGCGCGGGCGGAGGCGATCGTGGCCGCGGTGGCCGCGGCGGTCTCGGTGCCGGTGAGCGTGAAGATGCGTCGCGGGCTCGAGAACGGCTCGCGCGCGTGCCTCGAGCTGGGGCCTCGACTGGTGGAGGCGGGTGCGGCGACGCTGACGCTCCATCCCCGCTCCGCCCGCCAGATGTACACGGGCGAGGCCGACCACGCGCTCACGGCGGAGCTCGTCGAGCGGGTGGACGTCCCGGTCGTCGCCTCGGGCGACATCGTCTCTCACGCGAAGGCCTGCGAGGTGCTGGCGACGACAGGCGCGGCCGCCGTGATGGTGGGCCGGGCGGCGCAGGGGAATCCGTGGGCGGTGGCCCAGATCCTCGGGGGCGACGTGGGCGAGCCGACGCGCGAGGAGGTCGTCGCGGAGCTGCTGCTCTTCGTCCGCGAGACGGTGCGGGAGCTCGGCGAGCAGCGCGCGACGGGCTTCCTGAAGAAGTTCTACGGCTGGTACCTCGGCCACGGCCGGTTCCCGAAGCCGTTCAAGCAGGAGCTGATCCAGTTTGGCACGATCGCCGAGGTCGAGCAGCGGCTGCTGATCGCCGCGCCCGGCGCCGCCGAGCTGCTCGAGCAGCTCGAGAACGAGCAGGCCGTCGGCGACGAGGTGCTGCTCGAGGGCCTGCCGATCTCCGTCTACGGCGGCGGCTAAGAGCCGCGGGGGAACCCCTGGCGAGCCCCCCTCTGCGGTACTCGCTGTCGGCTGGCTCGAGAGCCGGCGGCGAGAGCGCTGTCTCGCCGCCTGTTCGAACCGTGGTCGCCCCTAGAGCGACGAGAGGCGCAGCTGTGCCAGTGCGGCCGGTGGTGCTGACGCATCCCCGGCCGCATGAGTTCGCCTGCGGCTAACGCGCCTTCGGCTGCGTTAGCCTCCGGCTCGGGTGGTCGCGTGGAGCGCGGCTAGTCCCGGTTCCGCTCCCAGACGAGCCGCAGCCCCTCCAGCGTCAGGAACGGGTCGATCTTCTCGACCGTGCGCGCGTGCGGCACGATCAGCTCTGCCAGGCCGCCTGTCGCGACCACCGGGGCCTCGGCGCCGAGCTCGCCGCGGATCGCCTCGACGATCCCGTCCACCTGGCCCGCGAACCCGTAGACGAGCCCCGACTGGAGGCCGGCGGCCGTCGTCTTCCCGATCACCGCCGGCGGTTCGGAGAAGTCCACCTTCGTCAGCCGCGCCGCGCGGGCGAACAGCGCCTCCATCGAGATCTCGATCCCCGGCGCCAGCACACCGCCGACGTACTCGCCTTCCGCGGAGACGACGTCGAAGTTCGTCGAGGTGCCGAAGTCGACGACGATGCAGGGATTGCCGTAGTGGGCCGACGCGGCGACCGCGTTCGCGATCCGGTCGGCCCCCACCTCGCGCGGGTCGTCGTAGCGGATCGGGATCCCTGTGCGCACGCCGGGCCCGAGCACGAGGATCGGCGCCCGTGCCCAGCGCTCCGCCAGCTCCTCGTAGGAGCGGACGAGCGCCGGCACGCTCGAGCAGAGGCAGACGCCGTCGATCGCCGCCGGATCGAAGAAGCCGGCCAGCAGGATCGCGAGCTCGTCTCCCGTGCGCTGCGCCTCGGTGGCGACGCGCCGGTGGTCGGCGAGCCGGTCGCCGTCGTAGAGCCCGTAGACCGTCTGCGTGTTACCGCAGTCGACGGCCAGCAACATCTAGCGCCTCTGGCCGGCGTCGGCTCCCGCCGGGCGGAGCCCGGCTC
>JBBDQR010000038.1:0-1542 GCA_040905885.1 Gaiellaceae bacterium | reverse complement strand
CGGTCGTCGGCCCGAAGATCTCCTCCTGGGCGATCCGCATGCCGGGCTCGACGTCGCCGAAGATCGTCGGGCGGTAGTAGTGACCCTTGGCGAGGTCGCCGTCGGTGGCAGGCTCCCCACCGGTGAGCAGCGTCGCGCCCTCGTCCTGCCCGATCCCGGTGTAGGAGTGGATCTTCTCGAGCGCCCCGGCGTTGATCACCGGCCCGACGTCCGTGTCGTCCTCCCACCCCGGGCCGAGCCGCATCGCCTCCGCCCGCTCCACAAGGCGCCGCTGGAGCTCGTCGTAGACGGCGCGGTGCACGATCACGCGGCTGGCCGCCGTGCAGCGCTGCCCCGACGTGCCGAAGGCCGACCAGACGATCCCGTCGACCGCGAGGTCGAGGTCGGCGTCCTCCATGACGAGGATCGCGTTCTTGCCGCCGAGCTCGAGATGGACGCGCTTGAGGTTCTCGGCCGCGTTGCGCATCACGGTGACGCCCGTCTCGCGCGAGCCGGTGAGCGTGATCACGGGCACGTCGGGATGGCGCACGAGCGCGTCGCCGACCGCTCCGCCGCCGCCGTGGACGACGTTGACGACGCCTGCGGGCACGCCGGCCTCCGCGAGCAGCTCGACGAAGCGCTCGCCGAGCGCCGGCGTGTCGGTCGCCGGCTTGAAGACGACGGTGTTGCCGCAGACGAGCGCGGGCGCGATCTTCCAGGAGGGGATCGCGATCGGGAAGTTCCAGGGCGTGATCACGCCGACGACGCCGATCGGCAGCCGCACGCTCATCTGGAACTTGTCGCGCAGCTCCGACGGGGTCGTCTGCCCGAACAGCCGCCGGCCCTCGCCGCCCATGTAGAAGCTCATGTCGATCGCCTCCTGGACGTCGCCGCCCGCCTCCGCCTTGACCTTGCCCATCTCGCGGGTCATCAGGTCGGCGAGGTCGTCCTTCTCCTCCTGGACGAGCCGGCCGAAGCGGAAGAGGATCTCGCCGCGCTTCGGCGCCGGGACGAGCCGCCACTCCTCGTACGCCGCCTTCGCGGCGGCGACGGCGCGCTCGACGTCCTCGGGCCCGGACTTCGGGAAGGTGCCGATCAGCTCGCCCGTCGCGGGGCTCAGGCTCTCGAAAGTGTCGCCGGAGGCGGCGTCGACCCACTCGCCGCCGATGTAGTTCTGGAACTGCTTCGTCGTCACGGCCATGCGGCCGATGCTACCCGGCTCAGGCCGCCGGCGGCTCCACGTCGGGGAAGCTCCCGGTCGCGCGCCGCCGCCTGCGGTCGCGCACGACGCGCTTGCCGCCGTATTCCGTCCCCTGCCGCCGATCCGGCCCCTCGCGGCGGTCGACGATCACCGTCACGTTCGGGTTGTCCTTGTAGTACTCGACCATCCGGTCGAAGAGCTCGTCGGCGAGCTCGCGGGGAATCACGCAATAGATCACTGCGTCTGATTGTAGGGACGCCTCCGGCGAGCGCCAGTGCCCATTCAGGTAGTGGTCTCGCGTTTCTGGCGAGCGAAAAGCAAGCCAGGCTAGGACGCAGGGAGCGCCCGTACCCTCTGCGGTA
>JBBDQR010000037.1:0-9345 GCA_040905885.1 Gaiellaceae bacterium | reverse complement strand
TCAACGACAACCCGTACGGCAACGGCGTCGCGATCTTCACGCGCGACGGCGGCGCCGCGCGCGAGTTCGAGTTCGGCGTCAACGCAGGCATGGTCGGCGTCAACGTGCCGATCCCGGTGCCGGTCGCGTACTACTCGTTCGGCGGCTGGAAGAGCTCCCTCTTCGGCTCGTCGCACATCTACGGGCCCGAGGGGATCCACTTCTACACCCGCGGCAAGGTCGTGACCCGGCGCTGGCCGGACCCGGCCACGTCGAAGATCGACCTCGGCTTCCCGCAGACGCGCTAGCGGACCGCTACACCTGGCTTCAGCTCCTCCCCGACGCGAGCGCGGCGGACGAACTGCCCGCTGCCGGGCTTCGCGACGAGCTCGCCGTTTTCGACGAGGATCTCGCCGCGCCGGAGCACGACCTCCGGCGAGCCGGTCACCTCGGTGCCCTCGAAGAGGTTGTAGTCGACCTTCGAGTGGTGGGTGGCCGCCGAGAGCGTCAGCTTCTTCTCCGGGTCGAAGATCACGATGTCCGCGTCCGAGCCGACCGCGATCGTCCCCTTGCGCGGATAGAGGCCGAAGAGCTTGGCCGGGTTCGTCGCCAGCAGCTCCACCATCCGGTTCAGGGAGATCCGGCCCTGGCGGACGCCGAACTCGTGGATCATCTGGAGCCGGTTCTCGATCCCCGGCCCACCGTTCGGGATCTTCGAGAAGTCGTCCTTGCCGATTGTCTTCTGGCCGTCCCAGAGGAAGGCGCAGTGGTCGGTGGAGATCGCCGACAGGACGTCGTTCTTGACCGCCGCCCAGAGCACGTCCTGGTTCTCCTTCGGCCGCGGGGGCGGCGTGTAGACGTACTTCGCGCCCTCGAAGTTCGGCCGCTCGAGGAACGTGTAGTCGACGAAGAAGTACTGCGTGCAGGTCTCGCCCCAGACGTCCCAGCCCTTCTCGCGCGCGATCGCGATCGGCTCGACGGACTCGCGGCAGGAGACGTGGACGACGTAGAGGTTGCAGCCGGCCACGCGGGCGAGCTGGATGGCGCGGTTCGTCGCCTCGCCCTCGGTCTCCGGGGGCCGGGTGAGCGCGTGCCAGTGCGGCTCGGTGTGCCCGGCGGCGAGCGCATCCTTGACGAGCACGTCGATCGCGTCGCCGTTCTCGGCGTGGACCATGACGAGCGCGCCCGTCTTGGCGGCGACCTGCATCGTCCGGAAGAGCGTCTCGTCGTCGACCATCAGCGCGCCCTTGTAGGCCATGAACAGCTTGTAAGAGGTGACGCCCTGGTCGGGGAGCGTCGCCAGCTCCTCCAGCGAGCCGCCCTCGCGCAGGTCGGTGACGGCCATGTGGTAGCCGATGTCGATCAGCGCCTTGCCGTTCGCCTTCGCCTGCCAGCTCTCGAGCGCCTCGCCGAAGGACGAGCCCTGCGGCTGGATGACGAAGTCGACGTGGCAGGTGGTGCCGCCGAAGGCGGCCGAGATGTGCCCCGACTCGACGTCGTCGCACGTGACCGTGCCTCCGAAGGGCATGTCCAGGTGCGTGTGCGGGTCGATCATCCCCGGGAACACGTACTTGCCGGACGCGTCGATCGTCCGGTCGGCCTGGAGGTCCAGCGACTCCCCGATCAGGGAGATCCGCTCGTCCTCGACGTAGACGTCGCCGACGTAGTCGTCCGCCGCGGTGAGGACGCGGCCGCCTTTGATCAGAGTGGACATAGCGGATCTCCCTTCTCGGTCGGTTCCTACTCTCCGCCCGGGGTCACCTCGACCTCGGGAGCGGTCCAGTCGGAGCCGTTCACGTCCTCGCCCTCGTCCCTCAGGGCCTGGACGGCCTGCTCCGCGTAGTCGGTCACGTACGTGTCGTCGGCCGCGGGCGGCGAGCCGACGATCTCGTAGTCGACCGCGATCTGCGCCGTCGTGTCGAAGTCGGACGGGTTCATGACTCCGACCCCGAGCTCGTTCGGCCAGATCAGCTTGTTGACCTCGTTCATCATCCACCGCTGGTGCCCTTCGCCGAGCGTCGGGCCGGCGTCGAGCACGTACTGGACGCACTCGTCCGGGTTGTCCCGGCAGTAGATCCAGCCCTTGAAGCTCGCCTTCAGGAAGCGGACGGCGATGTCCTGGTTCGCCTCGTCGGCGATCCAGTCCTCCCGGACGAAGATCCCGTCCTCGAGCGCGCCGGTGCCCAGGTCGGACATTTTCAGCACGTTCAGGTCGGACAGCTGGTAGAGGTCGCCCGTGTCCGGGTTCTCCACTTCCAGCACCTGGGCGAGCTCGTTGTACGTCATCGCCGCGGCCGCGTCGACCTCCCGGTTCAGGAAGAGGTTCATGTCGAACGGCTGGGCCACGACCTGGACGTCCTGCTGCGGGTCGAGCCCGTTCTTCGTCAGCGCGGCGAAGAGCTTGTGCTCGTTCCCGCCGAGCCAGACGCCGACCTTCTTGCCGCGCAGGTCGGTGATCTGCTCGAGCCCGCTGTCCGCCCACGTGATCTCGGTCATCCCGGACCGGGCGAACACCTGCGCGATGTTGACGATCTCGCCGCCCTGGTCGCGCGTGGCGAGCAGGTTGTCGAGCCAGTCGATGCCGAACTCCGCCTGGCGGCCGATCACGACCTGCTCGGGGACGATGTCCGGCCCGCCGGGCTTGATCGTGACGTCGAGCCCTTCGTCCTCGTAGTAACCCTGCTCGAGCGCGGCGTAGTAGCCCGCGAACTGCGCCTGCGTCACCCACTTGAGCTGGAGCGTGACCTTCGCGGTCTGCTGCGGCGCCTCGCCCGTGGCGGCCGGCTCTGCCGCTTCCTCGTCGCCGCCGCAGGCGGCGAGCGCGAGCACCAGGGCCGCGAGAATCCCGGCCCATCCCGATCTGCGTAGCTTCATGCGCTGCTCTCCCTTCGTCGTGCCCTGACCATCAGACGTCCGCACCGCGTGCGGACGGGTGCCACCTCATCGTGAGCCGCTCGATCATCGCGACGGCCGCGTAGAAGAGCATCCCGAGGATGCTCGCGACCACGATCGCCGCCCACGCGAGCTTGAAGTCGAAGATGCCGGCGGAGCGCCGGATGAGAATGCCGAGCGCGTCCTGCGAGCCGCCGAAGTAATCGCCCACGATGGCCCCGATCATCGCGAGTACGGTCCCGACCTTCAACCCCGAGAAGAGATACGGCAGCGCGTTGGGCAGCCGCACGCGCCGGAAGATCTCCAGCTCGCCGGCGGCGTAGGAGCGCATCAGCTCGATCTGGGCGGGTCGCACCGAGGTCAGCCCGCGCAGCGTGTTCACCAGCACCGGGAAGAAGACGAGCACGGCCGCGATCGCCATCTTTGAAGCGGGGCTGAGGATCCCGAACCAGTTGTTCGTGATCGGCGCGAAGGCGATGATCGGGATCGCGTTCGCGGCGATCGCATAGGGCATGAAGGCGCGGCCGAGCGGGCGCCAGCGGGCCAGCGCGAGCGCTACGAGGATCGCGGCGGACGACCCGATCGCGAAGCCGCCGAGCGCCTCCTTGAAGGTGAAGATGCCGGCGCTCCAGATCGTGCCCCAGTCGTCGCGCAGCGTCTCGAGGATGCTCGAGAGCGGCGGGAGCAGGAACTCCTCGATGTAGAGCCGCGTGCCCACCTCCCACGCGACGATCCCGAGCACGAAGACGGCCGCCGCGGGGCCCCAGTCGCCGGCGCGCCGCAGGGTGGTCGTCACAGGCCCTCCTCCGCGACGATCAGCTCGTCCTCGCCTTCGTCGTCCGCCTCGAAGCCGCCGCCGCGGCGCAGCGTGCGCCTGACGTCGCGCACGAGCTCGTCGAAACGCGGCTGCTCGCGGGTCTCGGCGCCGCGCGGCTGCGGCAGGTCGACGTCGACGACTCCCGTGATCCGACCGGGCCTCGGCGACATGACGACGACTCGGGTCGAGAGGAACACGGCCTCCGCGATCGAGTGCGTGACGAAGACCACGGTCGAGCGGGTCTGCTCCCAGATCCGCAGCAGCTCGAGGTTCATCCGCTCGCGCGTCATCTCGTCGAGGGCGCCGAACGGCTCGTCCATCAGCAGCAGCGCCGGCTCGAAGGAGAGCGCGCGGGCGATCGCGACCCGCTGCTGCATGCCGCCGGAGAGCTGCCAGGGATGGTTGCGCTCGAAGCCGGACAGCTCGACGAGCTCGATCAGCTCCTGCACGCGGTCGGCGCGGCGCCGGCGGCTCCAGCCGGACAGCTCGAGCGGCAGGCCGATGTTCTTCTCCACGGTGCGCCAGTCGAAGAGAACGGCGTCCTGGAAGACGATCCCGTAGTCCCGGTCGAGCCGCGCCTGGTGGGCCGGCTTGCCGTTGACGACGACGTCGCCGGCCGTCGGCCGGATCAGGTCGCCGACGATCCGCAGCAGCGTGGACTTGCCGCAGCCCGAGGGGCCGATCAGCGAGACGAACTCGCCGGCCTGGACGTCGAGGTCGATGTCCTGGAGCGCCACGACGCCGCCGCGGTCGAACTCCTTCCGCACGCCCTTCAGCGAGACGACGGCCGCGTCGGCGTTCATGCCCGCTTCGGCGCCGGCAAAGCCGGCGCCTGCGCTCTCGGCCGGCTCCGTCGAGCCTACGCCGGTGTCGCCTCCGTCAAGCCTACGGCTCATGCGACGTGCTCCGGCGCGCGGCGGACGACGATCCGCTCGGCGGCGACGACGGCGAGGAAGAACGCGATCCCGAGGGCGGCGGCGATGAGGTTCGTCGCCCACAGTCGCTCCGGCGCGCTCGCGTAGTACTGGTTGAAGTTGAGGATCGCGTTGCCGAGCCCGCCTCCGACAGACGCGGGCAGCTCGCCGATGATCGCGCCGACGACGCTTGCGGTGGCCGAGATCTTGAGCGCTGCGAAGAGGTACGGCAGCGAGGCGGGGATACGCACCTTGACCAGCACGCGCAGGCGGCCGGCCGCATACGAGCGCATCAGCTCGAGCGCGCGCGGGTCGGCCGAGTTGAGCCCGCGGAGCGTGTTGATCGTCACCGGGAAGAAGGTCAGGAAGGCGGCGATCACCGCGACCGAGAACCAGGTCGGCAGCCCACGGCTCCCGGTCCAGACGACGACCATCGGCGCGACGGCCAGGATCGGGACCGTCTGCGACGCGACGATGTAGGGGAGGATCCCTCGCTGCAGGAGCCGCGAGTGCACGAGCACGACGCCGATCAGGAAGCCGACCGACGCGCCGAGCGCGAAGCCCGCCGCCGCCTCCTTCGCCGTCACGAAGGCGGCGTCCCGCAGCACCTCGATCAGCATCGGCCCGTTGCGCCGCGACGGCTCCGCGAGCGTGCCGAGGATGTCGTGGATGTGCGGGAAGGTGCGGTCGTTGACGAAGAACCGCCCCAGGTGGAACCCGGTCTCCTGCGCGGCCCACTTGAACAGCTCCCAGAGGCCCCAGAGGACGCCGAGGACCGCCACGAGGAGCCCGCCTTGCCGCGCCGTCGCCATCGGTATTGCTTACCACACTCCCTCGCGCGGGGTTAGCATCGCCGAGTGGCACTGCAGCCGAGCCGCACCGTCGAGGAGCTGCGCGAGCTCCGTGAGCTGACCGGGAACGAGGACGGCGCACAGCGCGTGGCGTGGACGGAGACGTGGGAGCGGGGTCGCGCGTGGCTGCGCGGGAAGCTCGACGGCCTGCCCCTCGACCACGAGATCGACGAGGCCGGCAACCAGTGGTTCACGCTGCGCGGCGCGTCCGAGCGGGCGCTGCTGATCGGCGGCCACATGGACTCCGTCCCCAACGGCGGCTGGCTCGACGGCTGCCTGAACGTGCTGGCCGGCGTCGAGGTGGTGCGGCGGATCGCCGAGGAGGGCGACCCGCCCGTCACCGTCCGGCTCGTCGACTGGGCCGACGAGGAGGGCGCGCGCTTCGGACGCAGCCTCTTCGGCTCCAGCGCCTGCTCCGGGACGATGGACGACCAGGAGGAGATCCGGAACCGCACGGACCCGAACGGCGTGCGCTGGGAGGACGCGCTTCGCGAGCACGGCGTCGATCTCGACCGGGCCAAGGAATCCGGCCGGCAGCTCGAGAACGCCGCCGCCTATCTTGAGCTCCACATCGAGCAGGGCCCGGTGCTCGAGTCGATGGGCCTGCCGGTCGGCGCGGTGATCGGGACGTTCGGGGTCGAGCGGCACCTGATCACCTGGAAGGGCCAGGCCGCGCACGCGGGCTCCACGCCGATGGACCAGCGGCGCGACGCGCTCGCCGGGGCCGCCAAGCTGGCGCTCGAGATCCGGCCGATCGCGGCCCGCGCCGGCGGCGGTGCCGTCTGCACGTCGGGCGGCGTCGTCACAAAGCCGGGGATCGTCACCTCCGTCGTCGAGACCGCCGAGCAGCTCCTCGACCAGCGCCACATGGACGCGGACACGCTGGCCCGGATGCTCGCCGACGCGAAGGAGGCCTCCGAGCGCTTCGCCGCCGAGGAGAACGTCGAGGTCTCCTGGGACCGGATCTGGCACATCCAGCCGATCCTCTTCCACGACGAGCTCGTGACGATGGCCGACGAGTCGATCCGCGAGGTCGCCGGGCAGTCGCACCGCCTTCCGTCCGGGCCGCTCCACGACGCAGCCGAGGTAGCGCGGGCGGGCGTCCCCACCGTGATGCTCTTCGTCCAGAGCCTGCGCGGGCTCTCGCACACGAAGCTCGAGGACACGAAGCCCGAGCACCTCGAGCTCGCCGTGCAGGCTCTCGACCGCCTCGCCTCGAGGGCGCTCGACTGGGTCGCGGCCAGGTGACCTACGAGCACGAGCTCGAGATCGAACGGCCGCCGGCCGACGTCTACGCGTTCCTGGCCGATCCCGAGAACCTCCCTCGCTGGCAGTCCGAGGTGCTCGAGGTGCGGCGAGAGAGCGAGACGCGCTTCCGCGAGGTGCGGACGTTCATCGGCCGCCGGATCGAGTCGACCCTGGAGGTCACCGCCGCCGAGCCCGGACGGGAGTTCTCGCTGCGCTCGTCGTCCGGCCCTGTGCGCTTCTCGGTGCGGCACCTGCTCGAGCCGGCCGGAGAGGGGAGGACGCTGCTGCGCGTCCTCGGCGAGGCCGAGGGTGCCGGCGGCCTGTTCAAGCTCGGCGGCCGGCTGCTCCGCCGCGCGGCCGAGCGGCGGTTCCAGGAGGACTTCGCGCGCCTCAAGGACATCCTGGAAGCGGGCTAAGCGGAGCAGAGCCGGCTGTTGTAGGATCGTCGCGACGCGCAGAGGGGGCGCTACGACTTAGCCCGGTCGCGCCGCCGGCGCGGCCCTGCGTCACTCCCTCCCGAGCGATCGCGATCAGTCGCGATCAGTTTCGCGAAAGGAGTGACCATGAGCGAGCAGCCCTACGAGGCCGATCCGCTCGAAGAGCTCCAGGCGATGGCGGCGGCCGCCGACGCGCTGGCCAAGAAGCCGGAGGCGTTCGACGAGGCGTACAAGGCGTTCCTCGCCGCGGACGCCGCCCGCTTCCAGGGGATCCTCGACGAGGTAGGACTCGGACACGAGTGCCACCGCATCTGCTTCCTCTTCTGCCGCAAGCGGTGCGTGGGGAGCTGCTTCCGTCTGTGCCGCGAACCCGTCTCCCGGGCCGTCGACGCAGCGGAGATCCGTGAGTTCGTCCAGGCGTTCTCGAAGGTGGCGCGCAGCAAGCAGGCGCTCTCGCGCCTCGTCGCCGCGGCCGAGAAGGAGGATCTCAAGGCGTGGCAGGCCGAGCTGAAGCGCCATGGTCTCGTGGCCTTCTGCCACCAGGTGTGTCACTTCGTCTGCCGCGTGCGCTGCCAGCGAATCTGCCTCGAGCTCTGCTCGCGGCCGCTGATCACCCGGGTCAGCTCGATTCCCACGTCGCAGTTCGGGCCGCAGGGCTTCGGCAACGGCCCCAGCATCCCCCCTTTCCAGGTGCCGCCGCCTAACCCTCCGGCGGGAGCGGGCGATCATCCCGTCGGCGGCTCGTCCTGGCTGATGGGCATCTTCAACATGCCGACGGCCACGCAGTACAAGGTCGAGGTGGCGTCGGCTCCGGCGGGCCCGTACTCGCCGATCGCCGTCCCGGTGCTGGGCTACTCCAGCGTCTTCCCCTACATCCCCGTCACGCGCTTCCCGTCCGGCGGCGCGGATCCGGGCTGGTACGACGTGTCGGACATCCCGCTCTCGGACGGCGGCAGCTCGGCTCTCGGCGAGAAGACGCTGCTCTACTGGCCGACGCTGACCGACGGTCTCTACCACCTGCGCCTGCGCGTCCGTGACGGCGCCTCGGAGCTCGTCTCGAGCCCGAGGGCCGTACGCACCGACAACACGGCCCCTGCGACGCCCGTCATCGCGCTGGAGCTGAAGAAGCCGGACGGGACGCTCAAGCCGCTCAAGTGCGGCCAGGTGAAGAAAGGGGACGGCCTGATCCGGATCACGGTTCAGGCCTCCGACCCGAACTTCAGTCGGCTGGGCGTCGCCGCGCAGGGCAACTCGAGCCTCTCGGTGCCGATCGTCGCCGTTCCCGATCCTCCGGGCTCGGGCCCGGCGGTGCCCCTGTCGAAGACCTACAACGGCAACCTCGCCGACACGGGCTACCCGGCGCCCACGTCGTTCCTCTGGGATCCCTGGAGCGACCCGGCGATCGTCCCGTGCTGCTACGTCGTCCGCATCGACATCTGGGACCGCACGGTGATCAACAACGCGTGGGGCGGCGGCCACGGCAACTCGGGCTGGGAGGCGATCGAGATCGGCTTCTAGCGCAGTACGGCCGGCGCGAGCGGCGTCTCTCGCGCCGGCCGCACGCTCGACCGGCCGCCGGGCTTACGCTTGCGGGCCATCCGCATGGAGAGACTCCCCGGCCAGCGCCTCGCGATCGTCGCCGCGCTCGCGCTCGGCGCGGGCGTGACCTGGAACATCTCGAACGTCGGCGCGGTCGCCGATCCGCTCGCGGACGCCTACGGAGTCTCGCTCGCAGCGATCGGCCTGCTCACGACCGCGCTCTTCGTCACGCATCTGCTCGTGCAGATCCCCGGCGGGCGGGCGGCCGACCGGATCGGCGCGCGCAGCGTGGGATTCCTCGCCGTCGCCGCCGTGGCCGCCGGGAACCTCCTGCTACTCGTCGCGCCGGATCCGGCGCTCGCCATCGCCGCGCGGGCGCTCGTCGGGATCGGCAGCGGGGCGGGCTTCGTCGCCGGAGCCGAGTACATGCGCTCGGCGCACGCCTCGGCGGTGCTCCAGGGGCTCTACGGAGGCGCGACGATGGCCGGGGGCGGGCTGGCCGTCGCCGTGGTGCCGCAGCTGGAGCCGTGGCTCGGCTGGCGGGCGCCCTACTGGAGCGCGCTGGCCGTGGCGGCGCTGACCGCAGCGGCACTGGCGGCGGCGCCTACAGACTTAGTCGGAAGTTTTTCGCCTTGAGCTAGCGGATTCCGCTTCATGAGCGCGATCGC
>JBBDQR010000036.1:0-9348 GCA_040905885.1 Gaiellaceae bacterium | reverse complement strand
CGGTGACGACGTACTCAAAGGTGGCCCAGGCAAGTATGGCGAAGATGGCGTCGTACAGGGCAAGGAAGCCCAGGTAGCGGGCCGGGTCGTCGGTGACCGTCGCGCCCACGCCGCCGATCACGACGGGAATGGCCAGCGGGAGAAAGAGGAGCGGCAGCAGCACCTCGCGGGCCCGTCCCGCGACGGCCATCGCGGCGAGGAGCGCGCCGACCCCACAGAGGCCGACGTCGGCGAGCAGGACGGCGCCGACCGTGGCCGCGTCCACGGGCTCGAAGAAGACGGCGAAGAGGGGCAGCGCGGCCGCCTCGGCGATGAGGAGGAACGCCAGCACGGAGAGCGCCTTGCCGAGCCAGATCGCGCTGCGGTCGCAAGGGGCGAGCACGAGCGCGTCGAGCACGCCCTGCTCCCGCTCGGGGACGAAGGCGCGCACGAGCCCGAGCAGCGCTGTGAGGACGATCGCGACCCAGAGCAGCCCGCCCGCCGCCCCTTCCTGCTCCTCGGGCAGCGCGAACCGGAAGGCGACGAAGACGGCGACGACGAAGAGCACCATCGCCGGGACGGTCTCCTTGCCGCGCAGCTCGAGCAGCAGGTCCTTGCGCGCGAGCGCGGCCGCGTCGCGGAGGTAGGTCATGCGAGCGCGAGGGTCGCCGTGGCCAGCGGGGCGAGGCGAGCGGGATCGTGGGTGGCGACGAGGAACGTGCGCCCGCCCATCCCCGCCAGCTCGCCGTCGAGCAGTGCCGCGCCCGCGTCGTCGAGCGCGTTGAAGGGCTCGTCGAGCAGCAGCAGGTCCGGATCGTGAAGGAAGGCGCGGCAGAGCGCGAGCCGCTGTTGCATGCCGCGCGAGAACGACGACACCGGCTCCCGCCGCGCCTCCCAGAGCCCGAAGCGCTCGAGCAGCATCCCGATCCGCTCCCGCCGCTCGGGCACGCGGTACAGGCGGCCGTAGAGGTCGAGGTTCTGGAGAGCCGAGAGCTCCCGGTAGACGAGCGGCTCGTGGGCGAGGAAGCCGATTCGCGCGCGGTCGGCGGCCACCTCGAGGCGGCCGGCGGTCGGCGCGGCGAGCCCGGCGACGAGGCGCAGGAGGGTCGTCTTCCCCGAACCGTTCGGGCCGGTGACGAGCACGAATCCGCCCTCGGGCACGTCGAGGTCGAGCCCCTCGAAGACGCGCTTGGCGCCGTAGCGCTTCGAGAGGGCGCGGGCCTGGATCACAGGGAGTCGGCCAGCACGAAGGCGAAGAACGCCAGGCTGATCACTCCGTTGACGGTGAAGAACGCGGCGTCGAGCCGGCGCAGGTCGCCGGGCCGCACGAGCGAGTGCTCGTAGGCGAGCAGCGCGGCGACGACCGCCGTGCCGAGCCAGTAGAGCGCCCCGACCTCGAGCCCGAGCCCGGCCGCGACGAGCGCGGCGACGGTCAGCAGGTGGAGCGCCCGCGCGCCGCGGAACGTGCCGCGCTCCCCGAAGCGGGTCGTCCACGAGTGCAGCCCCTCGCGCCGGTCGAACTCCGCGTCGAAGAGCGAGTAGAAGAGGTCGAACCCCGCGACCCAGAAGGCGACAGCCGCGCCGAGCGCCCACGCCTGCCAGGGCAGGTCGCCCCGGATCGCGACCCAGGCGCCGACCGGCGCGAGCCCGTCCACGGCGCCGAGCCAGAGGTGGCTCATCCACGTGAACCGTTTCAGGTACGGGTAGATCACGAAGCCGGCGACCGGGATCGGCCAGAGCCAGCGGACGAGCGGGTCGAGCTGCCAGACCGCTGCCAGGAACACGCCGAGCGAGACGAGCGAGAAGAGGACGACGTGCGCGGGCCGCAGGTGCCCGGCGGGCAGCTCGCGCGCCGCCGTGCGCGGGTTGCGCGCGTCGATCCTCGCGTCGACGAGCCGGTTGAGCGCCATCGCCAAGGAGCGGGCGCCGACCAGCGCGAGAGTGATCCAGAACAGGTCGTGCCCTCTCGGCACCCCGCCGACGGCGAGGAAGGCGCCCACGTAGGCGAACGGGAGGGCGAAGAGCGTGTGCTCGATCTTGACCAGCGCCGCGAACCGCGCCGGGTACGAGGCGAGGGCGGTCATGCCCGCTCCGGCGCCGGCAAAGCCGGCGCCTCCGCTCTCTGGTCGCCTCCGTCAAGCCTACGGCTCATGTCTGCCGGTGCGCGGTCTGCTCCTCCGCGAGGAGCTCGAGCGCGTGGCGCAGCGCAGGCTTCAGCACCGCGAAACCGTCGCGGCAGCCGCCGGGCGAGCCGGGGAGGTTGACGACCAGCGTGCGCCCGCGGATGCCGGCGACTCCCCGGGAGAGCAGCCCGTGCGGGGTCTTCGCGACCGCGTCGGCGCGGATCGCCTCGGCGAGCCCCGGCGCCTGGCGCTCGACGACGTCCAGCGTCGCCTCGGGCGTGACGTCGCGGGGCGCGACGCCCGTGCCGCCCGTCGTCAGCACGAGCCGGGCCCGCCCGGCCGCCTCGGCGATCGCGGCCGCGATCGAGTCCCGCTCGTCCGGGACGACGGCACGGGTCACCTCGAAGCCCTCTTCGGCCAGCAGCTCCTCGAGCACGTCGCCGCTCAGGTCCTCGCGCTCGCCGGCGGCGACGCCGTCCGACACGGTGACGACGGCGGCGATCACTCCTTCGTCTTCTCCAGCAGCCGCACCTCGGCGACGACCATGTCCTTGTCGACCGCCTTGGCCATGTCGTAGACGGTGAGCGCGGCGACGCTCGCCGCGACGAGCGCCTCCATCTCGACCCCCGTCTGAGCAACGGTCTCGACCGTCGCCTGTATCTCCACCGACTCCTCCCGAACGTCGATCGTCAGATCGACGTTCGTCAAAGGCAGCGGGTGGCAGAGCGGGATCAGCTCGCTCGTCCGCTTCGCGGCCATGATCCCCGCCAGCTGCGCCGCGGCGAGCGCGTCCCCCTTCGGCAGCTCGCGCAGCCGCCGTGCCGTCTCCGGCGCCATCCGCAGGACGGCCCGGGCCACGGCCCGCCGGCGCGAGTGCGGCTTGTCGCCGACGTCGACCATGCGGACGGCGCCGGTCTCGTCGACGTGGGAGAGGTCGGACACGCCGGAAACGCTATCGCCGCGCGGCGGCGGACACGCGATCGAGGTCGGCGAGCTGCTCCTCCGCCCAGGCCGCGACGTCGTGCTCGCGGACGTGGGCGCGGATCGCCTCGAGCCGGCGCCGGCGCTCGTCGACGGGAAGCTCGAGCGCCTGGTGGATCGCGTCGGCCTGCCCGGAGACGTCAAACGGCTCGATCGGGATCACCCAGTCCGCGAGCTCCTCGATCGCGCCTGCGTTGTCCGAAAGGACAACTACCCCGTCGCGCTCGTTGACGAGCGGCGCCTCCTTGGCGACGAGGTTCAGCCCGTCGAAGACGGCGTTCACGAGCAGCACGTCGAACTGCTTGTAGCCGGCGACCGCCTCGGCGAAGTCGTCGTTCACGCGCAGGTCGACGGCCCCCGGGAACCGCGCGTTGACCTCGCCGGCGGTGCGCTCGATCTCCACCAGGTAGTCGGCGTAGACCGGGATCTCGAGCCGGGAGGGGTTCAGCAGCGCGAGCATCGCCACCCGCCCGCGAGACTCCGCGTGCCGCTCCAGGTAGAGCTCGAACGCCCGCAGCCCCCGGACGACGTTCTTCGACGGGTCGGTGCGGTCGACCCGCACGACGAGCCGCTCCGGCCGCGAGGCGACGATCGCCCGCTCCGCCTCGAGTACCGCCTCGCTCGACGCCAGCTCCTCGAACTCGGCCGGGTCGACCGAGATCGGATGCGCGGTGACGAGCACGTCGCCGGGACCGCGCCCCAGGATCTCCTCGGTCGAGCGGAGGAAGTTCCGCCGCCAGCGGTCCGCGTGGAAGCCGACGATGTCGTTCGCGAGCAGCCCGTCGTGGACCGCGGCGGCGATGCGCCCCGGGAGGGCTCGCCAGGCCTCGGGAGCCGGCCAGGGGATGTGGATGAAGTGCGCGAGCAGCGTGTCGGGGTGGGCGTCCCGCACGTACCGGGGCGCCAGGTACAGGTGGTAGTCCTGGAAGAACACGATCGCGTCGGGGCCGGCGCGGAGCTCGTCCGCGACGGCGTCCGCGAAGGCCTCGTTGACGACCGCGTAGCCCTCGTCCCACGCCTCCTCGAGGCCCTCCGTCGGCACCGGCTCGAGCCCGTGCTGGACGAACCACAGTGCCGGGTTGGAGGCGACGTTGTAGAAGCGGTCGTAGGCCTCCCGGTCGTGAGCGACGAAGCGCACGCCCTCGTGGGCCCCGACCTCCCGGTCCTCGTCGGTCATCGCGCTGGCGATCCAGGTCACGTCGTGATGGGCGGCGAGCCTGGACAGCGCGGTGACGAGGCCGCCGGCTCCCCGCTTCGCCACGCGCTCGCCGTCCTCGCGCTCGTAGGAGACCGGGGCCCGGTTCGAGACGACGATCAGCCTGCGGCCCCCCTGCGCCATGCCGCGCAAGCCTAGTGCCCCGGCCGGCAATGCATCTCGGCTTCCGGCCCGCGACCCAGAAGCTCGACGGCATCACTGGACGGGGCACGAGATACTCCGGCCGTGAGCGACGAGCCGGTGGTGGTCGGTGGATCGGGCAGCCCCAGGCTGACCGCGGCGATCTGCGCGGAGCTCGGCGTCGAGCCGGCCCGGGCCGAGACGCGCCGCTTCGGGGAGGGCACGCTGTTCGTGCGCGTCCTCGAGAACGTCCGCGGGCGCCAGGTGTACGTCGTCCAGTCGACCGTCTTCCCCACGAACGACAACGTCGTCGAGCTGCTCTTCTGGCTCGACGCGTGCAGGCGCGCCAGCGCCGCGTCCGTGACCGCGGTCGTCCCCTACTTCAGCTACGGCAAGGGGGACAAGAAGGACGAGCCCCGGGTCTCGATCCGCGCGCGGGTGCTCGCGGACGCGATCGAGGCGGCGGGGGCGAGCCGGATGGTGACCATGGATCTCCACGCGCCGCAGATCCAGGGCTTCTTCAGGATCCCGGTCGACGACCTCTACGCGCTGCCCTACCTCACCGACGGGATTCGCGGCCTCGACCTCACCGATCCCGTGGTCGTCTCGCCCGACGCGGGCTACGCGAAGATGGCGCGGCGGTACGCGTCACGGCTGGGCGCCGGCTTCGCCCTCGTCGACAAGGCGCGCCCGGGTCACGGCGAGGAGGTCGAGGTGACCGACTTGATCGGCGACGTGTCGGGACGCGAGGCGGTGATCGTCGACGACTTCATCGCCTCGGGCGCCACCCTGGTCGAGGCGGCGGCGAAGCTCGTCGAGCGCGGGGCGCGCTCCGTGTGGGCGGCGGCCACACACGCGCTCTTCTCCGGTGACGCCGCCGAGCGGCTCGCGACGAGCCCGATCGAGGCCGTGATCGTCACGGACACGGTCGAGACGCAGCCGGTCCCCCTCGGGCCGAAGGTCCGGGTCGTCTCCGTCGCGCCGCTCTTCGCGGAGGCGATTCGGCGGATTCACGCGCGTGAGAGCGTCAGCGTCCTGTTCGAGGACGGCTAGCTACGCCGCCACGGTGACGAGCTCGACCTCGGCGGCCGCGTGACCCGACAGCCGGTTGAAGAGCGCAAGCCAGTCGCGCAGGAGCCGCGGCGTGAGGAAGTGGCGGCGCACGTGCTCCTTGCCCCGCAGCGCCCGCTCCCGCGCTCCCGCGGGATCGTCGAGGATCTCGATGCAGGCCCGCGCGCAGTCCTCCGGCGAGTCGACGAGCCAGCCCGTGACGCCGTCCTCGATCTGGACGACGATCCCGCCCACGCGGCCGGCGACGGTCGGCCGCGCCTTCCAGAGCGCCTCCGAGACTGTCAGGCCGAACCCCTCCCGCACGGACTTCTGGATCACGGCCCGGGAGTGCACCTGGAAGGCGTTGACCTCCACCGACCCGACGTTGTTGAGGTTGGAGAGGATGAAGATGTCCGGGTCGCCGCCCGCGTGGGCGACCGTCCGGTTGTAGTAGTCCCACCCCTCCGGGTCGTCGTGGGCCATCGAGCCGACGAGGGCGAGCTGCACGTCGGGGAAGCGCTCCTTCACGGTGCGGTACGCGTCGATGACGCCGAGCGGGTCCTTCCAGGGGTCGAAGCGCGAGACCTGGGTGAGCAGCGGCCGCTCCACGTCGACGCCGAACTGGTCGACGATGTAGGCGGCGTCCTCGGCGGAGAGCGCCATGTTCTTCGGCGCCAGCGGGTCGATCGCCGGCGGCCAGATGAAGCTGTCCGGCAGCCCGGCGCCGGCGGGCACGTAGTCGGCGAGGTGGAAGATCGCCGCGTCGTGGCGGCGGATCGACGGGACGAGGAAGTCGAGCACGTCGCGGTTCGGCGTCGAGAGGTCGATGTGGCACCGCCAGATCCACTTCGCCCGGGAGCCCTCGACGAGGTCGATCATCCCGACGGTCTGGGGGTCGTGGGCGATGACGAAGTCGTAGTCGTCCTCGAACTGCTCGACGTTCAGGCGCTGGTAGCGGCGGAAGATCTCCCGCTGCTCCTCGGTCAGCCCGCCGGGGTCGCCCTGGAGGGCGTTGTGGATCCGCTTGGTGACGTCGTAGAACTCGTCGGCGCCCTGGATGATCCGCCACTCGACGTCGAGGCCGGCGTCGGCCATCAGTGGGATCAGCGTGTAGTTGATCTCCGCGACGCCGCCTCCGAACGCGGTCGCGGAGAGGTGCACGACGCGCTTGCCGGCGAGCGGCTCCGCGAGGCGGCGGATCTCGTCCATGAGTCCGCGCGTCGCGATCGTCGCGTAGTCGCCGAGCGACTTGCTGCCGACGTTGACGACCGGGAGCATCCGGCCCGCGAGCATAGCGACGGGATCGGCCTACGCCAGGCGCTTGGCGAAGCGGAGCCGCGATCCGCGGGGGTCCGAGCTGAGCTCGAACTCGTCGGCGATCGCCCGGATGATCGCAATCCCGAGACCGCCCTCCGAGAGCTCGTCTCCGTTCCCGTCGCGGGGCTCGGGGTCGAAGCCGCCGCCGGTGTCCACGACCTCGACCTCCAGGCGATCGCCCTGGAGCCGGAAGACGACCTCGACGACGCCGCCGCCGCCGGCGTACGCGTGCCGGACGGAGTTCGACGCGGCCTCGGTGATCGCGAGCTTGAGGTCGGCGAGCGTCTCGTCCTCGAAGGGCTGCACCCTCGCGAGGCCGGAAAGGGCAAGCCGGCAGAGCGAGACGTACTCGGCCTTGGCCGGAATCGTCAGCCTGACGGTGTGCTCGGCCGTGCTCACGGTGATGGCGATTCCCACAGGATGGGGAACCTAAACCTCCGATTTCTACCGAAACCGATTCCGATGTCCCGCAACTCCTGTCTGCCCAGCGCGGCGAAGTCCTAACCTGCGGGCGCCGGGCCGGCCGGCCGCTCTCCGGGCTCGAGGGCGACGTCGAGCCGCTCGCCGTCCCGCAGGACCGTGAAGATCGCGGCCTCGCCGGGCCTCAGCGTATTCGTGACGATCCGTACGAGATCGCCGCCGTCCTCGATGCGGTGGCCGTTGACGGCCACGATCAGGTCCCCGCCGACCGTCACCTCCCGCCCCTGGAAGGTCACCGTGCGCGAGCCGCCCTTCAGCCCTGCCTTCTCCGCCGGGCCGTCCGAGACGACCCGGACGAGGAAGGCGCCCCGAGTGACGTCCAGGCCGAGCTCACGCGCGAGCGCCGGCCACAGATCGTCCGTCCTCACGCCGATGTACGCGTAGGAGACCTTGCCGCGGGCGATCAGCTCCTCCATCGTCCGCTTGGCGGCGTTGATCGGGACGGCGAAGCCGACGCCTTCGGCCAGGCCGGAGCTGCTCCGGATCTGGGCGTTGATGCCGATCACGCGGCCGCGCGCGTCGAAGAGCGGCCCGCCCGAGTTGCCCCGGTTGATCGGCGCGTCGATCTGGATAGCGTCGACGATCGAGTAGTCCGACGTGAGCGTCGGGATCGTGCGCCCCGTGGCCGAGACGACGCCCGTGGCCAGCGAGTTCTCGGCGCCGAAAGGGCTGCCGATCGCCGCGACGGGCTCGCCGACGACGACCTGCGACGAGTCGCCGAGGGGGAGAGGCGCCAGCGCGTGCCGGTCCGGGTCGACTCTCAGCAGCGCGACATCGTCGAAGAGATCCCAGCCGACGACCCGGGCCGGGACGCGATCGCCGTCGCGAAACTCGACGAACACCTCCTCGGCGGCGCGGACGTCCGCCGGCGGCGCGCTGCCTGCGTTCGTGATCACGTGCGAGGCGGTGAGGACGTAGCCGTCGTCGGAGACCACGAAGCCCGAGCCCTGGCCCCCCGTGCCGGACGCGCCGGCGAAGAGCGCCGTGATCGTGACGACGCCCTCGGCCCGCGCCTCGTAGATCCGCGCCGGCTCGAAGTCCGTGCCCTCGAGCGGCTGGGCCGCCGTGCGAGGCGCGGGATCGCTCTCGTCGGTCAGCGTGAAGCCCGGCGACGTGGCGACCAGTGTCTCCGTTCGCCCGGGCCCGACCCAGTCGAGCGCGGAGCCGATCGCGAGCGCCACGGCGGCGCCGATCACGGCCGAGAGCACGGAGATCAGCGCGAGCGGGCCGGGGCGCATGGCGTCGCCACTGTAGCGACGCCCTGCGTTTCCACGTGATTAGCCCTTTTCGGACATGGCTGGCACGGCCGAGCTCGCCGCGACCGGCAGCTCCAGCCGGAACACGGTCCTCCCGGGCTCGGATTCGAGCTCGACGCGGCCGCCCATCGCGTCCGCGAGCTCGCGCGCGATCGCGAGCCCGAGCCCGCTCCCGGACGCGTGGCCGCCCTCGCCGCGGCGGAAGCGCTCGAAGATCTGGCCCGCCTCTCCGGCCGGGATACCGGGGCCGGCGTCCTCGACCGCCAGCACCGCGCGGCCGTCCTCGCGCCCGGCCGTCACCCTGATCGCCGTGCCGCCGGGCGTGTGCCGGATCGCGTTCTCGAGCAGCGCGCGGCCGATCTGCAGGGTCCGCGTCTCGTCGCCGACCGCCTCGATGCGATCGTCGGGCCGCTCGAGCCGGATCGGATGCTCGCTCGACACGGCGACGGCGGCGAACTCCTCCGCGAGCGCCTCCGCGACCCGGCCGACGTCGATCCGCTCCAGCTCCAGCGTGAGCTGCCCCGCGTCGAGCCGCGAGAGGTCGAGGAGGTCGGTGGCGAGCTTCTCCAGCCGGGCGAGCTGCTCCTGCATCGTGCCCATGAACTCGCGCCTGGTCGGCTCGTCCACCTCCTCGTTCGCCATCAGCTCGAGGAAGCCGCCAAGCGAGAAGATCGGCGTCCTGAGCTCGTGGGACGCGTTCGCGATGAACTCACGCCGCGCGTAGTCGAGCCGCGCGAGCTGCGCCCGCATCCGCTCGAACGCGTCCGCCAGCTGCCCGAGCTCGTCGCGGCCGCGATCCACTACCGGCTCGTCGAGCCGCCCGCCG
>JBBDQR010000035.1:0-1579 GCA_040905885.1 Gaiellaceae bacterium | reverse complement strand
GAGGTTCTTCGTGTGGTCGCACCAGTAGCCGTCCGCGCACACCCAGATCTCGAAGAGCGTCGGCTCGTGCTCCTGGACGGGGCGTGACCCCGTCGCGGTGAAGGTGCGGATGCCCGAGCCCGACCAGACGAGCGAGAACGCGTGCGCGAGGTCGACCTTGCCCTGGTAGCCGGTGCCCTGCCCGTGCACCCAGCCGTTCCAGAGCGCGCCTGCCTCGCTCTCCGTCATCCCGGGGCGCAGGCGCTCGCGGACGTGATCCATCGCGCCGGCCGCGAGCTCGTTCGCGAGGCGCATCCGCTCGAGCTCCTGCGGCGTCTTGAGGGCGCGCGCGCGGTTGAGGAGCGGCGTCGCGTCGGCGACGTCCCCGCCGAAGGCGTGGAAGTACGCGTGCGTGAACGTCGTCGGCTCGCCCGCCAAACCGTAGGCGGCCAGCGTCCCGAGCGAAAGCTCGAGGCCGATGCGGCCCTCGGCTAGCTCGGCGGCGAGCTCGACCGCCCGGGCGCTCGGAGGACGCGGGTCGTCGGGGTGGTAGCCGGCGACGAGCCGCACATCGTCCGTCCAGGCGGTGCGGGCGGCGTCGTCCGCGGAGGCTTCGATCGTGATCAACGCCGGCTCGCCCTCGCGCGGGAAGACGACGGCCTCGTAGCCCTTCATCCCCCAGAAGTTGGAGAGATACAGGACGTTGTCGGGCGCGCGGACGACGAGCGTGTCGAGCTCCTCCTCGGCCATCAGCGCGCGGACGCGGTCGAGCTTGGCGTCGTCGCGCGGCCAGGGCATGCCGCGACACTACACTGAGCGTCGTCTCAATGTGATAGTGTCTTCCTCATGAAGGCAGCGAGAATCACTGCGGGTGGTCAGCTCTCAATACCCGCCGCCATTCGCCGCCGCTGGGGGACCAACCGCGTCGCGCTCGAGGACCAGGGAGACTCGCTTCTCGTCAGGCCGCTGCCTGAGGACATCCTCACCGCTTTGCACGGCTCGTTGAAAGGCGAGATCAGCGGTTCGACGGACGAGCTGCGGCGGCGGGCCCGCGCCGACGAGGAGGCGGCGGAGCGCCGCAAGTGGCGGCGCTGACGCTTCTCGACGCGTATCCCCTGGTCGCCTATCTGACCGGTGAGCCCGCCGCGGACGAAGTGAAGGCGCTCCTCGGCGAGGGCGAGGCGGTCGCAACGTCGCTGAACGTCGCCGAAGCGGTCGACGTCGCAGCCCGCATCTATGGCGCGCGAGACGACGCCGTTCGCGGTTCGATCGAACTCCTCGCCGCGAACGATCTCCTCACGGTGTCGGCCCCGGACCTGGCCATCGGCTTCAGAGCCGCCCAGCTCCGAATCGCGTACTACCGAAGGCGCGAACGCGCTCTCTCACTCGCCGATTGCTTCCTCCTGGCGTCTGCCACGCCGGGCGATCGCGTAGCCACCTCGGATCCAGCCGTCGCCGAGGTCGCCCGCCTCGAGGGCATCGAGGTCGTCCCCCTGCCGGACTCATCCGGCCGCCGCCCCTAGCGCCCCGTCAGCAAATGTCCTCCGGCCTCTGGCCCGCGATCACACGGCGCGCTGCGGCGTCCTCAGTCGCGCCCATA
>JBBDQR010000034.1:0-9535 GCA_040905885.1 Gaiellaceae bacterium | reverse complement strand
CCGCTCGAGCGGCGGCAGCGGCGGCGCGGGCGGCGGGGGCGGCGGCCGCCCCGCAGCGAGCCGGCGGCGAACGAGCAGCACCGGGTAGACGAGCAGCAGCGCCGCCGCGAGCAGCAGCAGGGCGGCGGTCAGCGGCGGCGAGAGCCGGTAGGTCACGGCGGGCAGCGGCGCCGGCGTGTGACGACCGGGTGACTGCTGGAACGTGACTCGCACGTCCGTCAGGTCGAGGTTCGAGACGGCCTCCAGGGAGGGCCACCAGACCCGGGCCAGGTGGCGCGGCTTCTGCGTCTGCGGGTCGTCGTAGTAGACGTGCCAGGCCCGGAAGCGCGTGACGCGCTGGTCGCGGTACGGGACGCCGGGGATGTCGGCGCGCACGGGCAGGCAGGCGTAGTAGAGGCAGCGCAGCCCGACCTCGAAGGTCAGCCGCGCGTACCGGCCGGTGTCGCGGCGCGAGACGGACAGCTCGGTGTACGGCCGGTACGGGAAGGTCCTCGGCACGACGCGGAGGTGCGCGGGGTCCAGGTGCTTCGTGTCGACGACGACCTCGACCCGGGCGGTCACCGGCTCGCCGAAGAAGGCCGCCTTCGGCTCGAGCGAGCGGCTGACCGAGAGGTAGCGCCCCTCCGGAGTCGCCGGGATCTCCTCCCCGCCGCAGCCGGCCGCGACGACCACGAGCGCGAGCCAGGCGAGTCTCTTCACGCGCGCCCCCGCGTGAACAGACGCTGGTCGGCCCAGCTCAGGAAGGCGAAGGAGACGTCCCGCGGCTCGTGCGACGAGATCAGCACCGGCTCGAGGTCGAGCCCCCGCAGCATGCGCAGCAGCTCGCCGCGCCGGCGCTCATTCTCGTCCCGGCGCTCCGCGACCTCCCGTGCGGTGAGCACCGCCAGCGTCCGCTTGCCGGTCCGCGCGTCGAGAAAGCGGACGGCGGTGCCGCTCACGTCCGGGAAGCTCTGCTCCCAGACCGGATCCTGGATCACGACGGGCACGATCTCCCAGCGCCGCTCGAGCGCCCGCAGCCACTCGTCCCGCGAGGGGACTTCGAGGAAGTCGGAGACGACGAAGACGAACGTGCCGGCGGGCAGGTCGCGCCGGTGCGGGGCGAGGTGCGCGAGCCCGCGCGCGAGCGTGTCCTCGGGGGCGCGGAAGTCGCGCTCCAGGTCGAGCCCCCCGAGCTGGTGCTCGCTCCGGGGCGGGCGCCAGAACGGCTCGCCGCCGGCCTCGTCCAGGTACCCGAGCAGCCCGCGGGCGGCGATCGCGCTGTCGCCGATCATCCTGACGGCGTGGTGGATCGCCTCCGGCTTCCGCAGCCACGGCCAGCCCTCGCCGAAGACCGACATCGACGGCCGCCGGTCGCAGAGGACGACCACGCGCGGGGCCTCGTCCGCGTAGTGCTCGCGGACGACGAACTCCTCGCTGCCGCGCGCCAGCGAGAGGCGCGCCGAGGCGTACCAGTCGATCTTGTCCACGTCGTCGCCGGGCTGGTACGGCCGAGACCCGGCCACGTCGGAGCCGAGGCCCCGGCGGAGGCTGTGGAGCCCGCCGAACGGGAGCCCGAGCACCCGCCGCCGAGGGATGAGCGGGAAGGTCGCGCTCACGCCGGAAAGCAACGGGAGGACGAGCGGTAGAGCCGGGCCGTGCCCGTCGCGTCGTCGGCGGAGAGGTAGGCGATCGGCCTTCCGCGGGCCGTCGCGACCACGATCTGGACGCTTACGATCCGGCCGCTGGCGATCCGGCCGCCGCGCGTGTCCGTCCTGAAGATCGGCGCGCGCTGGAAGACGGCGCGGACGCGAATCAGCGTCCGTTCCGGAACGTCGCACTTGTGGCGGTCCTGGAACCGGACCGGGCCGCCGCGCAGTCCCCGCGTCGCGAACGCCAGCGGGGTGCTCGTCGTCGGGCAGCCCTTGAGCCAGAGGAAACCCGTCCGGCGGCCGAAGCCCTTGGTCTGGAAGGAGACCGCGATGCCGTCGGATGCCGTCGGGCGGTCGAAGACGCCCCCATTCGGCGACGAGGTACCGAGCCGGCGCGATGCTTGCACCTCGACGAGGCGGATCGTGTCCGGGTACCCGACGCCAGGAACGCGGCAGTCGAGCGTCCGGTCGACGACCGGCGAGGCGAGAGCGAGGATCGCCGCTGCGACCGCGATCACGCCGAAACGGCCTCCAGGTCGGCCCCCGGCCGCGGCGCGAGCTCGAGGCACTGCTCGAGGAACCGGACGGCCGCCGCCTGCCAGCCCACCTCGCGGGCCGAGGCGACGAAGCTCGGCGTGAACACGATCCGGTGCATCAGCACCGGCAGGAAGAGCCGCTCCACGTCCACGGGGGTCACGTAGTCGCGCCCGTCGAGCAGCGCCCAGGCGCGGGCCGCTCGCTCGAGCGCGAGGCTGCCGCGCACCGAGGCACCGATAGCGACTCCGTCGGCCTCGCGGGTGGCGCGCACGAGCCGGATCGCCCACCGGCGCAGCGCCGGGTCGATGTAGACGTCCTGCACGGCCCCGCGCAGCGCGTTCACCTCGCCGACGCTCACCACCGGCCGGAGCGAGGCGAGCGGGTGGACGCGCAGCTGCTCCTCGACGATCGCGATCTCGTCGTCCTCGCCGGGGTAGCCGAGCGCCGTGCGGAGGAAGAAGCGGTCGAGCTGCGCCTCCGGGAGCGGGAAGGTGCCCTCCTGCTCGATCGGGTTCTCGGTGGCGAGCACGAGGAACGGGTCGGGGAGCTGGCGCGTGACGCCGTCGATCGTCACCTGCCCCTCCGCCATCGCCTCGAGCAGCGCCGACTGCGTCTTCGGCATCGCGCGGTTGATCTCGTCGACGAGCAGGACGTTCGCGAACACCGGCCCGGGCCGGAACTCGAAGTCGCGGTCGCGCTGGTTGAAGACGGACAGCCCGGTGACGTCGGTGGGCTGGAGGTCCGGCGTGCACTGGATGCGGGCGAAGCTCGTGCCCTCGACGCTGCCCGCGATCGCGCGCGCGAGCACGGTCTTCGCCGTGCCGGGCACGTCCTCGAGCAGCACGTGACCGCCGCAGACGAGGGCGGAGAGGACGAGCTTGATCTCGTCCGTCTTGCCCCGGACGACCGTCTCGACGTTCGCCAGCAGCCGGGGGGCCAGCTCGATCGCGCTCGAATTCATCCGTATCCTCTCTGTGCCTTGAGACTCCTGATTTCGACTCTAGTCGGCGTGGCCGCGCTCGCCGCCGCCGGCGCCGGCTCGTCCGCCCCCTCGGCGGTCGAGACGCGCGCCTGCACGTCGCGCGATGTCGCGTTCAACATCCAGATCCTCGGCGACCGCGGCTGGGGCTGGAAGCTGGGGCGGTACTCCGCGATCCCGGCGAAGATCACGATGATCGCGGTCTGGAGCTCGGGCGGGCCCGCCGCGACCCACGGCGTCGCCGCGTACGGCTGGGTGACGCGCAGCCGGGCGAGCTTCTCGTCCGCGTGCGCGCTCGGCCGGGCCCAGGGGCAGCCGGCCGGGAAGCTGAGCGCCCCGGTGCGCGTCAAGGACGGCTGGTACTTCGGACGGAAGTTCACCTGCCTCGACTCCGGGCGCTTCGTCGTCGAGATCCGGGACGTGGCCGGCGGCAAGCGGCTGACCGTCCGCGTCCAGAGGACGGGCAAGCTCCTCGCGGTCGGCGAGGTGAAGGCCGGCGGCGGCTGGCTGCGCGGCTCGCCCGGCTGCCGGGACAGCGATCGCTAGATGCTCGCGGTCGCTGCCTCGATCCTCCTCGCCGCGACCGCGCAGGCCTCGGTCCTCGACAAGACGCTGGTCTGCTCTACGGAGCACGGCGACGTCGACGTGATCGCCAGCCCGCGCGGGGATCGCGCGTACGCCACGGCCCGGACGGTCTCGAGCGGCTACCTCGGGGTCAACACCGGCTATGTCGGCGGTCGTGCCAACCTCGTATTCGTGCGCGCCCGGCTGGAGAAGTCGGACATCGCCAACGTGGCGGCGCAGCAGCAGGGCGTGTACGCCGGCGCGGGCCGGTGCTTCCTCTCCGGGAAGAGCGTGGCGCTGAGCTCCAAGGGGCTCGCCGGCCCTCCGGTCGCGTGGGCGAAGGACTACACCTGCACCGTCAGGGGCCGGCTCGTGGTGCGCGTCCGGGCCGAGATCCCGAGCAGCAACAGTTGGCGCAGGATCGGCGACGACTTCTTCGGCATACGCACCAACGTGACCAGGGCGAGCCTCGCCGTCCGCAGCGAGAAGACCGGCAGGCAGCTCGCCTTCGGGACGATGGACGCCGCCGGCAAGACGAAGCTCTGGGTCGCCCCCGGCTGCTCCTAAGCTCACTGCCGCTCGCACCGCTTCGAGACCCGGAACGTGAAGTCGTCGTTCGGCCGCACGGCGGCCGTCGCGTAGAGCTCACGGCCGATCCGGGCGGTGAAGTACGTTCCGCCGCGACTGTTGGTCATGGCGACCGTGACCTTTCCGGGCACGAAGCACTTGAAGGACGCGGCCAGCGCGCCTCGCGTGATCCGCGGGTCGATGGTCGTGCGCGACACGGGCTTCAGGAAGACGGTCTCTCCGGACGGCGAGCGGAAGTAGCCGCTGTGGCCGGTGAGCCGGTACGTGTACCGGCCCGAGAGCCGCCGCTCGATGGGGCGGCGCGCGGCGAGCCGGGTCGGGCGGCACGCGGGGTCCGTCGTCGCCTTCGTCGGCGTGGCGGAGCCGTAGATCATGTGGCCGCCCTCCTGGTCCGAGCCGCGCGTGACGGCGGCCGCGTAGAGCTCCCGCGCGGCCAGCGGGGTGCCGGGCCCTCCCCACGCGCCGAACTCGAGCAGGAAGACCGGGTCGAGGCGCGGGCAGACGGCGGGCGCGCGAGCGGCCGGGGAGGCGCCGCCGGCTCCGCCGATCAGCCAGGCCGCGGCCGCGAGTCCCGCTGCGAGCGCGGGCACCCGGCCGATCATCGCGTGCAGCTCCCGGCCGTCCAGAGGCGGGACTTCCCGTCGGCGAGCGTGACGAGCGCAATCGGCCTCCCCGCCTCTGTCCGCGCTGCGAGCGAGGCGCTGGAGATGTTGCCTCTTGCTGTGAGGACGTCTCCCGACGTGCTCCAGGAGACCTTGCGGTCGAGCACTGCCCGCACGCGGATGAGCACGCGCGGGGTCGCGGGGCACTTGAGGTACTGGTCGTACGGGACCGGTGGTCCTGGCAGGCCGCGCGACGTCAGCGGTACCGACTCGGCGGACGTCCGGCAGAGCTTCTTGCTCACGTATACCCCGCTGGTCGACCGGCTGGCCGAAGGCCGCGCGTTGAAGCCCACGAGCGACGAGCCGGAGCCGCCGCTCCCGGTCCAGAAGCTGGCGCTGCCGGGCACCGGCGGCGACACCGTCGGCTTCGGGTTCGTCATGCTGACGCGCAGGAGCCGCGGTCCGACCACGGCGACGGTCGAGCAGCGGTAGGTGCGGTCGACGATCCGGCTAGGGTCGACCGCAGCGGGAGCCGAGGTCGCCGGGCGGATCCGCCGCGCGGGCTCCGGGCGGATCACCATCCGGTCGAGCTGCCGCTGCGCGGCGGCGAGCAGCACCGGCGTGGGCGGATCGGTGCCGAAGTAGACGTTCACGTCCACGTTGTGGCGGTTCACGCCGGCCCGCAGCTGGTACTGCCCCAGCGGGCGGCCGGGCCGGACGTCGGCGCCGTACTCGATTCCCCTCGTCGCGTCGCGCACCTCGAGCGGCAGCGTGCGCGGCGGGAAGTACTTGTCGTAGTAGATCTGGTCGCCGCGGGCGACGAAGCTCACGACGATGACGACGCCGCTCGCCGGAAGCGTCTCGAGAGTCGAGAGCGGCAGCCCGTCGGGATCGTCGTCGCGGCTCAGCTCGACGTTCGCGGCGATGGCGACCGCCGGCCGGACCGGCGTGCCGTCGCCACCGTTTTGGAGCACGCTCCAGCCGCGCTCCGGGAGGAAGCCCAGGCCCGCGACCGCCGGCGCGGCCGTGCCGCTCGGGGCGATCAGCGCGCCGATGCCGACGCCAAGGGCGACCAGCGCCGCGGCGAGCAAGACGGCGGCCGGACGCCGCAGGCTGCGGCGCCGGACGGCGCGAAGCGCGAGCTCGCGCGCGCGGCGCGTGACGTCCGCGTCCGGCTCGGGGAGCCCCCGTCCGGCCTCGCGCAAGAGCCGCTCGAAATCAGAGGACATGCTCCTCCTCCCCTAGGGCGACCCGCAGCTCGGCCAGGGCGCGACTGAGCCGGGAGGCGACCGTCCCCACCGGGAGGCCGAGCACGCCGGCGATCTCCTCGAGCGGGAAGTCGAGCCAGTAGTGGAGGACGACGACGAGCCGCTTGCCCTCGCCCAGGGCCGCGACCGCATCCGCGACCGCCCAGAGCTGCAGGTCATGCTCGGCCTGCTCGCCCAGCGCCCAGGGGTGGAGGGGCTCGACCCTGCTCGAGCGCCGCACGTAGTCGATCGCGCGATTGACCGCGATCCGCTTCAGCCAGGGCCCGAAGGGCCGCGTGACGTCGAACCGGTGGAGGGCGGCGAAGGCGCGCTGGATCGCTTCCTGCGCCGCGTCGTCGGCGAGCGTCCGGTCGGCGGTGACGGCGTAGGCCGCGGCCCAGGCTGTCGGCCAGTAGCGGTCGAAGAGGATGGCGGCGGCCTCGCCCGAGCCCTTGCGGGCGAGGGCGATGAGCTCGGGGTCGGGGGCACGCCGCATCTGCTGCTTCTACGTCCGAACACTGCCGGTTACATCCCTCGCTCTCAAGGGCACTCACTTCCCTCGTGCAATACGTCCGTGCTCTGAAGCGCGCGGTCAAGCGCGCGTTCACCGAGGACGAGGTCGGCGACTCGGCCGCGGCGATCACGTACTACGCGTTCCTCTCGATCCCATCGCTGCTGCTCGTCGCCGTCGGCTTCTTCAGCCTCTTCGCGGACGCGGAGACGATCGCCGACCTGATGGGCAGGCTCGCGGGCGTCGTCCCGGACGACGCGATCTCGCTGCTCGAGGACTCCCTGACCCGCGTGACCGAGAACCAGGGCGGGGGGCTCGCGATGATCGTCGTCGGCTTCCTGATCGCCGCCTGGACGGTCAGCGGGACGATGGGCGCCGTCATCCGGGCGCTGAACCGGATCTTCGGCGAGCTCGAAGGGCGCGGCTTCGTCAAGCAGCGCGCGATCGGGGTGACGCTCGTCGTGCTCGTGATCGCCGCGTTCGCGCTCGTGTTCGGCCTGCTCGTGCTCGGCCCGTACCTCTCAGACTGGACCGGCCTGGGCTGGGTCTGGTGGCTCGCGCAGTGGCCGATCCTCGTCGGCGGGCTCCTGCTCGCGTTCGGGCTGATCTACTGGCTCGGGCCGAACCGAAGCGAGGTGCGCTTCAAACCGATCAGCGCCGGCTCGCTGCTCGCCGTGGTCATCTGGCTCGCCGGCTCGGGCGCGTTCGCGGTTTACGTGAGCATGCTCGGCTCCTACAACAAGGCCTGGGGCTCGCTCGCCGCCGTGATCGTGATGCTGACCTGGCTCTGGCTCTCCTCGCTGGCCCTGCTGCTCGGCGCGGAGCTCGACGCCGACCTCGAGGGTTGTCGCGACGAGAGGCGGCTGCCGCCTGACTAGAGTCCGCGCCGTGCCGGTCACGGGCGAGGAGCTGAGGCAGGCGATGCGGCGCGCGGCAGCGCCCGTTGCCGTGGTGACCGTCGACGCCGGCGACCAGACGTACGGGCTGACCGTCGGCTCGCTCCTCTCGCTCTCGCTCGAGCCCGCCCTCGTCGGCGTCTCGATCGGACACGCGTCGCAGTCGCACACGCCTCTCCGCGACGCCGGCCGGTTCGCCGCCAGCCTGCTCGCCGGCGACCAGGCGGCGCTCGCGCAGCACTTCGCGCGCAGCGTCCCCCCGATCGCGCTCTGGGAGGGAATCGTGCTGCGCGAGTCGAGCCGCCCCGAGCCGCTGCTCGACGGCGCGGTCGCCTGGCTGGAGTGCCGGGTCGTCGGCGAGCACGAGGCGGGCGACCACACGATCTTCGTCGCGGAGGTGCTCTCGATCGAGCTCGGACGCAACGCGCCCGCGCTCGTCTACGTGGGCGGGGAGTACCGGCCCGCTTGAGCGTCCAGGCCGTCGTCTTCGACCTGGATGGCGTGCTCGTCCAGACCGAGGAGCTCTGGGACGAGGTGCGGGAGCGGTTCGCGCGCGAGCGCGGAGGACGCTACGACGCCGAGGCGCAGCGCGCGATGATGGGGATGAGCTCGCTCGAGTGGTCGCGGTTCATGAACGAGGAGCTCGGCGTTCCCGAGCCGCCGGAGCGGATTTCCGCCGAGGTCGTCCGCCGGATGGAGGCGCGCTACCGCGAGCGCCTGCCGCTGATCGACGGCGCGCACGAGGCGGTGGAGCGGCTCGCCGCGCGCTGGCCGCTCGGGGTGGCGTCCTCCTCCAACCGGCCGCTCATCGACGCGGTGCTCGAGCTCTCGGGGCTCGCACAGTTCTTCCTGGCGACGGTGTCCTCGGAGGAGGTCGCCGGCGGCAAGCCCGCGCCGGACGTCTACCTCGAGGCGGCGGCGCGGCTCGGCGTCGAGCCTGCGCGCTGCGCCGCGATCGAGGACTCGCACAGCGGCATCCGCAGCGCCAAGGCCGCCGGCATGCGCGTGATCGCGATCCCGAACGCCTCGTTCCCGCCCGAAGAGGAGGCGCTCGCCGAGGCCGACGTCGTGCTCGCCTCGCTCGCCGAGCTACGGCCCGAGGTCGTCGACGCCGCTGAGCCCAAGTAACAGAGTGTTACTTGGGCGCGATCGGCGCCGTCCGCGGCGCGTCAGAGTAAGTAACAGACTGTTACTTGTCGTCGACCCGGCCGACCAGGACGCAGCCGTTGTGGCCGCCGAGGCCCATGGCGTTCGAGAGCGCGACCCGCACGTCCGCCTGTCGGGACTCGTTCGGGACGTAGTCGAGGTCGCACTCCGGATCGGGATGCTCGTAGTTGATCGTCGGCGGGAGCACCCCGTCCCGGATCGCGAGGACGCACATCATCGCCTCGATCGCGCCGGCAGCCCCGAAGCAGTGGCCCATCACCGACTTCGTCGACGAGACGGCGAGCCGGTACGCATGCTCGCCGAAGACCTCCTTGATCGCGCGGGTCTCCGCCGCGTCGCCGAGCGGCGTCGACGTCCCGTGCGCGTTGACGTAGTCGACCTGCTCCGGCTTCACGCCCGCGCGAGCGAGCGCGGCGCGCATCATCTCGACCACGCCGACCGACTCGGGATCGGGCTGCGCCATGTGGTGGGCATCGTTGGAGGCGCCGTAGCCGAGCACCTCCGCGTAGATCTCCGCGCCGCGCGCCTTCGCGCGCTCGTACTCCTCCAGCACCAGCACGCAGGCGCCTTCGCCCATGACGAAGCCCGCGCGCGTGGCGTCGAACGGCCGGGACGCCCGCGGGGGGTGCTCGTCCTCGACCGCCAGGCCCCGCATCGCGGAGAAGCCGGCCAGGATGAGCGGGTGCATGCACGCCTCTGCGCCGCCTGCCAGCACGGCGTCCACGTCGCCGCGCTTGATCAGCTCGGCGCCCTCGCCGACGGCGTGGGAGCCGGTGGCGCAGGCGGAGACGACGGCGTAGTTCGGCCCGCGGATGC
>JBBDQR010000033.1:0-9547 GCA_040905885.1 Gaiellaceae bacterium | reverse complement strand
TCGCCGGCGTGGCCGCCGTCGAGCTCCGGGCCGTCTCCAACGAGATCGCCGAGCCGGACCGCTCCTGCTGGGACTTCGACAAGGGACTGGCGGCGCTGGCGGATGCCGTGCCCCGCGTGCTGGCGGCGCTGCAGTGAGCCTTCCCCCGCCGCTTCCGCCGGAGAGCCGCACAGTCGGCCAGCTGGTTGCCGAGACGCTCCGCTTCTACCAGGAGCACTTTTGGCGGGTCCTGCCCTTGGGACTCGCTCTCGCCGCGGTCAACCAGGTCACGGTCGGGCGGGACCTCCTGCTGCAGACGCTCGTCCTACTCGCGGCCGCGCCGCTCATGACCGCCGCGTATCTCTGGGCGTCGGCGCTGGTCACCCGCGGGCGCCCGACGCTGCCTGCGTTCGGCGCCGGCGTCTTGATCTGGCTCCCTGTGGCGCCGCTCATCTACCTCTACAGCATCCCGGCGATCCTGTGGCTGGCCTTCATCGGCCTGGCCGTGCCGGCGGCGGTCGCCGAAGGGCTCTCCGTCCGCGAGAGTCTCAAGCGGGGCAGACGGCTCGGCACGGCGGACTACGTCCACGCCCTCGGCTCGCTCGCCACCCTGGTCCTTCTCTTTGGGCTTACCCGCGTGATGCTCGGCTTCCTCCTCCGCGACTTCGGCGACCAAGCGATCCGCGGCGCCGTCTTCCTCGCCGACCTCGTCGTGAGCCCGATCCTCTACGTCGGGTCGGCGCTGCTCTACGACGACCAGGCCGCCCGGCTCGTAGACTCGGGCGCACCGAAAAGGAGGAGAGATGCCGACCTACGTGATGCTGTCGACGCTGACCGTCCAGGGCGTCCAGACGCTGAAGTCGAATCCCGAGCGGCTGCGCGAGGTGAACCGTGACGTGGAGGAGCTCGGTGCCCGCGTGCTGCACCAGTGGGCGACGCTGGGGCCGTTCGACTTCGTGAACGTGATCGAGGCGCCCGACGACGCGACCGTCGCGCGGGTCTCGGTGGCGCTCGGAGCGCGCGGCAGCGCCAAGTTCCAGACGATGCCCGCGTTCCCGGTCGACGACTTTTTGGGCTTGCTCGAGTAGTTGCGCTTCAACACGGGAGAGTTCGTCTTCGCGCTCGTCCTGGCGACGCTCCTCTCGCTGCTCGTCTTCGCCCACGCCGAGCGCCACGGGAATCAGCGGGCGACCGCGTGGGGGATCGCCACGTTCTTCTTCGGCGTGTTCGCGGTCGCCGTCTACTTCACGCGCTACTACCTGCGACGCGTGAAGACGTAGTCCCGCGACCTCACCTGCACGTGGCAGGAGAAGCAGAGCTGTCCCTGCGCGAGCACCGTGAAGCGCGAGCCCGCGGCCGGGCGGCTCCACTCGATCATCTGCCAGCCGTTGTTCGCCTTCACGCCGGCGAGCTTGCGCATCGCCGCGAGGACGCCCACGAACTTGGCGCCCGGCCGCCGGATCTCCTTGACGATCACCGTGCCGACGGGAAAGCGCGTCGAGCCGCGCGGCGGCAGCTTGCTCGCGTAGACGTTCTTCGTGCCGAGATGCGCGTCGCCGCTCCGTCGCGGCGGGATCGGCGTGGCGTTCAGCTTCGTCCACTGCGTGTAGCCGGCGGTGTAGGAGGGCAGGCCCGGCAGCGGCCTCGGGGCGGCGGCGCCGGCGACGGCGGCGACGACGACGAGGGCTGCGACGGCGAGGAGGGCGGCCCGCGTCATCCCTGCGTGAAGACGTAGTCCGTGTCGCGCGCCTGCATGTGACAGGAGGTGCAGACCGAGCCGCTCGCGATCTCCTCGAACTCGGCGTCCGGCGCGTCGCGTACCCACTCCACCATCACCCAGTCGTTGTGCTCGGGATTGGCGCCTTTCTCCTTTCGCATCATCGCGACCAGGCCGATGAAGGACGCGCCCGGCCGGGCGGCCTCCTTGACGACGATCGCGCCCGGCGGAAAGACGCCGCCCTCCGCGGGAACGCTGGCATAGACGTCCTTCGTCCCGTTGTGCGGGTCGGAGTCGCGCGGCGGGATCGGCTCCGAGTTGAGCTGCTCCCACTCCTGGTAGCCGGCGAGCTCCGCCGGCAGGCCCGGCGGCGCCTCCGGCTCTGGCTGGGACTCCTGCTCCGAGGTCGCCGGGGGGGCCGGCGCGGGCTCCGGCGCGGCCGTCTCGTCGCTCCCGCCGCATCCCGCCAGCGCGATCGCCGCGAGCCCCGTGACGAGCAGTCGGCCCATCGGCGTCATCGTCGCAGCGGCAGCGGCGAAAGTCGAGTGTCCGTGTCGAAGACGTCCACGCCCTCGCGCCGCTTGAGGAAGTTGACGATCGCGTAGGTGAGCGGCGTCGCGGCCGTCTCGTAGCCGACCTTGATCAGCCAGGTGGTGACGATCGGGTTGGCGAGCCCCGCGCCCGTGCCCGCGAAGGCGATCGTGATGAAGATCAGCGAGTCGAGCCCCTCGCCGACGATCGTCGAGCCGCTCGTCCGGGGCCAGAGCCAGCGGCCCTTCGTCGCCACCTTCATCCGCGCCAGCACGGTCGCGTTCGCGAACTCGCCGACGAGGTAGGCCGCCAGCGAGGCGAGGAAGATCCGCCAGGTCGTCCCGAGCGTCGTCTCGTAGGCGCCCTGGTTCTCGCCCCAGAACCCGGCGGCGGGCAGGTGGATGGCGGCCTGGATCGCCGCGACCGCGAGGAGGCTGCAGGCGAAGCCGAGCCAGATGACCGCGCGGGCCGCGCGGAAGCCGTAGACCTCCGTGAGCACGTCGCCGAGCAGGTAGGAGAGGGGGAAGATGACGAGCCCGGCGGGGAAGACCTGGCCGGAGATCTCCACGAGCTTGACCGCGATGATGTTGGCGACGACGAGCGCCGTGACGAAGAAGGCCGCGACCGTGACGAAGAGGGGAGAGGCCTTCATCCTGCGTAGGCGACGGCGACCTCGGCCGCCAGGCCGGCGTTGTCGGCGATCAGGCGCTCGTTGACCGCCTGCGTCCGGCCGCGGCTCTCCCGGTGGAGGTAGTCGAGCACGAACGGCGTCACCAGCTGGCCGGTGACGCCCTCGGCCTCGGCCGCGGCGACGGCCCGCTCGATCAGCGGCTCGACGTCGATCGGGTCGGCGGGCGGGTTGGCGAGCACGAGCGCCGAGCGGCGGCCGAGCGTCCAGTGGGCGCGGGCGATCCGCGCCGCCTCCTCGGCGCTCTCCACGCGGGCCGAGACGGGCGGGCCGCCCTCGGCGGCGTAGAAGAGCGGCAGCGTGTCCGTCCGGTAGCCGAGCACGGGGATCCCCAGCGTCTCCAGCAGCTCGCTCGTCGCGGCCACGTCGAGCAGGGACTTGACCCCGGAGGTGACGACGAGCACCTCGGAGCGGGCGAGCTCGCCGAGGTCGGCGGAGACGTCCGGCCGGTCGGCCCAGCCGCGGTGGACGCCGCCCAGCCCGCCTGTGCCCAGGAAGCCGATCCCGGCGACCCGGCAGACGGCGAGCGTCCCGCCGACGGTCGTCGCCCCGAGGGCGCCCTGGACGGCGCACGCGGCCAGATCGCGCGGACCGACCTTGCGCGCGCCCGCGTCGAAGCGCCCCAGCTCCTCGCGCTCGAGCCCGACGCGGATGCGGCCGTCGAGGATCCCGACCGTGGCGGGGACGGCACCCGCCTCGCGGACGCGCCGCTCGGACTCGAGCGCGACCTCGACGCCCTTGCCGGCGGGAAAGCCGTGCGCCACGAGCGTCGTCTCGAGGGCGACCACGGGGCGGCGCCGGTCGAGCGCGTCGCGGACCTCCTGCCCGATCGAGACGAGCTCGTTCACGGCATCGCCCCAAGCTTGCCCACGCAGCGCGCCGCCGCCTGGAGCGCGAGCTCGGGCCCCCCGAGCAGGTAGCCGGCGGCGAACGCGTCCCCGGCGCCGGTCGTGTCCACGACCTCAGCGACGAGCGCCGCGAACACCTCGGCGCCCACCCGGCACCCGCTTCCCGAGTGGACGACGACGGTCGCGCCGTCGAGCGGGCCGAGCAGCTCCGCCTCCGCCTCGTTGGCGAACACGAGCTCCGGGCCCAGGCCGCGCACGAGCTCTCGGAAGAGCTCCGGCCCCACCTCCTGGATCGCTGCGGTCGAGGAGGCGTCGACGGAGACGCGCGGCGCGAGCTCCGCCGCCTTGGTCGCGGCCGCGGCGAGCGGCTGCCGGACGAGGCTGTAGCCCGGAACGTGCAGCCAGTCGCAGCCGTCGAGCCAGGCGGGGTCGAGGTCCGCGGGGTCGAGCTCGGTCGCGACGCCGCGGTCGGAGAGCATCGAGCGGCTGCCGTCGGGAGCGGCGATCGAGACGACCGTCCCGGTCCCGCGCTCGACCTCCGGGCCCGCCAGCTCGACGCCCCGCGCCGCCAGCTCCGCCGCCACGAGCCGCCCCGCTGCGTCGGCGGCCCGCTTGCCGACGAAGCGGCCCTCGCCGCCCAGCGCGGCCGTCCAGGCGGCGACGTTGGCGGCCTGCCCGCCGGCGCCGACGGACGTCCGGCCATAGGTGTCCGTGTCGGGCGCGATCGGCCCGTCGAGCCGGACGATCACGTCCAGGAGGAGGTCGCCGATGGTGCAGACGCGCATCGGCGAGAATGCTCGCATGGACGGTGAGCGGAAGCGGGACCGCCTGCGCTCGTTCGTGATCGGCGGTCTCGTCGGCGCCTCGGCGGTCGTCGCGGCGGGCCGTCGCAGGCGGCGGCAGCGCCGCCCCGGCCCGGCCGGGCTCGCCGCCTTCGAGCAGGCGCCCTGCTACCGGGAGATCGTCGAGGCCGAGCGGGCGGAGGACGCCGCCTCCTAGCGGGTTTCTCCCTATGCCGGTTCGGGGCGCCTCCCAATGCCGCTGCCGCCCGGGCGCGCGAGCCTAGGGGCGACCAGGGAGGTGGATCGTGACCACGTACGCGTCGCATCGGCGGCCCTCCGTCGCCGTGCGCAGGTCGGTCGCGACGACGCACGCAGCCTGGCTCTCCCTGGGGCTCGCCCTGGGGTTCCTCGTTCCGTACGTCCTCGCGGACCGCCTGGAGCTCAACAGAGACCTGTACTACGGGCTCTACGCCCTGTTCGCGCTGGGCCTGTTCGTCGTCTGGGCGGCCGCCACCGGCCAGGCACTCGGCGAGATGCTTCGTCGCCGGTGGCGGGCCGCGCTCGTGCTCGGGGTGGCATTTGCCGGCGTGATGGCCTTCGTCGTCGTCAACACCGAGGATGCGGGGCCGCGCCCGGAGGGCTTCGAGCTGGTCGGAGCGCTCGCCTGGAGAGGCGTCGTCTACGGGTTTGCGGACGGCGTCCTGCTCTCGGCGTTCCCGATCCTGCTCGTGTTCGCGGCGTTCGGGTCGTCCCGGCTGCGGGCGCGGCTTGTCGGCAAGGTCGCGATCGGACTCGTCGCGCTCGCCGCGTCGGTGGCGATGACCGCCGTCTACCACGCCGGCTACAGCGACTTCCGCTCGGACAAGCTGATGAAGCCGGTCGCCGGGGACGTGATCTGGAGCGTCCCGACCCTGCTCACGCTCAACCCGATCGGTGCGCCGATCGCCCATGCAGGGCAGCACGTCACGGCCGTGCTCCACAACGACGAGACCGACCTGTACCTGCCGCCTCACCGGTAACGAAGGCCGAGAAGGGGCGGGCCGCTCACTCGGCGCGCCCCTCGCCGCGCTCCAGCAGCGTCGCCGCCCGCGAGATCGTTCCGAAGTTGATGTCCGCGTCCGCGATCCCGATCGTCTTGCCGACGATCATCGCGGCGGCGGCGAGCCGGAGGTAGCGCTCGGGCGTCGCCACCGGCTCGCGGGTGCGGAGCACGAGGTAGGGGCCGAACGCCCTCGCCTCGAACGCCCCCTGCGGCCGGGGGAGCACCAGCGGCACCCGGAGCCGCTGCTCGACGCTCGTCGGCCCCCAGGAGCTGAAGACCCAGACGCCGCGGCCGAGCGGCCGGGGGGCGTCCTCGAGGCCGCGCAGCGCGAGCCCGGCGTCCGCGCGGGGCAGGATCAGTCTCGAGAAGGCGGGATTCCGGCCCTGGGCGTCGAGGAAGACCGGCTCGTAGCCGAGCAGCACGTCGTTCGGGCCGCCGGTGGCCGCGAGCCACTTTGCGGCGGCCGCCCGTCCCGCCACCCGCTCGGCGGGCTCGCCCTGGAAGAGCGACGGGGTCTTGTCCCAGGCCCAGGCGACGCCGCCGGCGACGAGGACGGCGGTGACGGCGGCTGCGACACGTGGCGGCCGCCGGACGATCCCGGCCGCGACGAGCGCGAGGAAGAACGGCAGCGTGAAGATGAGGTGGCGTGTCTCCGGGGCGGCGCTGGCGCCGAGCCGGGCGACCAGCAGGGCGAGCGCGGGCGTCGCGACCGCGGCGACGACGAGCAGGGCGGCGCGACGGCGCTCCCGCCAGAGCCACCAGCCGCCCATCCCCGCGAGCACCAGGACGACCGGGAGCACGACCGGCCCGGCGGTGAAGTCGGCCGCGGTCCGGCCGAGGTACTCCGCCACGCGGTCCGGCCGCCCGAGGCGGGTCCCGCCGCCGGGCCCGACGCCGACGTCGAACCGGCCGGCGAGGACGAGGTCGATGATCCAGAAGGGGATCCCGACGACCGCGACGACGGAGAAGGCGATCACCGCCTCCCGGACGCGCTCGCGCGTGAGCAGCACGTAGAGCGCCTGCGAGGCGAGCACGAGCGCGCCGTACGGATGGGTGGCGACGGTGAGCAGGATCGCCAGCGCCCACAGGGCCCAGCGGCGCGTGCCGCCGTCCCGCTGCGCGTGGAGCAGGGCGAGGTACGAGAGCGCGCTCGTGAAGAGGAAGAGGGTGTACATCCGCGCGTAGACGGCGTGGAAGAGGAGCGTCCAGCTTGCGACCGCGAGGACGGCGGCGACCGTCGCCGCCCGCTCGTCCGCGAGTCGCCGAACGAGCGCCCAGACGACCGGGACGCTCGCCACCGCGAAGAGCGCCGACAGGAGCCGCAGCCCCGTCAGCCCGCCGCCCGCGTGCTCCACCACCCAGGCGAGGACGAAGTGCAGCGGCGCCCCGCCGCGCTCGTTCACGACGGTGTCGACGAGCTTCCCGAACGAGCCCCGGCCGACGGCGAGCGCGAGCATCTCGTCCTCGTGCGGCGGCCAGGCGGTCAGCCGCGCCGCGAGGAAGGCGGCGAGGGCGCCCGCCGGGAGCGCCGCGCTGAGGCGGCCGGTTCCGCTGCTAGCGTTGCCTCTCTCCATGCCGATCTACGAGTATCGCTGCCCGCAGAACCATCTCTTCGAGGTCTTCCAGCGGATGGCGGATCCGCCCGTGGAGGTCTGCGAGGTCTGCGGCCAGGGGCCGGTGGAGCGCGTGCTCTACCCGGTCGCCGTCCACTTCAAGGGATCGGGCTTCTACACGACCGACTACGGGCGGGGGAAGCGCGCGAAGGAGTCGAAGGAGGCCGCGTCCGACAGCGGCGAGAAGAGCAAGCCCGCCGAGACCAAGAAGGCCGCCGAGGCCTAGCGGCCGCGACCGCGAGCACGGTTGTCGCCCTGGCCGGCTGCAAACGCTTCGCATCTCGGCGTTCTCGGTCGCGCCCGTAGCTTCAGCTACGAGCGCTCCCTGCGTCCTTGAGCTGCTCGGTTTTCGCGCGGCCAGGACGGAACGTGCCCACGGCCGCGGCCGCTAGCCTCCGACGGTGCAGCCCGGCGCGAACGGCTGCCCGCGCGTGGGCGGCTGGGGCGCCGAGGCGCCGAGGAACATCGAGATCACGTTCCGGTTGTCCTCGCTGGGGACGAGGATCGACTCGCCGCCGTAGGAGGAGGGCTCGCCGCCCAGCCGGCAGCGGAGCGTCCGCGCGTCGTCCGCCCGGAACTTGCGCCAGCCGAGCTGCATGAACTCCCAGGTGGAGAGGTCGGTGGCGAGGGGGCGCGCCAGGTCCTCCCCGACGAGCGGCAGCCTGGCCAGCGTCCCGAACGACGCGATCTTGCCCGTGATCGCCTGCAGCACGCGCTGCTGCCGCTCGCCGCGGGTGAGGTCCGTGTCGGACGGGTCGAGCCGGTTCTCGCGGACGCGCGAGTAGATCAGGGCGCGGTAGCCGTCGAGCTCGATCTCACCCTTGCGGAAGCGCCACCCCTGCCACTGCTGGCAGCGCTCCTGCGTGGGATAGGGACAGTCGAAGCGGTTCGAGAGGATCGGCCTCGGATTGTCGATCGTGATCCCGCCGATCGCGTCCACCAGCTGCGTGAAGTCCGAGAAGTCGACGACGACGACGTGGTCGATCGGGATGCCCGTGAAGTTGCGGACGGTGCGCAGCGCAAGCGCCGGACCGCCGATCTGGAAGGCCGTGTTGATCTTGCTCGCGCTGTGGCCGGGGATGTCGACCCGGAGGTCGCGCGGGATCGAGAGGTAGGCCAGCCGGTTGCGTCGCGGGTCGATGCGCAGGAGCACGATCGAGTCGGCGCGGCGTGCCGAGGCGCGCTCGGCGACCGTGGCCGCGTGGTCCGTGCCGAAGAGGGCGATGGTCGTCGGCTGGTTGAGCAGCAGCCCGCTCTGGGGGGTGAGGGCGGCCTGGGTGGCCGGGTCGAGCCGCTCGTTCGCGGCCGCGACGCCCTTGCGCACCTGCAGGTACCCGAGCACGAGCCAGACCGCGCTCAGGACGACGATCAGCAGGATCCCGAGCAGAATCGCCGTCCGCCTGCGCAGGCGGCGCCTGCCGGGCTCGGGAAGGAGGACGGGGCGCTCGGAGCGCCGGCCGTCGCGCTCGGGTCTCGGGATCCCGGGGACCTTGCCCTTGGCCCGGCCGCCGCGGTAGACGCGGTACGGCTTGTCTCCGGTCGCCATGCGGCGGGTCATGGTAGCCGCGCGGCCTCCCACTGAGCCGTCCACTCCGCGGCCGAGGGTGGCCTCACCAGCAGCTCGGCCACCCGTGCCGCGCTTGGCTGTCCCGACGAGAGCACCGCCTCCGCGGCGGCGTCGACGTCGTACTCGGTCCGGAGCAGCTTCACGTCGGGCCCGAGTAGCGCCCAGTACGCGCCGGGACGGCCTTCGCACGGTCGTCCGACGCTGCCGACGTTCACGTACCGCAAGCTGTCGAGGCGGCGGTCGAACTGGACGTGGGTGTGCCCTCCGATCGCGGTCGCCTCGTCGATTGCACCGAAGAGCGCCTCGAACTCGGCCGCGGGCGTGAGCGCAGTCAGGATCGCCTCGTCGTCCGTTGGTCCCGCGTGGCAGCAGAACACGCCACCAAGGCCCGAGACGGCGACGTTGAAGGACATCGGCCAAGCGGCCACCGCCTCCAGCTGTTCCGCGGTGAGGCGCTCCCGCACCCAGGAGCTCTCCTCTCCTTCTTCGTCGAGGACGATCCGGTCGGCGTTGCCCCGCAGGATGCGGACGCCATCGCCGAGGGCGGTCAGCCGGTTGAGTGTCTCGGCCGGAAAGGTCCCGGCGATCACGTCGCCGAGGACGACGACGCGCTCGGCGGCTGCGATGCGCCGGTCGGCGAGAACGGCGTCCAGCGCCTGCACGTTGCCGTGAATGTCGGCGAGCGCGGCGATCGCCACGCGAAGCAGCGTACGTTTATCGTGGCGCGACCATGTCCCCGCAGGAGCGCGTGCTCGGCGTCGACCTCGGCGGGACGAAGAT
>JBBDQR010000032.1:0-1634 GCA_040905885.1 Gaiellaceae bacterium | reverse complement strand
CCGTTTCCTGCGCGAACGTGAAAAGAACGGCGGAAGCTAGCTAGAGCCAGAGGCTTGATGTGAAATGGCTCGCACCCCACGGATGGGGGCCTGCACACGGCGCATCGCGCCCCTCGATCGAGTCGAACGCGCTGCTTGGTGCATGCCCTCCCCGAGGGCACGTCCATTTCACATCAAGCCTCTAGTAGGACTTTGTTAGCTGGTTGAAGGGTCCTCTCCCTTAGCGTCGAACGGTGTCCGCGTCAGCGGTCATCGTTCGAAGGGAGGAAGGATGGAAGCGGCTCTTGCAGTGGAGGCGCCGGCGAGCGGGGTACAGGACCGTCTGGCTGCGTTCGTCGACGACGTCAGCGAGGGACTCGGCCACGCGCGCCGGCGCGAGAACGCGCTCGTCTACGTGCGGGGGCTGATCGAGCACGGCGGCCGCAAGAGCCTGCAGCCCACGCTGTTTCGGCTCGGCGAGGACGCCGCCCGCTACGAGTCGGTGCAGCAGTTTCTGGCCGACTCGCCCTGGGATCCGACGCTCTTGCTCAGGGCCTGCGCCGAGCGGGTGGCGGCGGAGATCGGCGTCACGGCCTGGGTCGTCGACGACACGGGCATGAAGAAGGATGGCGAGCACTCGCCGGGGGTGAAGCGGCAGTGGTCGGGCACGCTGGGCAAGGTGGACAACTGCCAGATCACGGTCAGCGTGCACGCCGTCGGTGCCCGCGGGACGCTGCCGCTGGGCTGGGCGCTCTATCTGCCCGAGGAGTGGTGTGACGACCTCGAGCGGCGGCGCAAGGCGAAGATCCCCGACCAGGTCCGCTTCCGCACGAAGCCCCAGCTCGCCGCCTGCCTCGCCGGGGAGGCTGCCGGCTGGGAGATCCCGACCGCGCCGATCCTCGCCGATGCGGCCTATGGCGACAACGCGGCCTTCCGGACCGGCCTGCACGAAGCCGGGCTCGAGTACGTCGTCGCGCTCGGGCCGGAGACGGGCGTCTTCGGGCCGGAGACGCGCTTCGCCGTCCCCGAGCGAAAGGGCGCGAGCGGGCGGCCGCGCAGCGTTGCCCGGCCCGACCGCAAGCAGGAGTCGGTGCGGGCGCTCGCCGAGCGGCTGCCCGCAGATGCCTGGCAGCCGCTGCCCTGCCGCACGACGCCGGCAGGCGAGGAGGTCCGAAGCCGCTTCGCCTTCGTGCGCGTCGTCGCCGCCCACCCGCTCCTGCGCGACCACCTGCCGCCTCGCTGCGAGTGGCTGATCATCGAGTGGCCCGAAGGAGAAGACGCGCCGACCGACTACTGGCTCTCCAACCTCGGCGAGAACGAGCCTCGTGAACGGATTGCCCGGCTCGCCCGGCTGCGCTGGACGATCGAGCTCGACTACCGCCAGCTCAAGGGCGAGCTCGGGCTCGACCACTACGAGGGACGAAGCCACCTCGGCTTTCACCACCACACGGCGCTCGTCAGCTGCGCGCACGCCTTCCTCACGCTCGAACGGCTCGACCCAAAAGCCCGGCGGCCGGTCTGACACTGCCGCAGGCGGTGCTGCTCCTGCAGCCCGTCCTGCGCTGTTGGGCCGGCCGCTGCCGCACCTGCAACCAGTCCGTCGACCTCGGCCAGCTCTCGCTCTTCTCACGCCGTGAGTAACAAAGTCCTACTAG
>JBBDQR010000031.1:2924-51698 GCA_040905885.1 Gaiellaceae bacterium | reverse complement strand
GGGGGGCGGGGGGGCCCCCCCGGCCCGCTGGAAGACGCCAGGGTGCGGCTTGCGCCGGTCACGGGTCCAGGAGACGTGCGCGACCTCCTCTGGAGGCGCGGCGCGGGGAAGCCGAGCCTGGGGACTACCAGACCGCACTGGTTTCGCGAACCGGTACGAAATTTCAGTACCAAATCGAGGTGCTGTCGCCTGCTCAGGAGACAGGACATGGAGGCAGGCCGATCGCACAAACGCTTATGTGCAGGCAGTTCCTCGGGTACGGAGCGGCGCAGGAGTCGAACCTACCCAGCTGTGGGTTACACGACCTCACCGGTTTTGAAGCTCCGTTACGGAAGGCCCATCTGAGGACGGAAGCGGGGTTTCGGCCCCGCTTCAGTCCCTCTAGATGCGGTGAGATGCGCTGAGACCAGTACCAATTCCAGTACCAAGTTCTGTGAGTCGCTTGACAAGCGTTGGCCAAAGCGACGGTTGGTCCTCGTCTAGCCTCCCGCGCTCCTGAGCCGCCCCTGAAGTGAGCGGTCTGAAAAGCCCGGCCCGGCGGCCGTGTTTAGGCCGCAGCGATCACGACTCCGCGCAGTACTCGGTGGTCCGCGACGTCCGGCTCCCATTCGGGCAAGAACGTGACCATTCCTCCAGCTCACTGATGCTCTCCTCGTACGCGGGGAAGCCGGTGATTTCGAGGCATTCGATGTACTCGTACGGAGACGGTGCCTGTGCGCCGACAGACCCTTCGATGCGCGTCAAGGTGAAGCTTCTGACTGCCGGGCGAGCCACTCTCGACCTCCCGCGCACGTTGCTCGAAGGCAGCGCCATTCACCCCCGTTGCGGATGAACAAGTGCTTTTCACCGATCCTCCACCTGTTGACTCGTCTCCAAGTCGGTGATATATCACGCCTCACGCCTCATATACGGTCATAGGAACGGTCGCCCGGTCCTCTCGGCAATCGCCCGGTCGGCGCCAGGCAGGGCGATGTCCTACATCTCGAATCCCTGAGGTGTGATGCCTGGACGCTGAGCCACACCGCAATCGTCGTGGAGGACGCCGCGGTGGCCGCGGTCGGGCTTTCCTCAACGGGCTCGCAGGTATAGATCTGTTGCACATGTCACTTGTGTACTCAGCGGCGGCACCTCAAGCTCGACCAACTCAAGGGCCGAAGCTGGAACTGAAGGCGACGGGCGACGTGGCCCACGCCCCCTCGTCAGCGCATCCATGACCGCCGAATCCGCAGAAGTCGTCATCGTCGGCGGCGGAGCGATGGGCGCGAGCGTCGCCTACCACCTCACCGAATACGGCATCACCGATGTCGTTCTCCTCGAGCGAGACGAGCTCGCCTCAGGTTCGACGAGCAAGTCCGCCGGCGGCTTCCGCACGCAATTCGCGGACGAACTGAACATAGAAATCGCACTTCGCTCGATAGCGGAGTTCGAGACGTTCGAAGACCGTTTGGGAATCGACATCGGATTCCGCCAAGTCGGATATCTCTTTCTGCTCGACTCCCAGAGCGACCTGAACCGCTTCCGCGAAGCGCTCGCTCTCCATCATGCCCACGGCGTGCCCTCGAAAGAACTGACGGTCGCGGACGCCCTGGCGAGGGTTCCGCAACTCGCGGACGATGGTCTTCTCGCCGCTACGTTCTGCCCCCTCGACGGCTACGCGACGCCCGAGAGCGTTGTTCAGGGTTACGTTCGCGCCGCGGCTGATCGCGGCGCCCGCATCCGGCAGGGAGAACCGGTGACCGCGGTCCGTTGTCGAGGGGACGCCATCATCGCCGTGGACACGCCGCGCGGCAGCATTGCCACCAGCACCGTTGTTTGCGCGGCCGGCGCATGGTCTCGGGATGTGGCCGCCACCGCCGGCGTAGAGCTACCCGTCTACGGACAGCCTCGCTGGTTGCACTACTCGCCCGAAAGCGGCGGCTTGAGGGACAATATCCCACTGACGATTGACTTCTCGACGGGCTTCTACTTCCACCGCGAGGGGCCAGGCTTGGTCTTCGGCGGCCGCGAGGCGACGCTGGAGGACTTGGCCGTGCCGGCGTCTCATCGCTTGCCGGTCGTGGAGACCCTTCCCATCCAGTCCTCGTGGTGGGGCTTCTACGAGATGAGCCCAGACCACAATGCCATCGTCGGAGAGGCCGGCACACCGAGGCGGTTTCTGTACGGCACGGGGTTCTCGGGCCATGGCTTCCAGCAAAGCCCAGCCGTCGGCGAGTATCTCGCCCAGCTCGTAGCCGGCGTTGAGCCTACTTTGGACTTGTCTCCCTTCGCGCTCGAACGGTTTGAGATCGGAACCCTTCGCACGGAGCGGTTCGTGGTCTGAAGGTCCCACTCTTGAAGGGTAGTCCCTGAGTAATATGTTATATACTGCGTCTATGCCGACAGTCGACACCCTCGTACGTGATTCGCTGTTGTTCGACGCCGCCCGCCGCAACAGACGGTCTCTCTTCAACCAGGACCGGCTCTACGCCGGAATGGAGGATGCCGGGCTCGACGCTGTCGTTGCATCGACGCCGGCAAACGTCACATACACCGGTGGCGCATGGATTCCGCTCCCGCTCCTCTATGCATTCGTGCTGACAACCCGCGGTGGAGAACAGGCGATCGTGATCAACGAGGCAGACGAGTACTTTCTCAGGGAATACTCGTGGGTGAAGGACATCCGATCGTTTCGGTTTGGTCCAGGTAGCGACCGGCAGGCTCTCGCCCTCTTTAGCGATGCGCTGTCTGATCACGGGCTCCATGGCGGAACAATTGGAATTGAGCTCAGCTCGATTCCCGTGGATGTATACCGCGCACTTGTGGAAAACTTCCCCACCATCACTTGGCGGGACGCCAAGTCGGTTTTTGATCACGCGAGGCTTGTGAAGACTGAGGGGGAGATCGAACTGTTCCGCGCGGCCGCATACATGACGGCCAAAGCAATCGCCACAGCGTTCATGCTCGTTTCACCGGGTGATACAGAGAAGACACTTGCGGCCGAGATGCAGTCGACCGTTCTTCGTTTCGGCGCTGATTCATTGTTGCATGCTCATGTGCACGCCGGCCGCCACTCGACTGTGGTGCACACCCTCTCCCTTGAGGAGCCGATCCGACCCGGAGAGGTGATCCATGTCGACTTTGGTGCCGCATTCGCCGGCTATTCGACGGACTTGTCCCGGAACGCTGTCGTCGTGAACGCAGACACGAAGCAAGACCAGATCTACCGGCACCTATGGGAAATCCACCAGGTCGTGCTCGACGCGGTCAGGCCAGGCATTCGCGCGGAGGAGGTTTTCCGTGTGGCGCAGCCCGAGTTCGATGCACGTGGTCTCACTCATCCGTGGGGAACAATTGGGCACAGCACTGGCCTCGATATTCACGAAGGGTTCGAACTCTCGATCGGCAGCGACGTCGTTCTCGAAACAGGAATGATCCTGAACGTGGAGCCGTCGCACATTGAGCCCGACGATGCACGCTACCACCTCGAGGACACCGTGCTTGTCACCGAGGCCGGCTATGAGCTTCTCTCCGACTTCTCGTCCACAGAGCAACTCTTCGAAATCCGCTAAGCAGGAAACAGCCCATGGGGCTGCGAAGTCTCAGCCGCTCCCCGATCGAGAGGCCCATGGATGGTTCTGAAGCCGCTAGAAATCACGAGTCTGCGTGAGCGCGCCGCGCAAGCGATCAGAGCCGGGATAATTACGGGGGAGATTGGTCCAGGAGAGATCTACTCAACGCCGGTACTGGCCGAACGACTGGGCGTATCGGCGACGCCGGTGCGCGAGGCGATGCTCGATCTCGCCAACGAAGGGTTGGTAGAGCCCGTTCGGAACCGCGGCTTCCGCGTCGTGCCACTCACGGAGGCCGATCTCGACGAGATCTTTGAACTCCGGATGTTGCTGGAGGTGCCCACGATGGTGAGGGTCGCCGACATCGTGGACACGGTCCCGGCCGCCACTGTGTCGGAGTTTCGCGCCCTCGCCGATGAAATCGAGAAGTTTGCCAAGGCCGGTGACCTTGTCCAGTTCCTCGACGCCGACCGAAAGTTCCATGTCGGGTTGATCGAACTCCTCGGGAACCGACGTTTGGCCGAGCTGGTGGGGCGGCTGCGCGACCACTCGCGACTGTACGGGCTCCGCCGCCTTGATCGCGCAGCGCTGGTCGCTTCTGCCGGCGAGCACCGCGGGATCCTCGACGCCATCGCCCGCGGCGATAAGAAGAACGTGAAGACGCTGATGCAGCAGCATCTCGGACACACGCGCGGGATCTGGGCAGGCCGAAGCGAGCGTGAGGATGGTGCAAAGGGCGGCGTGCCCGTCGCTGCGACCGCAGACTAGCCCACGATCGGCAGGAGGATCGACGACCGCCTGCCGGAGTCGTGATAGACCGTCTGCTCCGCGACGACCGAGTCGGAGTCGAGGAACGGATTGTCGGCGCCCGAGTTGAGGTTCCGGTCGTAGCGCGGAAACCAACTGCTCGTGATCTCCAGCCTGATGCGGTGCCCGGGCATGAAGCGGTTCGCCGTCGCGCCGAGTTCGATCTCGAACGTCTCCGATTTTCCCGGCGTGAGCAACGTCGGGCGCTCGAAGGAGTTGCGGAAGCGGGCGCGGAGGGCGCCATGGGTCAGGAACTGCGCGTACCCGTCCGGATGGACGTCGACGAGGCGGAGGTGCCAGTCGGTATCCCGCGCGGACGACGACGCGTGAAGCGTGCAGGACAGCGGCCCGACGACGTCGATTGGCTCCTCGAGCGGATCGCTCGTGAAGCAGAGAACGTCGCGGCGATCGCTAATCCCCCGGTCGTCGACAGGGCCCTCGTGCATGCTCCACGACGCTCGCACCGGGTCGAGCGGGTCGTACCGGTACGAATCAGCTGGCTCAGATGCCGGTGTCTCGCTCGAGAGTCGGCCGTCGCCGTCGGCGCCGTTGGCGCTCCCGCCGCTGTGCAGAAAGAGGCGCACGTAGCGGGTCTCCGGGAGCGGCCAGTCCTCAGCGGCCCACCACTCGTTCGCGCCCATGATGAACAGATGAACGCGCGGGTCATCGTCGACGCCGTTCGCGTCGCCCTTCAGCCAGCGATCGAGAAAGCGGATCACGTACCCGGTCAGTCCGGTCACCGCGCCCGGCCCGAAGTCGATCGGGCCGACGGCCGCGCTGGCGTTCGCCCAGTGGCCCCACGGGCCCATGACGAGCCGCTGGCCCTCCCTGGCCTCTTCGGTCGCGCCTCGACGCCGGACCTCGCGGTAGTTGTGCAGCGCGCCGTGGAACGTCAGGTCGTACCAACCGCTCACATTGAGCGCCGGGACCGAGACCCGGTCAAGCGCCTCTGCATACGAGCCGCGCCGCCAGTACTCGTCGCGGTTCGGGTGGCTCACCATCTCCATCCACCATGAGGGCGCCGGAGTCCCAATCGCGGTCGGCATCTCCGCCAGCGGCAGCGTCTCGAAGTAATCATGCGTCGTCTTGAGCACGCTGTTCATGAAGTCGCGGATCTGGAATGAGCGGCGTCCCATCGTCACGAGGAGCTCGCCCATAGGCAGGTTGAAGGCGCCGTTGAAGATCGGAAAACCGGCAACGAACAGGTCAGGTTGCGCCCCTATTGGGACAATCGCTTTCAGTCCGCGCGGCTGGGTCGCAGCCGCCGCCCACTGCGTGAAGCCGACGTAGGACCGGCCGACCATGCCGATGTTGCCGTCGCACCAAGGCTGGCGCACGATCCACTCGATCGTGTCGTACCCGTCCTCTTGCTCGTACACGTAGGGGTGCCATTCGCCGTTGGAGTTGAATCGGCCGCGGACGTCCTGGATTGCGAGGATGTAACCGCGTCGCACGAGCGAATGTACGAAGTCGTGGTCGTACGGGAGGCCCTGCGCGGTGCCCGGCGGGAGCTCGCGTTGGACGACCTTGTCGTATGGGGTCCGGATCAGAACGACAGGAAACGGCCCGTCGGCGTCAGGGCCGAGTAGGTCGAGGCAGAGCTCCGTCCCGTCGCGCATCCGGACGACGAGGCCGTGGGTGACGCGGACATCCGGGAAGCGCGAACTTGAGGTCGCCTGCGGGAGGTCGCTGATCGTCTGTGCCATTTTGGTGTCTGGATCGTGGACCATTAGAGGGGAAGCCATCGCCCCGCGCCGCTGGCGACGGCTTGCCGGAAGACGTAGTCGCCGAACGCCGCGTCGAGCGTCGCGACGCCGAGGTTGCAGCAGAGCACGCGGTCGGCGGGCGGGATGTCTGCGAGCACGTCGCCGTCTGGGACGGGCCAGCCGGCGAACCGGCCAAGGCCTCGGTAGTACTCGAACTGAGCGAGGTGGTCGCAGAGGAGCAAATCGGCAGCCGCCGCTACGTCCGCCGCGACGTAGGAGTCGTAGTCAAGCGGGAGGAGAAGCCAGCGTTCGCCGAGCCAGGCCCTCCGGAGCGGAGGCTTGGGCTCATCGAGCAGGGGGCCCGCCGTGACGACGATGTCCGCGTCTGCCACGGCGTCTCGCGCCGTCGAGGCCGCGACAGCCCCCGGCCCGAGGACTTCTATGCGCTCCGGATGGACATCGTATCCCACCAGCGTGAGGTCCGGCCGCAGGGCAGTGAGGAGCCTGGCGTGGTAGCGAGCCTGCTCGCCGCAGCCCAGAATCGCTACGCGGCGGGCGTCCCTCGGGGCGAACCGCTCAATGCAGAGAAGGCTTGCGGCGGCCGTGCGGACGGCGGTGATCTCGGCGCCGTCGATCACCGCACGCGGGAGGCCCGTGCTCGGGTCGTTGAGCACGATGAGCGCGGAGATGTAAGGCAAGCCGCGCTCGCGGTTCCCGCGGTACCCGGCGACCCACTTGATTGCAGCCACGTCGTCCGCAACGAGGTATGCCGGCATCGCGTGGATGAATCCGTTCGGGCGCGGACGGATCCCGGGCTTGAGAGGCAGCTCAGCGCTACCGTTGTGCGCCGCGCGAAAGGCGTCGGCGACCAACTCGACCTGCGCCTCGGGATCGGGGAGCAGCGCGGCCACCTCGGCGCGTCCCAGGTAGAGCAGCTCATGTGTGCGTGCTAACTCTCCGTGTCGCGACACGTCCGTCCGTCCTGTCCGCGGCATCTCGATCCGCGGGTTGCTTGTTGCATCGCGGGGTGCAATGTAACATACTACTCTCGTGGGCAGCGGTCAACGGCGGGCGGAGGAGGCTGCGTGACGAGCAAAGTGCAGGTTGTCGCGAGCACAACAGTCGACCCGATTACAACGGAGATCATTCGGAACGCATTCGTGTCCGCCGCGGACGAGATGAACGCGACCCTCATCCGTTCGGCCTACAACTGGATCATCTTCGAGGCCAAAGACTGCTCGGTCGCCCTGCTGGACGAGCAGCACCGGGTGCTTGGCCAGTCGTCGGGGCTCCCGATCTTCCTCGGGAACCTCGAGATCTGCGTCCGCCTGACCGAGGAGCAGTTCGGCCGCGACGTCTGGGCGCCCGGAGACGTGTGGATCCTCAACGACTCGTACCTCGCTGGCACCCACCTTGGCGACGTGACGGTGTTCGCCCCGATCTTTTACCGCGACGAACTCGCCGGCTTCTCGGCCTCGCGCGCGCACTGGCTCGACATCGGGGCCAAGGATCCCGGTGGCCCGACCGACTCGACCGAGATTTACCAAGAGGGCTTGCGGCTCGGGCCTACCAAGGTGGTCGAGGCGCGGCGACTCCGCGAGGACATCGTCGATCTGATCAGCCGCAACACGCGTTTCCCCTACCTGGCGATCGGCGACCTCGACGCGCAGATCGCGGTCACCCGGACGGGCGAGCGACGACTCGCCGCGATCTTCGACCGGTACGGCGTCGAGGCCGTTCGCCGAGCGCGTGATCAGATCTTCGCCCAGAGCGAGGCTCTCGACCGCGCCGCTGTCATGGCGATCCCGGACGGGATCTATGAGGCTGAGGGCTGCCTAGACAATGATGGCGTCTCCGACGAGCCGTACTGGGTGCGGCTGAAGGTCGAGGTCGCTGGCGACGAGATGACGATCGATCTCACCGAGAGTAGCGACATGGCTCGGGGGGCGATCAATTGCGGCGAGGCACAGACAATCTCCGCGTCCCGTGTCGCGTTCAAGCGGCTCGTCAATCCCGAGCAACCGGTCAATGGGGGGACGTTCAAGCCCCTTTACGTCCGCGTGCGCAAGGGCTCACTTCTTGCTGCGGAGGAGCCAGCCGCCTGTCAGTGGTATTTCAGCTCGCTCGGACTGTTGATCGACCTGTTCGCGAAGGCGCTCGCGCCCGTGATGCCGGACCGAGTCGCCGCGGCCCACTACGGCGACTCGATGATCTGCTTCATCACCGGCCTGGACGCCGGCGGGAACCCGTTCGTTCACATCGACGCGCTCGTTGGGGGATGGGGCGCGTGGAACGGCTCCGATGGCGAGAACTCGCTCATTAATAGCGTGAACGGATCTGTCAAGGACTTCCCGATCGAGGTCGTCGAGTCGCGGCATCCCTTGCGCGTCCTCCGCTATGAGATGCGTGAGGGGTCGGCGGGCGCGGGCCGGTGGCGCGGCGGCCTCGGGACGATCCGCGAGATCCGGATCGAGTGCGACGAGGCTTGGCTGAGCCTTTGGTATGAGCGCTCGAAGACGCCTGCCTGGGGACTGTTCGGCGGCCACGACGGACTGCCCCCCGTGGTCGAGGTCAACCCAGGAACGCCAATGGCGAAGCGCATGCTCAAGGTCAACCGGTTCCCACTCCGTCAGGGGGATGTTGTCCTCTGCATGTCAGGCGGTGGAGGGGGCTACGGCGACCCGAAGAAGCGCGATCCCGCGTTCGTCGCGGCCGATCTCCGTGAACGTCTCGTCTCTCCGGCGGATGCTAGCGAGCAGTACGGCCTCAAGGTCTGAATGCCGAGCGGGATGAGGTTGCTGAGGAGAGTGCTATGTGGTATATCACATGATCCACCGAGCCGGGAAAAACGGCCTTCGACAAGCGAGGTGGTTTCTCATGACACGTGATTCACTCAGGCCGATAGCTCTTCTCGTTCTGGCGGCTGCGGTCTTGGCCGTGGCTGGCTGCGGCGGAGACGACGAAGCTGAGGAAGGCGGCCCGCCCGCGGCAACGACCAAGCCCTCCGAGCCGATTCGGATCGCCTTCGTCTCCCCCCTTGCGAACACGTTTACGTCGGCCATCTTCGACGGGGCGAAGGCAGCCGTCGAGGAGGCAAACGCAGCAGGGAAGAACGTCCAGATCACGAGCTTCGACCCCGGTCAGGATCCGCAGAAGGAATACAACGTGATCCAGGACATCGTCGCGCAGGGGCGGTTCGACGGAATCACCCTGCTTCCGCTCGACCCGGTTTCGATCGTCCCCGCTGTCGAGGATGCGATCGAGGCCGGCGTCGAGGTAGTCAGCTTCAACAATCCGCTCGGGCCGCGCGAGGACACGATCGATACCCAGGTGAAGAACCAGGCCGCCTCCGTCATGGACGCCTCGCAGTACCAGCGCGGAGTGTGGATGGGAGAGATGGCAATCGACGCTTGCGCGGACCGTGATCCGTGCGAGGTCGCGTATCTCGCGGGCTTTGCTTTTATCTCAGGCGAGAAGGCACTCATCGACGGCTTCAGAGATGGGATCAAGGGGACCTCGAACATCAAGATCGTCTCGTACCTAGACGGCGGCGAGTACACCCCTGAGCCTTCGCGCAAAGTCATCCAGAACTTGCTCACAGCCAATCGGGACATCGACCTGATCGCGACCAGCGGGGACCAGATGACCCGCGGCGCCGAGTTGGCAGTCAACGAGGCGGGGCTGACGGGCCAGGTCACGTTGCTGAGCCTCGGAGGCAGCGAGATCGGCGTGCAGTCGGTCCTGGACGGCAAGTGGTACGGCACGGTCGTCACGCTCCCATTCGACATCGGCCGCGAGTCTGTCGAGATCCTCCTCCAGGCGATCGACGACCAGAGCGTCAACGAAGTTGCCGTCAACGTAACTGAGGAAACCGGCCAGGATCCCAAGCTCACGAAGGAGAATGCGGGCGACTTCAAGCCGCAGTGGACGGGTTAACGCCCACGAGGCAAGTCATTCCTGATGTCGATTGAAGACATCACGGGTGGACCGCCCCGCCCCGCCCCACGCGGGGCCGGGGCGGTCGCCGCCCGCCTCACCAACGTAACGCGTGGGTTCCGGGTTACGGCCCTCCGCGACTACGGCATCGTCCTGAGCTTTGTCGTGCTCTTTCTCACCTTGACGTTCGCAAGCGACGTATTCCTCACGAAGACGAATCTGCTCAACATTCTCGACCAGACGGCCCCAGTCGGCATCATGGCCGTTGGCGGGACGCTCGTCTTTATTGCCGGCGGATTCGATCTCTCCGTCGGCGCGGTCTTCGCGATCTCCAGCGTGATTGCGGCGCAGTCCGTACCCCACATCGGTCCCGGATGGGCCCTCGTTCTCGGCGCCCTCTCCGGGTTCGCGTTTGGAGCCGCAAACGGCTTCCTCGTCAACGTCGCCCGCATCAATGCGTTCATCGCAACACTTGGCTCGGCGATCATGCTGCGGGGGCTCGCGCTCGTGATGACAGGGGGCCTCCTCATCACCGTCACCGAGCCGAGCTACTCGAACTTCGGCCGGGGCGACTGGCTGGGCGTGAAGTACGGCGTGTGGACATGGCTGTTCTTCGCGCTGGTCGCTGGCTTTCTCCTCTCCCGGACGACGTTGGGACGCTACATCTACGCGAGCGGCGGCAACCCCGAGGCCGCCCGACTCTCCGGAATCCGGGTCGGCCTCGTCCGAACGATAACGTTCCTGATATCGGGGTTCTCGGCGTCAATTGCCGGGATCCTTGTCGGGTCGCGCGTCGCGACGGGTCAGGCCGCTGCCGGCCTCGGGATCGAGTTCACGGTCATCGCCGGAATCGTCATCGGCGGCATCAGCATCTTCGGCGGCGAGGGTGCGATCTGGCGAAGCATCCTCGGCGTGCTGCTGCTGACGATGATCGGCAATGGCTTCGTTCTCATGAACATCCAGCCCATCTACACCCAGATCATCCAGGGCGCAATCATCCTGCTCGCTGTCGCGATCGACTCGTGGTCGAGACGGTCGTCCTGATGCTTCGAGCCGAAGAGAGGAAAGGATGACGGAGGCGAGGCAGCTCGAGCCGTTCGAGAACCTTGACCGCCTGGCGACGATTGAGATGCGCCCCCAGGGCTTGCCGGCCGGCGTCGTCCGGAAGCTCTACGACGCAGCCCGGTCCAACAACCCGCTCTCCCACGAGGCGGCCTCGATCCTCGCCGGCTGCGCAGGCGGCCGCGTCGCCATCGTCACCGGCATCGTCTTCGAGTCGCTCCCGCGCGGCGAGGTTGACGGTCCCCTCGGCGCTGCGTTTCTCGCCCGCACGCTCGAACAGCTCGGCGTCGCGGCGGACGTCTGGGTGCCGGCGGAAATCGTCCCGGTCGTCGAGGCGATCAGGGGTGCCATCGGTGGAGAGTACGCCGCCATCGAGGAGCCGCGCACTCCTTCGGACTACGCCGCCGCCGTTACGGTGGAGAAGCTGGGACGGAACCCGAGCGGCGTAGCCCACTCAATCTTCGGCGCACCCGTCGCGCAGGAGTTCGCCGCGGATGACTTCATCGAGGAACTCAACCGCGCCGGACGCCCCACAGTAGGGATTGGCGATGGAGGCAACGAGATCGGCTTCGGTGCGATGTTCGACGAGGCGCGCGGGCTCGTTCCGCGGGGGCGCGACTGCGGCTGCCCGTGCGGCGAGGGCATCATCACCACGACCGCGACGCAGGTCCTCTTCCCGGTCGCCGTCTCGAACTATGGCGCGTACGCGATCGCTGCCGGCTTGGCCCTCCTCGCCGAGCGGCCGGACCTCTTCCCCGAGCCGGAGCTCGTGGCCGATGGCCTGCGGGCGGCGGTGGATGCCGGCTGCCTCGACGGGGGCTCGTTCCAGCCCGAGGTGTACGCCGACGACGGAGTCCCAATTGACGGGGTCGCGGCGATCGCAATGCTGATGCGGACGATCGTGCAGCAGCACTTCCGGACCTCCCCCCGCAAGGCCTAGTGGTGGCTCCGCAGCAAAGTGCTCGGCCACCCAGTCAGAGCGCCGCCTCGGCGGCGGCCCCGACCGTCCCGGGCCGGCCGTTCCTCGAGGTCGATGGCCTCCACAAGCACTTCGGCGGCATCCACGCGGTTCGCGGCGTCACGCTCCAGATCGAGCGCGGGACGATCCACGGGCTCGTCGGCGAGAACGGCGCCGGCAAATCGACGCTCGGGAAGATGATCGCCGGCCTGTTCCCGCCGGACGACGGCCAGATCCGCGTGGAAGGTGAGCAGACACGCTTCCGTGCGCCGCGCGACGCGCTCCGCGCCGGGATCGCGATCATCACGCAGGAGCTCGCCGTCGTGCCCGCGCGGAGCGTAATGGAAAATGTCTTCCTCGGCGTCGAGGACGCACGGGCTGGCCTGGTAGTCAACAGCGAGCTCAGACGGCGCTACCAGGGGCTCGCCGAGCTCACCGGGTTCGCGATCCATCCCGACAAGAAGGTCGGCGAGCTCCGCCTCGCGCAGCAGATCCGCGTCGAAATCATGCGTGCCCTTGCGCGGAATACCCGGCTCATCGTCATGGACGAGGTCACGGCCGCGCTCACCATCGACGAGGCCGAACGGCTCTTCGAGGTCATCCGCGCGCTCAGGGAGCGGGGGGCGACCATCATCTACATCTCGCACTTCCTCGATGAGGTGCTGCGGCTCGTGGACCACGTGAGCGTGTTGCGCGACGGGTCGCTCGTGAAGACGAACCGGGCGGCCGACGAAACATCGCGAAGTCTCGTGACGGCGATGCTCGGCCGCTCGCTCGAGCTCGTGTTCCCCGACAAGAAGCCTCCCGCCTCGGACGCCCCGACCGTCCTGCAGCTCGAGGGGATCACACGTCGAGGAGTCGTGGAGAACGCCTCGCTTGCCGTGCGGGCCGGGGAGATCGTCGGCATCGCTGGCCTGATCGGGAGCGGCCGCACCGAACTCGTCCGCGCCGCATTCGGTGCCGACCCGCTCGACGACGGGACCGTCCGTGTGCTGGGCAGGGCTGTCGCCGTCCGCAGGCCGCGCGACGCGATCAAGGCAGGGATCGCGATGGTTCCGGAGGCCCGAAAGGAGCACGGGCTGATGATGCGGCGTTCGATCGTCGAGAATGTCACGCTGCCGCACCTTGCCGCGCTAAGCGTAGGCGGGGTCGTCAGGTCTCGGGACGAGTTGGGGCGCGTGGCGGAGCTGACGAAGAGGCTCGACGTCCGCGCGTCGCATTTGAAGGCGCCGGTCGAGCTGCTCTCGGGCGGCAACCAGCAGAAGGTCCTCTTCGCGAAGTGGCTCTTCCGCACACCGAGCGTGCTGATCGCGGACGAGCCGACGCGCGGCGTGGACGTCGGCGCGAAGCAGCAGATTTACGAGCTGATCGCCTCGCTCGCCGCGGAGGGGCTCGGCGTCCTCCTCATTTCCTCGGAACTCGAGGAGGTGCTCGGACTCTCGCACCGCGTGCTCGTCATGCGAGACGGCCGCATCGTCGCGGAGTTCGACGGCTCGGCCGTGCAGGAGGAGGAGGTCATGCAGGCGGCTTTCGGCGAGGGACGCGACGAGCCGACGCGCTCGCGCGGTCGGGACAGCGAGCCCGAGGAGCCACACGAGTGACAGGCCAAGCGAAGCTGGCCAAGGCGCTCGCCGCGACCGGGATAGATGCCTTCCTTGCCACGAGTGATCCCGCGATCTACTACCTCTCTGGTTTCGCGACGAACGCGTACGAGCGCTTCACCGGCGCGCTCGTCCTCGCCGACGGCGGCCTTCGCCTGATCGTGCCCTCGCTGGACGCCAGATCCGCCGCCGAGCACGCGCCGGGCGTCGAACTCCGCTCGTGGAGCGACGGCGACGATCCCCTCGAGCTGGTCATCGACGAGCTCCGTCGCCAGGGCCTCGAGAGGGGGACGCTCGGCGTCGAGGAGCTACGGATGCCTGTCGCGTGGGCGGACCGCATTCGCTCCGCCCTCCCCAGTCTCGCGGTCGAGAACGGCGGCGAGATCCTCTCCGGCCTGCGTGCCCGGAAGGGGCCCGGCGAGCTGGTGCGGCTCAAGGCCGCGTGCGTCGCGCTCAGCCGCGCCTTCGACGAGCTCTGCGACCGCCTCCACGCGGGCTTGACAGAGGTGGAGGTGGCGGTGACCCTTGCTGAGCTGATCGCAGCGGCGGGAGCACGCGTGCCCTTTCAGCCGATCGTCGCCGCGGGAGCGAACGGCGCGAAGCCGCACACGACGGCGGGCGACCGCCGCCTCGAGCGGGGAAACATAGTGGTGGCTGACGCTTCCGCGACGGACGGCGGTTACTTCGCAGACATCACTCGATGCTTCGTCGTCGGAAGCCCGTCGAGCGAGCAGCGGTCGGTTTACGAGATCGTCCGGCGGGCGCAGGAGGCGGCCCTTGAGGCACTGCGTCCCGGGGCGAGCGGGGGCAGAGTCGATCGGGCGGCTCGCGACGTCATCGAGACGCACGGCTACGGACCTTACTTCGTCCACCGCACCGGCCACGGGCTCGGAGTAGAGGTTCACGAGGCGCCCTTTCTCGCGCCGGGGAGCGAGACCGTGCTCGAGGAGGGGATGGTCGTGACCGTCGAGCCGGGGATCTACCTGCCTGGGAGCTTCGGGATCCGGCTCGAAGACGACGCTGTCGTGACGGCGAACGGCTGCGAGCTCCTCACAAGCGCTGGGCGCGACCTCTCGGCGTGCGGCGGGAGCGCGGGGCGGTGACCCGGAACCGGCCTGCGACGCGGGTTGCCGTCGACATCGGGGGTACGTTCACGGACTTCGTCCTGCTTGACTCCAAGAACGGCGGCTTCAGGGTCGGCAAGGTGCTAAGCACGCCCGAAAACCCGTCGATCGGGATCGTGCGCGGACTGCGGCGGCTGGGCATCGACATGGCATCGGTCGAGTTCTTCGTGCACGGGACGACTGTCGGGATCAACGCGGTCGTGGAAGGCAAGGGTGAGCCAGTGGCGCTCGTCACCACACGCGGCTTTCGCGACGTCCTCGAGATCGGGCGGATGGAGAAGCCCGAGATGTACGACATCTTCTACCGGCGGCCACGGCCGCTCGTGCCTCGGCGTCATCGATTCGAGGTCGGCGAGCGAGTGGACGCGCTCGGTACGGTGATCCGCTCCCTCGACGAAGATGAAGTGGCGGCCATCGCACGTCGCATCGAGGCTGCGGGGATCAGATCGATCGCAATCTGCACGCTCAACTCGTACGTCAACCCGGAGAACGAGCGGGTGCTCGCAAAGCGACTCACGGCCCTCCTGCCCGACGCGTACGTCTCCGTCTCGCACGAGATAGTGAACGAGTGGCGCGAGTACGAGCGCACCAGCACGACAGTGCTGAACGCGTACGTGCTCCCAGTCTTCCGGACCTACCTCGATCGCGTCACCGCCGACCTCGGCGAGCTCGGCATGGACGCCGAGGTGCACATAATGCAATCGAGCGGCGGTATCGTTACCGCCAAGGCCGTCGTGTCGCGGCCAATCCACTGTCTGCTGTCGGGGCCGGTCGGAGGTGCCGTCGGAGCGCGAGCGATCGGAAGCCTCTATAGGCGGAACGGGAGATCGGGCGCCCCGAACATCGTGACCGCCGACATGGGCGGCACGAGCTTTGACGCGTGCCTGATCATCGAGGGACACGTCGAGACCGCGAGTCAGACCGAGATCGCGGATTTTCCGCTGCTGGTTCCGGCCGTCCGCGTGAGCACGATCGGGGCCGGCGGTGGCTCGATAGCCCGCGTCGAGGGGTCGAGCGGCCTCCGCGTCGGCCCCGAAAGCGCAGGCGCTAACCCGGGCCCCGTGTGCTACGGCGCAGGCGGCGTGGAGCCCACGGTCACCGATGCGAATCTCGTGCTAGGCCGGCTCGACCCCGAAGACATGCTCGCGGGTGAGATCGCGCTCGATGCCGATGCCGCCGCGCAGGCGCTTCGCGAGAAGGTGGCCGACCCGCTCCGCCTCGACCTGTACGAGGCCGCCGGCGGCGTGATCCGTGTCATCAACTCGAAGATGGCGCTGGCTTTGCGCGAACTCACGGTCGCGCAAGGTCTTGACCCGCGCGAATTTGTCCTTGTCGCGTTCGGCGGAGCGGGGCCAATGCATGCCGCGGAGATCTGTCGCGAGATCGGGATCCCACGGATTGTTGTGCCACCCGTGCCCGGGATGTTCTCCGCTTGGGGAATGCTGACAGCGGACCTGCGGCACGACCACGTCACGACCTCGGTCGAGAAAGCCGAGAATCTGAGCGCCGCACGCCTGGCAGAATTCTTTGCCAAACTCGAACAGAGCGCAGGACAGGCGCTGCGGGCCCAGAACGTTCCCGACCAGCGGATCACCTTCGCTCGCTCCCTCGACCTCCGCTACGTCGGCCAGGAGCACACGCTCAACGTCCCGGTCTCGCCTGCGATCCAGCCGGCCCAGCTAAAGGCGCTGTTCGACGAGGCGCACCGGCGCAAGTACGGACATGCGAGCAAAGCCGACCCCGTAGAGGTGGTCAACTACCGCGTGGCCGCCATCGGCGCGGTTCACAAGCCCGAAGTCGCTCGCCCGGCGGAAGCGGCTCCGACCGAGGTCCCCGCAGCGAGGGAGCGGCCGGTCTACTTCGAGGGTCGATTCGTCACGACCCCGGTTTACCGCCGTTCCGAGCTGCCCGCCGGTTTCTCGGCCGACGGTCCGGCGATCGTCGAGGAGGATGGCGCGACCACCATCGTGCCGCCCGGATTCGAATTCGTCGTGGACGAGTCCGCAAACATGATGCTCTTCGATAAGAGAGGTCGCCAGAAATGACCCTACAAACGGGGCCAAACCGCACCGATACCCAGGTTCCGATCGTCGCCGAGATCATCCGTAACGCTCTGGTGTCGGTGGCAACCGAGATGAAGATCGACCTGATGCGGTCGTCGTATAACCCGATCATTTACGAGATGCTCGACTTCAGCGTCGGCATCTACGGCGCTGACGGCGAGACGCTTGCACAGGCAGCGGGCCTGCCGGAGTTCCTCTGTGACATGCCAAATGCGATTCGGTCGATCCTGGCCGATCTAGGCGGCGCTGAGCACGTCGCGGAAGGCGACGTCTTCCTCACGAATGATCCGTACACGAGCAGCTTCCACTTGAATGACGTCACCGTCATCGAGCCGGTCTTCTTCGAGGGCGGCCTAATCGGATTCGCCGGAGCGCGCGCTCACTGGCACGACCTGGGCGGCAAGTCTCCCGGCGGCAGCACCGACGCAACGAACGTCTACGAGGAAGGCGTCCTACTGCGCTCGATCCAGCTCTACTCGCAGGGCGTGTTGAATGAAAGCGTGATTCGCGTCGTCCGCGAGAACTCGCGCCTTCCGAATGCGGTCGTCGGCGACATCAACGCGCAGGTCGCCGCTTGCCGAACCGGCGTCACCCGACTCGGAGAGCTCGTCGGCCGCTATGGATTCGACGCCTTCGAGCGCTCGATCCAGCTGATCATGGATCTCGGAGAGGAGCAGGCACGCGCGGCAGTTCGCGCTATCCCCGATGGCGACTACTCCGCCGAAGGTTTCGTCGATAACGACGGCGTCGAGCTGGACCGGCCGCTCGAGGTCGCAGTCACCGTCCGCGTCCGCGCCAGCGACATTGAGTTCGATCTCGCCGGAACCGCACCGCCTGCGAAGGGTCCCTATAACGCGAACAGGAATATGACGAACAGCATTCTGCGGCTTGCGTTCAAGACGCTGACAACGCCGAAGGAGCCGGCGAACGAGGGCCACTTCCGGCCAGTGCATGCCATCATCCCCGAGCACTGCCTCCTCGACGCGCAGCGTCCCTCTCCGACGCTCCTCGGCTTCGTCCCGCTCGAGCTTCTCATCGATCTCGTTCGTAAGGCGCTCGCACCCGCGATACCGGACGGGGTGACCGCCGCCGACTACGGCCGCTGCACAGTCATGCACGCCGCCGGCCGGAGCCCGCGTGACGGCTCCTTCATCATCGTCGCCGACACCGAAGGAGGCGGCTGGGGCGCAAAGCCGTTCGAGGACGGCGAGAGCGCCCTGCTCTTCGGCACCCAGCGCGTGATCCCGGTCGAGGTTTTGGAGCATAAGTATCCGGTAGTGCTTGAGCAGTACACGCTGCGCCAGGACTCTGGCGGCGCTGGGAAGTTCCGCGGGGGGCTCGGGATCGTGAAGGATTACCGCTGTACGGACACGCTGCATCTGCTCGCCGCGTACGAGAGACATGACTGCCCACCGTGGGGCCTCTTCGGCGGCAAGGCCGCCGCACCGAACACGGTGGTCGTCAAACGGGTCACGGGAGAGCGCGACGAGTTCCGGAAGGCGACGGAATACGCCCTTGAGGCCGGCGACATCGTCAGCTTTCGCACGGCCGGCGGCGGGGGGTACGCCGATCCGCTCGAGCGGGATCCCGAGCGCGTCTTAGCGGATGTCATCGACGGATACGTCTCGCGCGAGTCGGCGCTCGACTACTACGGTGTCGTAGTCGCTGAGGACGGCGCCGGGGTCGACCTGGAAGCGACAGAGCGGATCCGGGCGCAGCGGGCCGACGAGGCCGCCGCCGCCTACTAGTAGGTGGCGGCAGTCGATCCGGTCAGCACCGGCCCGGCCGCTCTGGCCGACGTGCCGCTCGGGAGGGCGGACGGATGACGGCAGACCTAATCTTGGTGGGCTGCCGCATCCTGACGCTCGACGCCCGGCTGCCCCGAGCGGACGCCGTCGCTGTGACCGGCGAACGGATCTCAGCTGTTGGAACTGTCCCGGACGTCACGGCGCTCCGCGGGTCGCGCACCGAGGTCCTCGAGCTCGTGGGTCGCACGCTCCTGCCTGGCTTCTACGATGCGCACCAGCACCAGGCAGACACCGGACTCTTACGCGGCCACGTGGATGCCCGCGCCCCGAGCATCGGGGAGTTAGCCGAGCGCGTCCGCCTTGCCGCCCGCGGCCGTCCCTCCGGCGCATGGATCGAGGGGTTCGGCTACGAGGAGGGCCGCCTCGCCGAGCGGCGCCCACCGACACGGTGGGAACTCGACGCAGCCGCCCCTGATCACCCCGCGGCGATCACGCGTACCTGCGGTCACGCGCTCGTCGCGAACAGCAGCGCGCTCGCGGCGGCAGGGATCGATGCAAGGACGCCCGATCCACCGGGCGGCCGCCTCGAACGCGATGCGGAGACGGGAGAGCCGACCGGCGTGCTGCACGAGCGCGCCATGGAGCTGATTCGGCGGCTCGTGCCGCGGCCGTCCGACGCGGACATCGAGGCGGCCATCCTCGTCGAAGCGAAGGAGAACCTCCGGCTGGGGATCACTAGTGTGTGGGAGCCATGGGTCGAGCCTCGCCTCGTCGAGATCTATCGGAGGCTCGCTCGCGAGGACCGGCTGCCGGTCCGCGTCACGATGGCACAGGCCGCCGTCCTGCCCAGCGGAGAGCCGGTGCCGCTCCCCAGGCCGGAGCGCACCGACCGGCTCAGCCTGGCCGCGGTCAAGCTGCTCCAAGATGGTGCGATCGCGCCGCGCACGGCCGCGCTCACGGCGCCCTACGAGGGCGAGCCGGATAACCGTGGCCTGCTCCTGTGGCCGCAGGACGAACTCGACCGCCTGGTCGCGGAGATCCACCGGCGCGGCCTCCAGGTCAGCATCCATGCCATCGGCGACGCGGCCATAGCATCGGCCCTCGCCTCAATCAATTCGGCGCTCGCGACGCGTCCGCGGCCCGACCACCGTCACCGAATCGAGCATTGCGGCCTACCGATGGGGTCGCTGGCGGCACGCGTCGCCTCGTCCGGCGTCGTACCCGTCCTCCAACCGCCCTTCGTCCACTTTCACGGCGAGACCTATGCCCGCAACCTCGGTGCCGCCCGCTCGCTGCGGCTCTATCCAGTTCGCTCGCTGCTCAAGGCGGGCGCCGTCGTCGCCGGCAGCTCAGACAGTCCGGTAGTCCCAGACCGCAACCCGCTGCTCGGGATGCGCGTCGCGATGACGCGGACGACCGTGGAAGGCACACAGATCGCGGCCGACGAGGCGGTGTCTTTGGACGACGCCTTACGCCTATACACCGTAAACGCCGCCTTCGCAGCCCGGGAAGACGACATCAAAGGATCGCTCTCGCCAGGGAAGCTCGCGGACCTCGTCGTGCTCGACGAGGACATCTCGACGGTGGCGCCCGGCGAGCTTGACCAGGTGGGGGTTGAATCCACATACCTGGGCGGCCGCCGTGTGGACGCGTAAGGTGGAATGTAATATGTTATGCACCGCCACGGTGAGCTAACGACATCTGAGCGGGAGGATCCGTGAACCACATTCGAGTCTCCATCGACGTCGGAGGAACGTTTACGGACGTGGTGACGTACGACGAGCGCGACGGGTCGTACAGCACCGGGAAAGTGTCGACGACGCCCGACGATCTCGCCGAGGGCGTCCTCGAGGGGCTCGACCTCCTCGTCGACTCCGCTGGGGAGGTCGCCTTCGTTGTGCACGGCACCACGGTCGGGCTGAACGCCTTCCTCCAGCGCCGGGGCGAGCGCGTGCTGCTGCTCGCCACCCAGGGAGCCGGCGACGTCTACCACATCGCTCGCGGCGCGCGGACAAAGCTCTACGACCTCCACTTCCGCAAGCCCGCGCCGCTCGTGCCGCGGCGCGACATCATCGAGATCCACGGGCGGCTGAACTACCGTGGCGAGGAGATCGAGCCGCTGAGCGCGCACGATCTGGCCGCAGCCGTTGAACGGGCGCGCGAGGAGGGTATCCGGGCGATTGCGATCGCCTTCCTGTTCAGCTACCTCAACCCCGCCCACGAGCTCGAGGCCGAACGGATCGTCAAGGAGGCCTACCCCGAGGCTTCCGTATCGCTCTCGCATCGCGCCGCCCGCGAATGGCGCGAGTACGAGCGTACGTCCACCGCCGTGCTGAACGCGTACATCGCGCCCGCGGTCGAGCGCTACCTCGGACGGCTCGAAGGCTCGCTGCGCGAGCGCGGCCTCGGAGTCCCGCTGCATGTGATGCAGTCGAGCGGCGGGATCCTGACAGCGGAGGCGGCGCGACGACGGCCGATCCAGACGCTGCTCTCCGGACCGGCGGGCGGCACGATGGGCGGCGCAGCGCTGGCCGAGATCCTCGGGCGACCGAACCTCCTCTGCATCGACATGGGCGGCACGAGCTTCGACATGAGCCTGATCGTCGACGGCCAGCCCGACACTGTGCAACAGACCGATCTCGAGGGCCTTCCGCTGCTGATGCCGATCGTGAAGATCCACACGATCGGGGCCGGCGGCGGCTCGATCTCATACCTAGAGGCCGGCGGTCTCCGCGTTGGGCCTGAGAGCGCAGGGGCCCAGCCAGGGCCGGCCTGCTACGGGCGGGGAGGCACCCAGCCGACCGTCACCGACGCGAACCTCGTCCTCGGCCGTATCGATCCGGGCTACTTCCTGGGCGGACGAATGGGTCTCGATGTCGACGCCGCGCACCGTGCCATCTCGGGGCTAGCCGAGAAGCTCGACCTGGCGCCGCTGGAACTGGCGGAGGGAATCCTGGACGTGATCAACGCGAAAATGGCGCAGGCGATCCGCACGATCACAGTCGAGAAGGGGATCGCTCCGAGCGACTTCGCCATCGTCGCCTTCGGGGGGGCGGGGCCAATGCACGCCGCCTTCCTCGCCGATGAGCTCGAGATCTCGGACGTGATTGTGCCGATCTCTCCCGGCGCATTCTCGGCGTGGGGGATGCTACAGACGCGGCTACGGCACGATTTCACGACGCCGTACTACCGCGCGCTTGCCGAAGCGAATCCGGCGGAAGTCCGCGACGTGCTTGGGAAGCTCGCTGACGAGGGACGTGACTCTCTGCGGGCCGACGGCGTCGCCGAGGATCGGATCGAGGTCTCGTGGCTCGTCGACATGCGCTACGTGGCCCAGGAGTACTCGCTGCCCGTCCCGATCGAGATCTCGGAGGTCGACGATCCTGAGTTCGGATCGAAGCTCGCGCAGCGGTTCCATGCGGTCTATGACCAGCGCTACGGGCACGCCAACCCCTCAGCGCCGGTCGAGTTCGTGAGCCTGCGCGCGACGGCGTACGGCGATCTCGGTCGCGCCGCGGCACCGGAACTGAACGGCGCCCCCCGCGCTCACACGCCGCCGCCCCCGCCGCGGGAGGTCTCCTTCGGTCGGACTCCATACGAGGCCGCGGTCGCCCTGCGCGACACCCTCGCCACCGGGTCGACCGTCGATGGACCGGCCATTATCGAAGAGGAAACCGCCACGACGGTCGTGCCGCCCGGCTGGTTGGCTGCCGTGGACAGGCTGGGCTTCATCGTCATGACGGCACACGGGGGAGCGTGATGGCGACCGGCGAGTTGACTGCGTCCAAAGTCGATCCGATCACGACCGAGATCATCCGGAACGCCTTCATCTCAGCGGCCGACGAGATGAACGCGACGCTGATCCGCTCGGCCTACAACGCGATCATCTACGAGGCGAAGGACTGCTCCGTCGCGCTCCTGGACGAGCACAAGCGCGTACTCGGCCAATCCGCGGGCCTCCCGATCTTTCTCGGCAACCTCGAGATCTGCATCCAGCTAACCGAGGACGCCTTGGCGCCGAGGTCTGGGCGCCGGGCGATGTCTGGATCATGAACGACTCCTACCTCACCGGCACGCACCTGGGCGACGTGACGATCTTCGCGCCGATCTTCTACCGCGACGAGCTAGCGGGCTTCTCCGCCTCGCGCGCGCATTGGCTCGACATCGGAGCGAAGGACCTGCCCGCGCCGACGGACTCGACCGAGATCTACCAGGAGGGCATTCGGCTCGGGCCGACAAAGGTGATGGAGGCCTGGAAGCTGCGGGAGGACATCGTCGACATCCTCAAGCGAAACACTCGGCTTCCCTCCTTGCTCGTCGGCGACCTGCACGCTCAGATCGCCGTGGCGCGCACCGGCGAGCGGCGGCTCGCGGCCATTCTCGACCGGTACGGGGTCGATACGGTTAGATCGGCGCGCGAGCAGATCTTCGCCCAGAGCGAGGCGCTCGACCGCGCTGCGGTACAGGCGATCCCCGACGGCATCTACCAAGCCGAAGGGTGCCTCGACAACGACGGTGTCTCGGACGAGCCGTTCTGGGTTCGGATGAGGATCGAGGTCATCGGGGACGAGATGACCGTTGACCTGACCGAGTCGAGCGGTCCCGCGCGCGGGGCTATCAACTGCGGCGAGGCGCAGACGATCTCGGCCTGCCGGGTCGCGTTCAAGCGCCTGATCAACCCCGACCGGCCGGTCACCGGCGGCACCTTCCTGCCGCTAACGGTGAATGTTCGTCCGAACTCGCTGCTCGCTGCGCAGGAGCCGGCCGCGTGCCAGTGGTACTTCACCCCGCTTGGCCTGCTGATCGACCTGTTCGCGAAGGCACTCGCTCCGGTGATGGCGGAGGAGGTCGCCGCGGCGAGCCATGGCGATTCGATGGTGACCTACATCACCGGTCTGCGGGACCGCACCGGCAACCTCTTCGTCAACGTCGATGCCCTCGTCGGAGGCTGGGGCGCCTGGCACGGCTCCGACGGCGAAAGTTGCCTCATCAACAGCGTCAACGGGGCGATCAACGACTTCCCGATCGAGATCGTCGAGTCGCGCTTCCCGCTGCGAGTGCGACGGTACGCGGTCCGCACTGGGTCGGCCGGCGCCGGCAAGTGGCGCGGCGGCTGCGGCACGGTGCGCGAGTTCGTGATCGAGGACGACGACGTGTGGCTAAGCCTGTGGTACGAGCGCTCGAGGACGCCCGCTTGGGGCCTCTTCGGCGGCCACGCAGGGAAGCCGCCCTTGGTCGAACTCAACCCGGGCACACCGGAGGCGCGGAGGATGCTGAAGGTCAACCGGCTGCCGCTCTCGCGCGGCGACGTACTCCTGTGCCAGTCGCCAGGCGGCGGCGGCTACGGGGACCCACGCGAGCGAGACCCCCGGCTCGTCGAGCGGGACCTCGCGGAGGGGTTCATCACGCTCGACGAGGCGCGCGCCGAATACGGCTTCGATCCCAGACCAGGAGGATCCGCCTGAGCACCGTGCAGACGATCCTCGAGATCCCGGTGCGCGAGGGGACCGAGGACGCACTCGTCGAGTTCTTCCGGACGGAAGGCGTGTTCGAGCTGGCCGGACGCAACGAGGGGTTCCTCGGCGCCCGGCTTCTCGTGCCGGCTGAGCAGGGCGAGCCGCTTGTCGTTGTGGCCGAGTGGCAAAACGAGGCAGCGATTCAGCGATGGGTCGACGATCCGGCGCGCGAGGGTCTCGACGGGCCGCTCGCCGGATTCCTCACCGGCGAGCCAGTCCGCAAGCGTTACTCGGTCGCGCTTGCATGGCCGTGAGCCACGAGTTGGAGCGTGTCCCGGTGGCATGGCTCGCGAACGGTCACGAGCTCGAACTCGTGATCCACCGCCTGCACGGCGCGGAGGACGGGCCCACGCTGGGACTGGTCGGCGGCATCCATGGCGACGAGCCTCTGGGCGTCGAGACCGTGCGTCGGGTCGTAAGCGGCGTCTTGGACGGGGACTTTCGCGGCGCGATCGTGGCGCTGCCGGTCGCGAATCCATACGGCTTCCAGGCGCTGACCCGCAATGCACCGATCGACATGACGAACCTGAACCGGGTCTTTCCGGGCCATCCGGACGGGATGTTGAGCGAGCAGGTGGCGCACGCGATCTGCGAGCGCTTCCTCCCCATGTGCGACTATCTGATCGACTTCCACTCGGGCGGGAACCTCGCGACGGTCGACTACGCCTATCTTCACGACGACCAGGGGCTCGGGCGCGAGTTCGGTTGCGAGATCCTGTTCGCCGGCCCGTCGTACGCCGGGACGCTCGGCGACTACGCGCGCAGGAATGGCGTCCCGGCCGTCGTGCCCGAACTCGGCGGCGGCCAGCAGCGAAATGACCACTATCTCGCCAAGGGCATCCGCGGCGCGCGCAACGTAATGAAGGCGATAGGGATGCTCGACGGCGAGCCCGAGATCCCCTTTGGGCAACGAATCGTCCATGAGGTGGAGCTCGTGCGTCCCCACCACGGCGGACTCCTCCTCTCGGCGGTCGACGCAACGCGCCTCGGCGAGGCTGTTGCCGCCGGCACGGAGCTCGGCCGCGTCGTCAGCCCCTACACCTTCGAAGTACTCGAGGTCTTAACCGCTCCATTCGATCCGTCACTCCTCGTGCTCGTGCGAGAGCAGGTAACGAAAGTCGATCCGGGAGACTTCGGGTTCATTGTTGCCAACGGTGCCACGGCGGAGCCGGCGTGAAGCGCGTCGTCACGGGCTGGGACGAGAGCGGCAAGCCGGTTGTGCTATTCGAGGGAGAACCGCCGTTCCAGGTGGACTTCGGCTTCGCCTCGGCGCGCGAGATCTGGGCGAGCGAATCATCGCCCGCGGATACGCGCCGCTCCGACGACCCGACGGCGGGTGAGTGGACCCTGGCACCCCCGACTGGCGGCAGTGTCTTTCGGACGGCAACCTATGCGCCCGGAGCGGATGTCGGCATTCACGCAACCGAGACGCTCGACTACCTCGTCGTTGTGTCGGGCGAACTCACACTCGTGCTCGAGGACCGTGAGCTCACGCTGCGACCGGGCGACACCGTCGTCCAGCAGGCAACACCGCATGGCTGGGCGAACCGAACGACCGAGCCGTGTGTCGTGGCTGCCGTCCTCCTCGACGCCGCTCGAGAGTAGCGATAACGAGCGGACGGGCTTCTCCGACGACATCCTTCCTCCGGGGTTACGGCAGTTGCTTGGGATGAGAGTGGGGGACGTCGGTCAGTGGGCGATCTCGTCGAACGGGCCGCCAGATTCGGAGCGCTCAAAGAGACGAGAACGGCGCAGACTCGCTCGCCCCGGCGCCGGGGAGGTCGCCGGTGAGGGTACTGGGAGCTCCCTCAACGAGCTGCAGCGCCATACCGGCTGAGCGAGCGAAGCTGACCGGTCCGCCAGACCGACCGGTTTCTGCGACCAGCGGCGTTGGCTCCGATCCAGCCCGCTGAGGTGCGCTGAGATGCGCTCCGGAGCGCTGAAACCAGTACCAACTCCAGTACCAAGTTCACATTCTGTGCCGCGGTAGACGACGAGGGCCATCGGAAAAGTGGCCCGATTGCAGGACTTTATTGAGCGGAGCGGCGCAGGAGTCGAACCTACCCAGCGGCGGGTTACGCCGCCTCACCGGTTTTGAAGACCGGCTGGGCCACCGGGCCCTGCCGCTCCGCGCGCAGCCTAGCGTTGCGCTGACCGCGTCAGCCGCCGGCGCGCCGGTCGCGTCCGGAGCGGCGTTCGGTGCCGGATCGGCGCTCCAGGGCCCCGGGCGGCTCACCCGGTTGGACTCGACGCTCGACGCCGGACCGCCGGTCGGATCGCGTGCGCCGATCGTCGCCCGTGCCGCGGCCGAGCAGCCGTGAGAGCCAGACCGGGAGCCTCATCGCGGCCAGCCTCCCGCTCGAGCCGTCCGTTGTCAACTCTCGGGCACCCAGCCGCGCGTCAGATAGAGCCAGAAGGCGAGCCCGGCGTAGCGCCCGTAGCGGCGAAAGCGGCGCTCGATCGTCCGGTCGGCCGCCTTGCGGCCGCTCACCCGCGCGTACTGCGGCCGCGTCCATGAGTCGAGGATCAGGAGCGAGTAGCGGCCGACGAGCATCATTACGTGCGCGGCGGCGTAGGGCCCGACGCCCGGGAGCACGAGCAGCCGCGCCGCGACCTCCTCGTCCGTGAGGTCGCCGTCGAGGAGCGCCTCGAGGTCGACCGTCCCCTCCGCCACGCCGGCGGCCAGCGAGCGCAGGTAGGCGCCGCGGTACCCCGAGCGGACGAGGTTGCGGTAGACGTCCTCGTCGGCCGCCGCCATCGCCTCCGGCGTCGGGAACGCGCCGCCGCCGAGGTGCTCGACGAGCGCGCCGACCATCCGCTCGGTCGCCGACCAGGCGCAATTGGTGGTGCAGATGGTCTTGACGACGTCCTCGAAGACCGTCGGGCTGCGCAGCATCCGGCCGGCCCCGCTCGTCACCCAGGCGAGCTCGGCGTCCTCGGCGGCGCGGGCGTAGAACTCCGAGAGGTCCTCGTCCAGGTTCAGCATGCGGCGGACGACGGGCAGGGCGCGGGCGGGCTCGACGAGAGCGACGCCGCGCCGGGCCTCGGCCACGCGGACGGTGCCGGAGGGAAGCCGCGTCTCGAGTGTCCAGGCGACCTCGTCGATCCGGTTGGGCGGCAGCGTCGCGACGCCGTGGGAGGCGAGCACGCGCCGGAAGTCGACCGGTTCGCCTCCCGGCCCCTTCAGCACGATGCGCCCCTGACGGTTGTCGTCGACCCGCGCTCCCAAGGTGGGACATGATTCCAGCCGTGGCGGGGCCGACCCGGGTGCTCCTCGTCGACGACGACCGGCTCTTCGCCGAGAGCGTCGCCGTCACCCTCGGTCGCGACGGCCGGATCGACGTGGTCGGGATCGCGGCGGACGGCGCGGAGGCGATCGGCCTCGCCGAGCAGCTCGAGCCGGACTTGGTGCTGATGGACATCGCGATGCCCGGGCTGGACGGCATCGCTGCGACGCGCGCCATCCGCGAGCGGAGCCCGGCGACGCGCGTGGTGATGCTGACCGCGAGCACGGGACGGTCGGACGAGGAGATCTCCGGCGAGGCGGGGGCGATCGGCTACCTGCGCAAGTCCGAGCTGAGCTCCCCGCGCGTCGCGGACGCGCTGCTCGCGCTCGTCGAGCTCACCTAGTTGGCCATCCTGGGCATCGACGTCGGCGGCACGTTCACCGACGCCGTGCTCCTCGACGAGGGGAGGCTGACCACCGCGAAGGTGCCGACCTCGGCGCGACAGGAGGAGTCGGTCGTGGCGGCGGCGCGCGCGGTCGGGGCGGAGCGGGTCGAGCGCTTCACGCACGGGACCACGATCGCGACCAACGCGCTGCTCGAGCGCCGCGGCGCGCGCACGGCCTTCGTCGGCACCGCCGGCTTCGAGCACCTGCTGCATCTGCGGCGACAGAACCGGGCCGAGCTGTACCGGCTGTGCGCCGCTCATCCCGAGCCGCTCGTGCCGCTCGAGCGCTGCGTCGGGGTGGAGGAGCGGATCGGGCCGGTCGGCGTCCTCCGTGAGCTCGACCTCTCGTCGCTGCCGGAGCTGGATGCCGACGCGGTCGCGGTCTGCCTGCTCTTCTCGTTCCGCGACCCGTCGCACGAGCGACGCGTCGCCGAGGAGCTGCGCCGCCGGCTGCCGGGCGCGTTCGTCGTCGCCTCGCACGAGGTCGCGCCCGAGTTCCGGGAGTACGAGCGCGCTTCGACGACGGCGGCCGACGCGTACCTCGGGCCCATCACCTCGCGGTACTTCGCGTCGCTCGCGGGCGCCTGCGCCGAGGCGGGGCTGCCCGAGCCGCTCGTCCTCCGCTCCTCAGGCGGCGTGGCGACGCTCGCGGAGGTGGCGGCCCACCCGGCGGTGGCGCTCGTCTCGGGGCCGGCGGGAGGCGCGGTCGGTGCGGCGCGGGTGGCGGCGCTCGCGGGGGTCGAGAACGCCATCTCCCTGGACATGGGCGGGACCTCCACGGACGTCTGCCTGGTCGCGGACGGGCGCGTCGAGCGGACTGCCGAGCGCGAGGTGGGCGGCCTGCCGATCCGCCTTCCGAGCCTCGACCTCCACACCGTGGGGGCGGGCGGCGGCTCGATCGTGTGGCGTGACGCGGGCGGCGCGCTGCGGGTCGGGCCGGAGAGCGCGGGGGCCGAGCCCGGGCCTGCCTGCTACGGCCGCGGAGGCGAGCGGCCGACCGTGACTGACGCGAACCTCCTGCTCGGGCGGCTGCCGGAGCGGCTCGCCGGCGGGCTCCGGCTCGATCGCGCCGCGGCAGAGCGCGCGTTCGCCGGCTTCGACCCGGCGGAGGCCGTGGCCGTCGTGAATGCCGAGATGCTGCGCGCGCTGCGCGTCGTCTCGGTGGAGCGCGGCTACGACCCGCGCGACTTCGTGCTCGTCGCCTTCGGCGGCGCCGGGCCGCTCCATGCGTGCGAGCTGGCGGAGGAGCTCGGGATCGGCCGCGTGCTCGTCCCGGCCGCGGCGGGGGTGCTCTCGGCGCTCGGGCTCGTCGCCACCGAGCAGCGCCGCGACCACGTCCGCTCGTACGTGGCGCCGCTCGCGGACGCGGGGGAGCTCCCGGCGGAAGGGGAGGCCGACCTGCGCTACGCGGGCCAATCCTTCGAGCTCTCGGTGCCGCTCGGGCCGGCGCTCGCGGAGCGCTTTCACGAGGCCCACGCCGAGCGCTACGGCTACGCCGATCCGTCGCGGTCGATCGAGCTCGTCGCCGTCCGCACCGCGGACGTCACGCCTGGGCCGGAGGTCGAGCTGCCCCCCGGCGAGCCCCTCGAGGTCGCCGGCCCGCACGTGCTGGAGCTCGAGGGCGCGACCGCGTGGATTCCCCCTGGGTGGGTGGGGGTTCGGGACGGGAGAAATAGCACGCTGACCCTCACGCGAACGTGACAATCGAGCTCCAGATCATCGGCAGCGCGCTCCGGGCCGTCGCCGAGGAGATGGGCGCCGTCCTCGTCCGCTCCTCCTTCTCCGCGAACATCAAGGAGCGGCGCGACTGCTCCGCCGCCCTCTTCGACGAGCGCGGCCGCATGATCGCTCAGGCCGAGCACATCCCCGTCCACCTCGGCGCCATGCCCGAGGCGGTCGCCGCCGTCCGCGCCCACGATCCCGCCCTCGGCGAGACCTGGATCGTCAACGACCCCTACACCGGCGGCACGCACCTGCCCGACATCACGCTCGTCTCCCGCACGGAGCTCGGCTACGCGGTCACTCGCGCCCACCACGCCGACGTCGGCGGCGTCGAGCCCGGGAGCATGCCCGCCGGCTCGACGCGGCTGGCGGAGGAGGGCGTCGTCATCCCGCCCACCCGGCTCGACGACGAGACCCTCGCCGCACTCGTTGCCCGCATGCGCAACCCGGAGGAGCGGCGCGGCGACCTCCGCGCCCAGCTTGCCGCCCAGCGCCTCGCCGAGCGCCGCGTGGCGGAGCTCTGCGAGCGCCGCGGCCGCGAGCGCGTCGCGGCGGCGATGGACGAGCTCTTCGCCTACTCCGAGCGCGTCGTCCGCGCCGGCATCGCCGCCCTACCGGACGGCCGCTACGAGGCCGAGGACGTGCTCGAGCCGGTCGAAGGCGAGCTGACGATCCGCGTGGCGGTGACGATCCGCGGCGACGAGCTGGAGCTCGACTTCGCCGGCACGTCGCCGCAGCACGGCGGCAATCTCAACTGCCCGCTCGCGGTCACCCGCTCGGCCGCGTACTTCGTCGTCCGCTGTCTCACGGCCCCCGACGTGCCCGCGTCGGGCGGCGCCTCCGCCCCCGTCACCGTCCTCGCGCCCGAGGGCTCGCTCGTCAACGCGCGCCCGCCCGCCGCGGTGGCGGCAGGCAACGTCGAGACGAGCGGCCGGATCGTCGACGTCCTCTTCCGCGCCTTCGGGCGCGCCGTGCCCGTGCCCGCGCAGGGCCAGGGGACGATGAACAACGTCACCCTCGGCAATGACCGCTTCACGTACTACGAGACGATCGGCGGCGGCCAGGGGGCCTGCCCCGACACTGACGGCCCCTCGGCCGTGCACGTGACCATGTCGAACACGCTCAACACGCCCGTCGAGGCGCTCGAGCTCTCCTATCCGCTGCGGGTCGAGCGCTACGAGCTGCGGACGGGATCGGGAGGGGACGGGGCCCGCCGCGGGGGAGACGGAGTCGTCCGGGAGCTGCGCGTGCTCGAGCCCTGCCGCGTCTCGATCATCAGCGAGCGCCGCGAGCACGCACCGGAAGGGGAGCACGGCGGCGGTGCCGGCGCCCGCGGCCGCAACCTGCTCGACGGCGTCGAGCTGCCCGCGAAGGTGACGCGCGAGCTCGCCGCCGGCGACCTCGTCCGGATCGAGACCCCTGGCGGCGGCGGCTACGGCATACAGTGAGCCGATGCGCGCGCCCGTCACCGTCGCCTGCGTCCAGGCCGAGCCGGCGATCCTCGACCGCGAGCGGACGCTCGACAAGCTCGCCGCGCTGACCGCCGAGGCCGCCGGCGGGGGCGCCGGGCTGGTCGTCTTCCCGGAGACGTTCGTCCCGGCCTATCCGTCCTCCGCCTGGGCGAAGCACCTCGCCGGCTGGGGCGACGAGCGAGCCAGGGCGGCCTTCGCGCTGCTCGCCCGCGAGTCGGTCGAGATCCCCGGGCCGGCTGCGGACCGTCTCGGCGAGATCGCCCGCGAGCACGACGTCTGGCTCGTCACCGGCGTCAACGAGCTCGACCCCGAGCGGCCCGGCACTCTCTACAACACGCTCCTCTATCACGCGCCCGACGGCTCGCTCGCGCTCCGCCACCGCAAGCTCGTGCCGACGAACCACGAGCGGCTCGTCTGGGGCCAGGGCGACGGCTCGGGGCTGCGCGCGATCGAGACGGACCTGGGGCGGCTCGGCGGCCTGATCTGCTGGGAGAACTACATGGCGCTCGCCCGGTTCGCCCTCTACGAGTCCGGCGTCGAGATCTACGTCGCCTCGACCGCCGACGACTCCGACGCGTGGCAGTCGACGCTCGTCCACATCGCGCGCGAGTCGCGCGCCTTCGTGGTCTCGCCCTGCCACTTCCAGCGCGCCTCGTCGTACCCGGACGACTTCCCGCTCGCCGACGCGCTCGAAGGGCGGGACCTGCTCGGGCGCGGCGGCAGCGCGATCCTCGCTCCCGACGGCTCGTATCTGGCCGGCCCTCTCTACGGCGAGGAGGGGATCCTTTACGCCGAGCTCGACCCGGCCCGCCTGCTCGAGGAACGGCAGCGCTTCGACCCGGCCGGTCACTACCACCGGCCGGACGTGCTCGGCCTCAGGGTCTCGCCGCTCGCCTGAGCACCCGCTCGTCCCCGACCCGGCGCGTGACCCCGTCGGCATCCATCCGCTCAAGCAGCAGCTGGGCGGGCCGGCGGCGGCTAAGCCTGCCCGCACAGCGAAGGGGCCTCCTGCTGTACGAGGGAGGCCCCAGTGCTATGGCTGTGAATCGCTCAGCGGCGGTGCAGTTCGACGTCGTCCTCGTCCGCGCTCTCGCCCTCGGCGACCCGCCGGCGGCGGGCGAGCTCCTCCTCGGTCGGCGGCTCTTCCTGATACCGGCGGTGGGCCTCGACATCCTCCTGCTCGCGCGGCTCCTCGTTGTCGCTCATCGTTCCTCCTTGGGTCACGTTCTGGCAATCCTGTCACTGTCAGGACGCGGATCGAGCCCTCGATCTTCCCGGAAGCGCTTCCGGACTGCAACGGGCGATGAGATTCTTCGCCGGTGCCGGAGCGCCTGCGAAGGCAGCTGAGCGAATCGGGAGCCGCGCTCCGGGCCGCGGCTGCGAACCCGGACCTGCGCCGCCTCGAGCTAGCCCTCGCCGCCCTCGTCGTCGGCCAGTGGTCGTACACCGTCGTCGTCGCCGTCTACGCGTACCACCAGGGAGGCGCGGTGGCGGTCGGCCTCGTGGGCCTGATCCGCATGCTGCCGGCGGCCTTCGCCGCGCCGCTGACGGCGCTGATCGCCGACCGCTACCGCCGCCAGCGCGTGCTGCTCGTCGCTGCCGTCCTCGAAGGGCTCGGCGTCGGCGTCACCGCCGCCGCGGTCGTCGGCGACGCGCCGAGCCTGGTCGTCTACGCGATCACCGCCGGCGTGCAGCTGGCCACCACGGCGGCGGTGCCCGCGCGGGCCGCCCTGATCCCGTCGATCGCCCGCTCGCCTGAGGAGCTGACCGCCGCGAACGTCGCCGCGACGACGATCGACAGCGTCGGTGCGTTCGCCGGTCCCGCAGTCGCCGGAGTTCTCGTCGGCTTCGCGGACGCCGGGGTCGTGCTCGTGGTGGTCACGGCGGTGTTCGGCTGCGCCGGCCTGCTGCTCGCCCGCATCCGTCCGGACGAACGACCCCGGCTCCAAGCGCGCACGGGGGACGTGCTCGGCGAGCTCCTCGCCGGCGTACGGGTGCTCGCGGGCGAGAGGAAGCTCGCCGTCCTGACGGGCCTCTACGCGTCGCAGACGCTCGTCGCCGGAGCGCTCAACGTGCTCATCGTCGTCGCGGCGCTGGAGCTGCTCGACCTCGGCGACGCCGGCGTCGGGTACCTCAACGCGGCGATCGGGATCGGCGGGATCGCCGGCGCAGTCGTCATGTTCGCCCTCGTCGCGCGGACGCAGCGCCTCGCGCCGCACTTCGCCCTCGGGATGGTGCTCTGGGGCGTGCCGATGATCCTGGTGGCCCTCTGGACGCACCCCGTCTTCGCCTTTGCCGTCCTCGGGCTGCTCGGCGTCGGCAACACGCTCGTCGATGTCGCGGGCGTGACGCTGCTGCAGCGGGCCGTTCCAGACGTCGTCCTCGCTCGCGTCTTCGGCGTGCTCGAGAGCCTGACCTGGGGAACGATCGCCGTCGGCTCGGTCGCGGCCTCGGGGCTCGTCGCCGCCCTCGGTGCCAGGGGCGCCCTCGCGGTCGCGGGTGCGCTCCTCCCCCTCCTGACCGTGCTCTCGTGGCGGCAGCTCGCCGCCCTCGACACGACGCCGCCCGACCCGGCGGCGGTCGAGCTGTTGAGCGGCACTCCGTTCGTCGCTCCGCTTCCGCACCCGGTGTTGGAGGCGCTCGCTGCCGCGCTCGAGGAGGTCCGGATCCCGGCGGGCGGCGTCTTCTTCCGACGCGGAGAGGCCGGCGAGCGCTTCTACGTGATCTCTACCGGCGAGGTCGAGGTCGACGTCGGCGAAGGAGAGCCGATCGTGCTCGGCCGGGGGGACTTCTTCGGCGAGATTGCGCTACTCGCCGACGTCCCGCGGACGGCGACCGTGCGCGCGAGGACGCCCGTCGAGGCCTACGCGCTCCCCGGCGACGCCTTCGTGGCGGCGGTGACGGGCCACGCCGAGAGCGCGGAGGCCGCCAATCTCGTGATCGCGTCCAGGCTCGGATCGGCCTCCTCGCGCGGAGCATCCGTCTAGGGCCGGGGCCCCTCGGCGGCTTCCCCCGCCCGGGCCCCCCGCCTGAGCACCCGCTCGTCGCCCATCCGGCGCGTGATCCCGTCGGCGTCCATCCGCTCGAGCAGCAGCTGGGCGGGCCGGCGGGAGATCCCGGCCAGGTCGCGGAAGCGCGCCAGCGTCACCTTTCCCTCGCGGCCCGCCTCCTCGACCACGAGCGCGCGCGCCCGGTCGTATGCCGCGCGGCCGACCGCGAGGCCGTCGCCGACGCGGACGAGTGCCCCCTCGCGCTCCAGGAACTCCGCCAGCGTCCGGTCGTCGACCCGCACCGGCTCGAGCCCCGCTTCCGCCAGCCGCCGCACGAGCGCGTCCGCCTCGCCGGCACGAGCGCCGAGCGCCGGGGCGGCTCCCGGCCGGTAGAGCTTCGACCCGCGCCGCTCCAGGCCGAGCAGGGCCACGACCTGCGCCGCCCAGGGCTCGGCCGGGACCGGGATGCCAGGGTCGAGCGGGTCCGCGGCCGCGAGCCTCGCCTCGAGCTCGGCGCGCAGCTCCTCCAGCCGCTCCGCCGAAAGCTCCCGCTCCTCCGGCGCCTCGCCTCGCTCGAGCTGCTCGAAGCGCTCCAGGTCGCGGTGCCGCGGCGGCGCGGGGTCGAGGACGGAGCCGCCGGCCACCGTCGTGTCCGTGCGCAGGACGAGCCGGTCGCCGCGGGCGGCGACCACCGGCTCGTGCAGGCGCAGCTGCGCGAATCGCTCGCCCGCCCGGGCGGCACGCGCGGGGATCGCCGCGGTGCCGTGGTGGACGGTGACCGCTGCCGGGATCTCCGTGAGAGGCTCGAGCAGCACGTCGAGCCGGTAGCTGGGGCGATAGGCCCCGGGCGCGACGAGCGCGTCGCCCCGGCGGAGCTGCCGGCGGTCGACGCCCGGTAGCGCGACTGCGACCCGCTGCCCCGCCTCGGCTCGCTCGACCGCTCGTTCGTGCACCTGGACGGAGCGCACGCGGACGTCCACCCCGGCGGGCTCCGCCCGCAGCCGGTCTCCCTCCCCGATCGAGCCCGACCAGAGCGTGCCCGTCGCGACCGTGCCGATTCCGCGCAGGGTGAACACCCGGTCGACGTACAGGCGCGTGGGTCCTGCGGCGGAGTGCGCCTCGACCAGGTCGGCTGCGCGGCCGAGCGCCGCCCGCAACTCGTCGAGCCCGCGGCCGGTCGTGGCGCTGACAGCCGCGACCTCGGCCCCGGGGACGAGCTCGCGCGCCTCCTCGAGCGCCAGCTCGAGCGTCTCCTCGTCGACCGCGTCCGCCTTCGTCACCGCGACCACGCCGTGCTCGACCCCGAGCAGGCGGAGGACGGCGAGGTGCTCGTGCGTCTGCGGCCGGGCGCCCTCGCCGGCGTCGATCACGAGCAGGAAGAGGTCGATTCCCGTGGCGCCCGCGACCATCGTCCGCACGAAACGCTCGTGCCCGGGCACGTCGACGAGCGAGAGCCGGCGCCCGCCCGGGAGCTCGAGCGGCGCGTAGCCGAGCTCGATCGAGATCCCGCGCGCCTTCTCCTCCGGGAGGCGGTCGGTGTCCTTGCCGGTCAGCGCGCGGACGAGCCACGTCTTCCCGTGGTCGATGTGGCCCGCGGTGCCGACGGTCAGCGGCATCGCGAGACGGCGGCAGCCACTTCGTCGACCTCCTCGTCGCGGAGCGTGCGGCAATCGAGCAGGAGCCGACCGTCCCGGACGATCCCGATCACCGGGGGCTCGCCCGCCCGCAGCGGTGCCGAGAGCTCCTCCTCGACGGCGCAGGCCCAGCTCTCGAGCTCGGAGAGGGGAAGCGCGCCGCCTCCCACTCGCGCGACGGTCGCCTCGACGTCGCCGCCGACGAGGCCGGCCAGCCGCTCGGCCCGCGCCCGCACGTTCTCCGCAGGCTCCTCGAGCATCCGCAGCACCGGCACCTCGCGGCGCGCCCGGGCCGGGTCGAGATAGAGCACGAGCGTCCCCTCGAGCGCCGCCAGCGTGAGCTTGTCCGCCCGCAGCGCCCGCTGGAGCGGATGCCGGCGCAGGCGCTCGACCAGCTCGGCGCGCCCGGCGACGATCCCCGCCTGCGGCCCGCCGAGCAGCTTGTCCCCCGAGAAGCAGACGAGCGCGGCGCCCCCGGCCAGGCTGTCCCGAGCGGACGGCTCATCGGCAAGTAACAGACTGTTACTTGCGTTCAGGCGGCCGGAGCCGAGGTCGTCGACGAGGGGAAGGTCGTGCCGGGCGGCGACGCGGGCGAGCTCGGAGAGCTCGGGACGCTCGCCGAAGCCGACGACGCGGAAGTTCGACTGGTGCACCCGCAGCAGCACCGCGGTCTCGGGGCCGATCGCGCGCTCGTAGTCCTCCGCCCGCGTGCGGTTCGTCGTCCCCACCTCGACGAGCCGCGCCCCGGACCGGGCGAGCACGTCGGGAATGCGGAAGCCGTCCCCGATCTCGATCAGCTCGCCGCGGGAGACGACCACCTCACGTCCCTCCGCGAGCGCGGCGAGCGCGAGCAGCACGGCGCCGGCGTTGTTGTTGACGACGAGCGCGGACTCGGCCCCGGTCAGCCGGCGCAGGACGTCCGCGCAGTGGTCCTGCCGCGAGCCGCGCGTGCCGGCGGTGAGGTCGTACTCGAGGTTCGAATAGCCGCGCGCGGTCTCGGCGACGCGCTCGAGCGCCGCCTCGGGCAGCGGCGCCCGGCCGAGGTTCGTGTGGACGATCACGCCGGTCGCGTTCAGGACTCGACGCAGCCTCGGCCGGCGCGCGCGCGCGAGCTCGGCCTGGAGCCGCTCGCCCAGGTCGCCGGGGTCGACGCCCGCCCGGATCTCCTCGCGGGCCTCCGCGAGCACGCGGCGGGCGGCGTCGACCGCCAGCGGGTCGTCGATCCCGCGCGCGAGCTCGTCCACCGACGGCAGGTCCCGAAGTCGCATGTGAGCCAAGTGTAAGGACGCCCGTGCGCCGGAAACCAGCGCTGCTTAACTTCGTCCGGTCGTGGCCGTCCTCGAAGCATCGAGAGCCCGGCGGGCCCGCCGGCTCCCGCGCCTGGCGACCGGCCTTCTTGCGCTCGTCGCGGCAGCGTCGGTCGCGACCGGCGCGCTCGCGGGCCGCACGCTGCTCCACCGCGGCGAGGTGATGCCCGGCGTGCAGGTGCTCGGCGCCGACCTCGGCGGGCTCGGGCGGGAAGCGGCGGCGGCGCGGATCGAGCGCGTGGCGGCGCCCCGGCTCCGGCAGCCGATCGAGCTCGACGTCGGCGCGGAGCGGGTCACGGTCGTCCCCGCGGAGCTCTTCCGGTCCGACACGACCTCGACCGTCACCGCCGCGCTGGCCGCCGGCCGGGACGGCTGGGGCGAGCGCGCCCGCTCGCTGCTGGCGCCGCTGACGCCCGCCACCGAGCTCGAGCTCCGGCTCGTCCGGCGGCCGGACGCCGCGAAGCGGCTCCGCGCGGTGCTGAGGCCGTACGCCAAGCCGCCGGTCGCCGCGAAGGTCTCGATGGACGGCCTCGAGCCTGTCGTCTCCGCGTCCCGGCCCGGCCTGCGGCCGGACCTCGCCGGCCTGCTCGCCGCGCTCCAGCGGCGGTCGGCGGCGGGCGACGGCCCGGTCCCCGTCGTCTTCCGGCCCTCCGCGCCTGCCGTCGGGGACGCGGCCGCGCGGGCTGCGGCCGAGGAGGCGCGACTCGTCGTCTCCGCGCCGGTCGCGCTGACGTTCGACGGCCGCGTGGTGGCGCGTCTCTCGGCCGAGCGCCTCGCCGAGCTGCTCACCTTCAAGCCCCACTCAGGCCGGCTGCTCGTCCTCTTCGCCGACGAGAAGCTGGCCGCCGCGCTCGCCCCGGCGGTCGAGCCGTTCACCGAGCAGCCCGTCGACGCGACCTTCGACGCGGACGGCACCCGTGCGTGGGTCGTGCCGGCCAAGCCGGGCCTCGGCCTCGATCCCGACCGCTCGCTCGTGGCGGTGACGACGGCCGCGCACGAGCGCGGCGAGCGCACCGCCGCGCTGGAGCTGAAGCCTGTGCCGGCCGAGCTCACCACCGGCGCCGCCAGGGCGCTCGGGATCCGCGAGCGGATCTCGAGCTTCACCACCGAGCTGGGGCCCTCGTCGTCGAACCGGATCCACAACGTCCACCTGATGGCGGACTACATCGACGCCACGATCGTCAAGCCGGGCGCCGTCTTCTCGTTCAACAAGCGGGTCGGGCCCCGGACGGCCGAGCGAGGCTTCCTCGAGGGGCAGATGATCGTCGGGAGCCTGCTCCTGCCCTCGATCGGCGGCGGCGTCTGCCAGACCGCGACGACGCTCTTCAACAACGCCTTCGAGCTCGGGCTACCGATCCTCGAGCGGCACAACCACAGCTTCTACATCAGCCACTACCCGCTCGGGCGCGACGCCACCGTCTCTTGGGGCGGGCCGGACTTCAAGTTCCGCAACGACCTGGAGCGCCCGATCGTGATCAAGACCTCGTACACCGACTCGACGCTGACCTTCACGTTCTACGGCCGCGACCAGGGGCGGAAGGTCGTCGCCCGCACGGGCGAGCGGACGAACTGGAGGCAGCCGGGGAAGACGTACGCCCTCGACCCGGCCGCGCCGCGGGGGTCGGTGCGCCTCGAGCGCGGCGCGCACCAGGCGGGCTTCGACGTCACCGTCTACCGCACGGTCACGCAGAACGGCAAGACGATCCGCAAGGACTCCTTCAAGAGCCACTACATCCCGGTCGGCGACACCGCCGTCTACGGGCCGGCCCGCACGATTCCCGGGCCCTACTTCGTCATCCCGACGACCTGACCGAGAGCAAGTAACAGAGTGTTACTTGCTCATTCGGCGGCGGCCTTGCGCGGCTCGGCGGGAGCCTCCGCGCAGCGCCGCTCGTAGCAGGCGACGATCGTCTCGACGGCCTCGCGGGGCTCGTCGGTGAGGAAGAGCAGCTCCTCGTCCTCGGGCGAGATCATCCCCCGGGCGAGCGTCTGCGCCTGCAGCCAGTCGACCAGCCCCTGCCAGTAGTCGGTGTCGAAGAGGACGACCGGAAAGTTCAGCACCTTGCCGGACTGGATCAAGGTCAGCGCCTCGAAGAGCTCGTCGAAGGTGCCGAAGCCGCCGGGGAACATCAGGAATCCCTCCGACGCCTTCACGAGCATCACCTTGCGGGAGTAGAAGTGGCGGAAGGTGTGGCCGAGGTCGAGGTAGGGATTCGGCTCCTGCTCGTGCGGCAGGTCGATGTTGAAGCCGACCGACAGCCCGCCGGCCTCCTGTGCGCCTCGGTTCGCGGCCTCCATCACGCCGGGGCCGCCGCCGGTGACGACCGCGAAGCCGGCCTCCGCGAGCAGGCGCCCCGCCTCGCGGGCGCTGCGGTAGGCGGGATGGTCCTCCCCGACGCGCGCCGAGCCGAAGACGGTCGCAGCCGGCCGGTCGATCCGCTCGACGAGCTCGAAGCCGATCCGGAACTCCTCCGCGATCCGGCGCACGTCGCCGCTGATCGCACCGTCGTGCTCGAGGATCCTGCGGTCGTCCATCGCTAGAACGTCTTCTCGACGTGCGTCTCCACCATCGCGAGCGCGAGCAGCGCGGCGAGGCCGAGATACGTGACGCCGACCGTGACGCGCTGCCATGGCTTGATCCGGTAGTACCCGGACGCGGCCGCCTCATGCCGGTGGTGCCAGCGGTTCCAGAGCTCGAGGACGCCGAGCACGACCACGATCAGCAGGATCGGGTTGGGGCTGACGACCATGAGGGCGGCGAGGCCGACCAGGCCGACGAGCCAGAAGGCGGGATGGAGCGCGGCGACCGCCCGCCCGCCGTCGAGGGGGACGACCGGGAGGAGGTTGAACAAGTTGAGCAGGAAGCCGAGGAACGCCATCGCGACGAGGAACTCGGAGTCGTAGGCCGCTCCGGCCGCCCACACCGCGGCCGCGCCGAGCGAGCCGAGGATCGGCCCGGCGAGCGCGACCCGCGCCTCGCGCCAGACGTCGTCCGGCAGCTGCTTCATCCCGACGACCGCGCCCAGGAAGGGGATGAAGAGCGGCGCCGAGGCCGGGACGCCCTGCCGCCTCAGCTCGATCACGTGCCCGAGCTCGTGCACGAAGATCAGCAGCACGAGCGCGACGCCGAACTTCCAGCCCCAGAGCAGCGCGTAGGCGCCGACCGAGACGGCCATCGTCCCGGCGGTCGCGAAGATCTTCAGCTTGAAGACGGCCGCGAGTACGAACTTGAACTTCCAGAACAGCAGCCCGAGCGCGACGAGCGGCGCGGCAAGCTTGCGGGCGAGCGACTTCCAGCCCGGCTCGGGCTGGATCGGCCGGTACTGGCGCTCAACGGTCTCCGGAGGCGGTTCCTCGGACGCTTCCGGGCGGTCGAAGAGCGCGTCCCAGTAAGGGTCGCGCTGGCTCACACGCGGAGGGTAGCTACGACCCCCTGCCGATCCACTCCTCGCCGCCCTCGTAGACCTCCTTCTTCCAGAGCGGCACGGTCTCCTTGAGCGTGTCGATCGCGTCCCGGCAGGCGGCGAGCGCATCCTGTCGGTGCGGCGCGGAGACGGCGACGACCACGCTCGGCTCGCCGATCTCGACGCGGCCCACCCGGTGGTGGATGGCGACCTCGCAGAGCTCGTACCGTCCCTTGAGCTCCTCGGCGATCCCGGCCATCACCTGCTCGGCCATCCCCTCGTAGGCCTCGTAGTCGAGGTGGAGGACGGTGCGGCCGCGCGACCGGCGCCGGACGGTGCCGACGAAGGTCGCGATCGCCCCCGCGTCCTCGCTCCGAACCTCCCGGACGGCGGCGTCGAGGTCGAGCGATTGCTCCGAGAGGCGGAACGCGCCCCCGGAGACGGGCGGGATCAGCGCCACCTCGTCGCCGTCGGCGAGCGCCCGGTCGGCGTGCGCGTATTCCCGGTTGACGGCGTAGAGCAGGCCCGGCGGCTCCTCGCCCAGCCCGAGCGCGGGCCAGACGTCCCCGACGCGCTCGACCCCGTCGAGCTCGCGCAGCGACCACCCCGCGCGCTCGCGAAGCCCTGCGAAGAGTCTCACCGTCACCGTCACGCGCGTAGCATCTTGCCCGTGGCCGCTACCGACCGGCGCGAGACCGACTCGGGCATCGAGATCAAGCCGGTCTACGCTGCCGGGGACGTCGAGGGCCTCGAGCTCGAGCCGCCGGGCGAGTTCCCGTTCACGCGCGGCCCGTACCCGGACATGTACCGCGGCAGGCCGTGGACGATCCGCCAGTACGCGGGCTTCGGCTCGGCCGAGGAGACGAACGCGCGCTTCCGCTACCTGCTCGAGCGCGGCCAGACCGGCCTCTCGGTCGCGTTCGACCTGCCGACGCAGCTCGGCTACGACTCGGACGACCCGCGCGCGCTCGGCGAGGTCGGGCGCACCGGCGTGGCGATCGACTCGATCGCCGACATGGAGGTGCTGCTCGCCGGCATCCCGCTCGGCGAGGCGTCGACGTCGATGACGATCAACGCGCCGGCCGCGCTCCTGCTGCTGCTCTACGAGCTCGTCGCCGAGGGGCAGGGGATCGCCGGCGACAAGCTGCGCGGCACCGTCCAGAACGACGTGCTCAAGGAGTACATCGCGCGCGGCAACTACATCTTCCCGCCGCGCCCGTCGATGCGGATCACGACCGACCTCTTCGCGTACTGCGCGGAGCGGCTGCCCTCCTGGAACACGATCTCGATCTCCGGGTACCACATCCGCGAGGCGGGCTCGACCGCCGTCCAGGAGATCGCGTTCACGCTCGCGAACGGGATCGCGTACTGCCAGGCGGCGGTCGACGCGGGCCTCTCCCCGGACGCCTTCGGCGCACGCCTGTCCTTCTTCTTCAACGCGCACAACCACTTCTTCCAGGAGGTGGCGAAGTTCCGCGCGGCGCGGCGACTGTGGGCGCGGATCATGCGGGAGCGCTTCGGCGCGACCAATCCGCGCGCGCTCGCGCTGCGGTTCCACGCGCAGACGGGCGGGTCGACGCTGACGGCGCAGCAGCCGGAGAACAACATCGTGCGCGTGGCCGTGCAGGCGCTGTCGGCGGTCTGCGGCGGCGCGCAGTCGATCCACACGAACGCCTTCGACGAGGCGCTCGCCCTGCCGACCGAGCGGTCGGCGCGGGTGGCGCTGCGGACGCAGCAGATCCTCGCGCACGAGGCCGGCGGGACGGACACGGCCGATCCGCTCGGCGGCTCCTACTTCCTCGAGGCGCTGACGCGGGAGCTGGAGGAGAGCGCCTGGGCGCTGATCGAGCGCGTCGACGAACTCGGGGGCGCGGTGGCGGCGGTCGAGGCCGGGTTCATCCAGGAGGAGATCGAGCAGGCGGCCTTCCGCTGGCAGCAGGAGGTGGAGGCGGGCGAGCGCACGATCGTCGGGGTGAACCGCTTCCGGGAGGGCGACGAGGAGCCGATCGAGCTCCACCGGCTCGACCCCGAGATCGAGCGGCGGCAGCTCGAGCGGATCGCGCGCGTGCGGGCGGAGCGCGATGCCGCCGGCGCGGAGGCTGCGCTCGCGGAGGTGCGGCGGGCCGCGGGCGGCACGGAGAACCTCCTGCCGCCGATGCGCGAGGCGCTCCGCGCGCGCTGCACCGTCGGCGAGATCTGCGGCGTCCTGCGCGACGAGTTCGGCACCTACGACGCCCAGCGCGCCTGACGCCGCCCGAAGTCGCAAGTAACAGAGTGTTACTTGCCTTTCTAGGGACCTCGGGTCAGACGCGGGACGCCGACGCCGGAGACGTGGTCGAGCAGGGCCATCGGCGAGCGCAGCCTCAGGGCGATGTCGAGCAGCACTTCGGCCGTGGACGGCTGGCGGGCCTTGACCGCACGCGCGTACCTGAGCTCGCCGACGAGGAAGCGGACACGCTCGTAGCTCGGCCTGAAGAGGCCTAGCCGAGCGGCCTCGTCGCCTACGCGACGGCACACCTCCGCGATCGGCAGCGTCGGATCGTCCAGCCGCGCGATCGCCTCGAGCAGCCGCGGCGAGATTCGAGGGGCGAAGCAGAGCACGCCCAGACTGTGGCAGCCGCCGGCGCACGAAACCGTGTCGCTTCAGCGACGAATCTCCAAGTAACACTCTGTTACTTGCAGACTCAGGCGGAGGCGCCGGAGTAGTGCCGGAGCCCGAAGCGCCAGAACCAGCGCGTGACGGCGAAGAGCACCGCGGCGAAGGCGAGCGCGAGGACGGGCGTCGTCCAGACCAGCCGCGACGTCACCGCCTCCGCCGGCACAGTGATTGCGAAGCCGATCGGCACGAGCCACGTGAGGCTGTACCGAAGCCAGCCGGGATAGATCCCGATCGGCCACCGCCCGGTCGAATAGACCCCCTCGAACAGGTCCGCGAGGAACCACATGTGGACGATCCAGAAGGAGCCGGTGGCGAGGATCAGCCAGAAGCAGTAGAGCAGCACACCGCCCACCAGGAGCAGCCCCGCGAACGACAGCGCCTCGCCGATCCCCGCGCTCGCCTCCAGCCGCGACACCCCGACGCCGAGCACCGCCGCGCCCGAGATAACCTCGACCGTCCGCCAGATCCGGAAGTCGCGCACGCTCACGAGCAGCTGCGAGTCCTCCGGCTTGGTCAGGGCGTAGTCGAGCTTCCCGTCGCGCACCTCGTCGACCAGCCGCTCCATGTTCGGCTGGATCGCCGCGTGGATGACGCCGCCCATCAGGACCTGGATGCCGAGCACGCACATCAGCTCGGCCTCCGTCCAGCCGTTCAGCTCGGCCGTGTGCGAGTAGACGAGCTTCAGGACGACGATCGCCACCCCCACCGCGAGCAGCGACTGGAAGGCGGCGACGAAGAAGTTCGCCCGGTACTGGAGCTCGTTGAGCGCGCCCAGCCGGAAAAACGTCCACGCCACCTGCACGGCCCGCATCAGTTCCCCACCGCCGTGTAGCGGCTCACCGAGGCCCGGAAGCAGACCCACACGAGGAACGAGCCGACCGCGATCCAGAGCACCTGCATCCCCAGGCCCCCGACGAGCTCGGCCGCCGACAGCTCGCCGACGAGCGTCTGGATCGGGAAGTAGAAGGCCCACTGGAACGGGAGGAAGCCCGCCAGCGTCTGGGACCAGTCGGGCATCAGGGGCAGGGGCACCAGCCGGCCCGACAGCAGCAGCTCGGCCATGATGTACGTCTCGAAGATCGCGCTCCCGCGCGTCGTCCAGAACGTCACCATCCCGAGCAGCCAGAGCAGCATCGTCCGGATCAGGTACGCGCCCCAGATCGCGACGAAGAAGACGCAGGCCTCGAGCGCCGTCACCGAGAGCACGGGGTCGAAGATCAGCGCCAGCGCCGCCGCGATCGGCAGGTAGAGGACGACCCAGATCAGCTTGCCGCCGGCGAACTGGGCGATGTCGTAGTGGATCGGGTGCAGCGGGCGGAGGAGCGCCGCGGAGAGCTCGCCCTCGCGGATGCGCCACTCCCAGCCGTAGGGGGTGAAGACGATGTTCATGTTGCGGACGAGCGTCCAGACGATGTAGTAGGCGGCGAACTCGCCCACGCTGATCCCCTGGATGAAGCCGCCCTGCTGCTTCGCGATCGTCGTCCAGACGACGAGGTAGATCACCGGCTCGGCGACCATCCCGACCAGGTACATGTAGGTGGCGGCGCGGTACTGGAACTGCGTCTGCACCTGCGTCCGCATCGTCGTGAGGTAGAAGTCCGCCATCGCCCGGACTGGGTTCTGGCGGGCGAGCGGGACGGCGCTCACTCGGCCGCCTCGGCGAAGACCAGCTCGATCACGTCCTCGATCGGCGGGTCCTCGATCGTCAGGTCGATCACCTCCTGCTCGCTGAGCAGGAGGGCCGCGACGCGCGAGGTCTCGGCCTTCTCCACGCGCAGCTTGACGCGGTCGCCCTCGCGCTCGAGCACGTCCCCGTAGCGGGAGAGGTCGGCGCCGCCGTCGGCGAGCGCGACCTCGATCGTCTTGTGGCCGGCGAACTGCTCGCCGAGCCGGGCGAGCGGCCCGTCGAACCGGATCCGCCCCTGGTGGATCATCACCACGCGGCGGCAGAGCGCCTCGACGTCGGCCATGTAGTGGCTCGTGAGCAGGACGGTCGCCTCGTAGCGGCGGTTGTACTCGGCGATGAACGTGCGGATCCGCTTCTGCATGGTCACATCGAGCCCGATCGTCGGCTCGTCGAGGAAGAGCACCTGCGGCCGGTGGACGAGCGAGCCGACGATCTCCACCTTCATCCGCTCGCCGAGGGAGAGGTTCCGCACGGGCTTGCGGACCAGGTCGCCGACGTCGAGCAGCTCGATCAGCTCGTCGCGCAGCCGCCGGAAGTCCTCGTGCCCCACGCGGTAGATCGCCCGGTTCAGCTCGAACGAGTCGAGCGCGGGGAGATCCCACTGGAGCTGGTTGCGGTTGCCCATCACGAGCGTGATCTGGCGCAGGAAGTTGCGCTCGCGGCGGGAGGGGACGAAGCCCAGCACCCGCGCCTCGCCGGCCGTCGGGAAGAGGAGGCCCGAGAGCATCTTCAGGGTCGTCGTCTTGCCCGCGCCGTTCGGGCCGAGGAAGCCGACCACCTCGCCGGAGTCGATCGCGAACGAGATCCCGTCGACCGCGCGGACCTCGCGGTGGCGGCGCCGGAAGAGCGCACGCATCGACGCGCGCAGGCCGGCCTCCCGCTCGGGGACGCGGAAGACCTTCGTCAGCTCACGGACGTCGACCACGGACACGGCTGCGACGATACGCGTCCGTGCGGATCCTGCTCGTCTCCCAGATGTATCCGGGCCCGGACGACCCCGACCTGGGCGTCTTCGTCCGGCGGCTCGCCGACGAGCTGGAGGAGCGCGGGCACGAGCTGGAGCGGGCCGTGCTCGACCGGCGCGCCGGCGGCAAGCGACGCTACCTCGAGCTGCTCGGTCGGACGCTGCGCGCGTCCCGCCCCGACGTCGTCTACGCGCATTTCCTCGTCCCCAGCGGCCTGATCGCCGCGCTCGCCGGCCGGGCGCCGCTCGTCGTCACCGCGCACGGCCGCGACGTCCGCAACGTCGGCGCGATTCCGGGCGTCGCGGCCGCGACGCGGCTAGTCGTCCGCCGGGCCGCCGCCGTCGTGGCTGTCTCCGGCTACCTGCGGGAGGAGCTCGAGGCGAAGGTGCCCGACGCGCGCGGGAAGACCGAGGTGATCGGCTCGGGCGTCGACCTGGAGCGCTTCCAGCCGTCGCCGCGGCAGGACGGGGCCGGGCCGGCCTTCCTCTGCCTCGGCGGGCTGACGGAGCGGAAGAACGTCGTCCGGCTCGCGGACGCGTTCGCGAGCCTCGGCGAGGGGACGCTGACCTTCGTCGGCGAGGGGCCGTTGCGGGCTGCGCTCGCCGGGCGGGCGAACGTGCGGCTCGAGGGGACGGTCGCGTACGACCGAGTCCCGGGGCTGATCGCGGCCGCCGACGTCGTCTGCCAGCCGTCGCTCGTCGAGCCGCTCGGGCAGGCCCTCCTCGAGGCGATGGCGTCCGGCCGCCCGGTCGTCGCGACGCGGGTCGGCGGGCCACCCGAGTTCGTGACGCCCGACGCCGGGGCCCTCGTCGACCCTATGGACGTGGACGACATCGCCGCGGGAATGCGCCGCGCCGCCGCGCTGCCCGTCCCGAATCCGGCGGCCCGCGCCGCCGCGGAGCCGCACGACGTCAAGGAGCAGGCTCGCCGGGTGGAGGAGATCCTGGAGCGGGCCGCTCGAGGTCGGCCAGCCTGACCTCGACGAGCGGGCGAACGGCGTCCTCGAGCCCCGCCTCGCGTGCGACCTCGAGCGCCTGCTGCCAGCTCTCCCGCGCCTTAGCGGGATCGACGCCCTGCTTCAGCCTGTTGTCGCCGGTGACGAGCAGCTTCTGGACTCGGGCGCGGGCATCGTCCTGGGACATGCCCTAGATTAACCGGCGGTTCTCCGCGATAGTGGCTGGGAATGAAGGGGTCTGCGCGGATCCGCGTGGTGATTGCCGACGACCACGGTCTCTTCGCCGAGGCGCTCGAGGCGATCCTCGCCGTGGACGGGCGCGTCGAGGTCGTGGGCCGAGCCGGCAACGGCGACAAGGCCGTCGAGCTGGCCGAGCGGCTCGAGCCGGACGTCGTCCTGATGGACATCAGCATGCCCGTGGTCGACGGCTTCGAGGCGACACGGCGGATCCGGGAGCGCGTCCCGAAGGCGAGCGTGCTCATCCTCACCGGCTCGAACTCCCGTCACGACGTCGCCCGCTCACGCGAGGCCGGCGCGGCCGGCTACGTGACGAAGGACCGCATCGCCGCCGAGCTCGTCGAGGCGATTCTGGACGTGGCCGAGGGCAAGTAACAGACCGTTACTTGCGTCGGCCGTGGCTACACTGGCCGCGTGCTGCCCGCGCTGGCCGTGACCCAGGTGCTCCTCTCCTTCGCCCTGATGGGGCTGATCCTCATGCACTCGGGTCGCGAGGCCGGCCTCGGCGGGATGGGCTTCTCGCCGATGTCGCACGGGGGCACGCACATCGTCGAGCGCAACCTGACCAGGCTGACGGTCGTCGTCGCCCTCCTCTTCAGCATCAACACCGTTCTGCTCTACCACCAGCTCAAGTAGCTCAGAGCCCGGGCCCGCCGCCGATCCCGGTGACGTTGAACCGCGCGGTCGCGAGCGCCGGCACGAGCGCCGCACGCGGCGTCCGCTCGCCGTAGAAGTCGCTGCGGTTGACGAGCGCCAGGTCGCGTCCCAGCGCCGGCACGTCGGCGAGCACCTCCGGGACGGCGACGGTGAACCGCAGGTTCGGGAGCGGCTCGGCAACGCGGCCGTCGCGGATGCGGAAGGTCCCGTCGCGCGTCATCCCCGTGACGACTCCCTCGCGCGGGTCGACGACGCCGAGGTAGTGGAGCCTGGTGACGTGGATCCCGTCCCCGACCGACTCGGCCAGCTGCTCCGACGTCGCGTCGCCGGGCTCCAGGCGGAGCGAGGCCGGGATCGCCCCGTACATCCGGTACTCGGGCGGCAGCGCGTGCCCGGTCGACTCGCGGCCCGCGCGCGCCGCCGCCCGGTCCCAGACGGCGCCGCGCAGGACGCCGCCTTCGACGAGCGGCACCCGGCCGGCCGGCGTGCCCTCGAAGTCGAGCGCGCGCGGCAGCCCGCGAGGGTCGAGCGGGTCGTCGACGATCGTCACCTTCTCGTCGAAGACGCGCTCGCCGATCCTCCCGGCCGCGTAGCTTCGCTCCTCCAGCAGGCCGAGCCCGTTGAACGCGTCGAAGGCGAAGTAGTCGAGCAGCTCGGCGACCGCGTAGGGCTCGAGCACCGCCCGGTAGGGAGCGGGTTCGAGCTCGGCGGGAGCGCGCGTCCGTCGGGCTTTCTCCACCGCTTCCCGCGCGACCGTGGCCGGGTCGAGCTGCCCGACGCGCCAGCTCGTCGCCTCCGCGTACCCGGAGGCTCCGTCGTCGGCCGCGAGCACGAGCACGGTCGCGTCGGTGGCGACCTGCTCGGCGCGATGGCCGTTCGTCGAGGCGACGGCCAGCGCCGTGACCCCGCACGTTGCGTAGCCGTAGAGGCCGAGCTTGCCGCCTGCCGCGAGGGCCGCCCGGGCCAGCCGCGCCAGCTCCTCGGGCGTCAGCGCTGCCGTCTCGCGGTCGTACCCTTCGACCGCGGGCAGCTCCGCCGCGGGCGCGAGGCCGGGGAAGCTCTCGTCGGGCCGGGCGCTGTCGGCCGCCTCGGCCGCCCGTCGCGCGAGCTCCGCGAGCCCCTCGGTGGTGACGCGGTTCGTCGCCGCGGAGCCGATCCGGCCGTCGCGGACGACGCGCAGCCGCACGACCGCGTTGTCGACGAGCGTGGGTTGGTGGATCTCGGAGGCGGCGAAGCGGGCGAGCCCGGAGCGCTCGGCGTGGACGACGACCTCGGCCTCGTCCGCCTCCGCGGCGGCGAGCGCGAGCTCCGCCGCGTCGAGCCATTCGCTCATACCCGCTCCGG
>JBBDQR010000031.1:0-2914 GCA_040905885.1 Gaiellaceae bacterium | reverse complement strand
CGGCGCCTCCGCTCTTTGGTCGCCTCCGTCGAGCCTACGGCTCATGAGCGGACGCCGACCTCGACGTCGCGGAACCGCCCCGGCGAGGCGCCGTGGGAGACGTGCGCCAGCTGGCCCGGCTGGCCCTTGCCGCAGTTCGTCAGCCCGAGCACGACCCATTCGTCGGGGCCGGCGAGCGCGTCGAGCGAGCCCCAGAACACGGGCGTGATCCCCGTGTAGGTCGCGTCGCGCAGCAGCCGGCCGAGCTTGCCGCCCTTGATCTCCCGGGCGACCTGCGTCCCGAACTGGAAGTTGAGCCGCTTGTCGTCGATCGACCAGCTCTTGTTCGTCTCCAGGTAGATCCCGTCGCCGACGCCGTCGATCAGCTCCTCGAGGCTGCCCTCGCCGGGCTCGAGCGAGAGGTTCGTCATGCGGACGAGAGGCATGCGGCTCCAGCTGTCGGCGCGCATCGAGCCGCCGCCGCCCAGCTCGCGGGAGGAGAGGAAGCTGCGCAGGACGCCCGCCTCGACGATCGTCTCGCGCCGCGCCGGGAAGCCCTCGTCGTCGACGCCGAACGAGCCGAGCCCGCGGGGGAGGGTCGCGTCGGCGGTGACGTTCATCAGCTCCGAGCCGTAGCGCAGCGTGCCCAGGTCGGCCGGGGAGAGGAAGCTCGTGCCGGCGTAGGCCGCCTCCGTCCCGTGGATCCGGTCGAGCTCGATCGGATGCCCGACCGACTCGTGGAGCTGGAGCGTGAGCTGCTCGGCGTCGATGACCACCGTCGTCCGGCCGCTCGGGCACTCGTCCGCCCGGGTCAGCGCGACCGCTTCCTCGCCGACGCGCGGCGCCTCCCGTTCGAAGGCGAGCTCCTCGACGAACTCCCAGCCCGCCTGGGCGCTCCAGCCCCCGTGCGCCGACGGGTGGCTGCGCATCTGCGCGACGCCGTCCACGGCGGCGATCGCGTCGATCCCGCCGCCGGACTCGACGCGCTCCTGGTCGGCCTCGACGCCGTCGGTGGTGGCGAGGAGCTTGCGCTCGCGGAGCGCGCGCAGCGTCGCGGAGGTGACGATCACGCCCTCCCGCCGCATCGCCTCCTCCGCCCGCAGGCAGAGCGCGATCTTGTCGCCGACGGAGACGGAGAACGGATCGACGCGCGCGGGCGTCCGGTACTCGACGCTCTGCGCCTCGACCGGCGCAAGGCGGCGCTGTCCGCCGGCGCTGGCCGCGCGGGCGAAGGCGCAGGCGCGGCGGGCGGCCTCCTTGGCGCCCTCCTCACTGAGGCGCCGGTCGCAGGCGAAGCCCCAGGCTCCGTCCACGAGCACGCGGACGCCGATGCCGTCGCTCTCCTGGTCGGTGACCGAGAGGACGTCGCCGTTGCGCGTCGCCACGAGCTGGTCGCGCCGGGAGACCGCGCGCGCGTCTGCGTAGGAAGCGCCGCCCGCCACGGCGGCGTCGAGGGCCTCGGCACAGAGCGCGCGCATCCGGCGGACTCTAACCGTGGCTACAATCCCCTCTGCCTGCGCTGGTGGCGGAATTGGTAGACGCGCAAGGTTGAGGGCCTTGTGGCCCGTTGGGCCGTGGAGGTTCAAGTCCTCTCCAGCGCACCATCTCGGTGGTGATCGAACAGGGCGGCCGGAAGGCCGCCCTGTTCGTCCCCTGACGGCAAGTGACAGACTGTTACTTGCGGGTTGACGCCGTCCGGAGGAGTGTCTACCCTTCCGACGAACACACGTTCGCGGAAACGGACGTTCGTAGACGACCTGCCAACGACGACGGAGGCTCGCGTGCTGACCGGAAGACAGCAGGAGATCTTGGACTTCCTCGGCGACTACGTCGACCGCCACGGCTACCCGCCGACGGTGCGCGAGATCGGCGAGGCCGTCGGGCTGGCCTCGCCCTCGACGGTGCACGCCCATCTGGCCAACCTGGAGCGCGCCGGCTTCCTGCGCCGCGACCCGACCAAGCCGCGGGCGCTCGAGCTGCTCGCGGGCGGCCGCAAGCGCGCGGCCGCAGCGGAGGCTCCCGGCGTCGAGCGGCTGCCCCTCGTCGGCGAGATCGCGGCCGGCGGCCCGCTGCTCGCGGAGGAGAACATCGAGGAGCACGTCGCCGTCCCCGAGCTGCTCGCGCACGGCGGCGCCGACTTCCTCCTGCGCGTGAAGGGCGACTCGATGGTGAACGCGGGGATCCTCGACGGCGACCTCGTCGTCGTGCGGCGCCAGGACACGGCACGCGACGGTGAGATCGTGGTCGCGCTCGCCGGCGACGACGAGTCGGCCAACGAGGCGACCGTGAAGCGCTTCTACCGCGAGTCCGGGCGTGTGCGCCTGCAGCCGGAGAACGACGCGCTCGAGCCGATCTACGCGGCGCACGTGAAGGTGCTCGGCAAGGTCGTGGGGGTGCTGAGAGTCCTGTGAGCGCCGTTGTCCCCCTCCACCGCACGCTCGAGCAGGAGCTCGTGGCGCTGGCGCGCGGCGTGAGCCTCGAGTGCCTCGTCTGCGGCGAGTTCCTGCTGGCGAAGGGGCGCTCGCGGGCCTGCCCCGAGTGCGGCTCGGCGCTGCGCGCGGACGGCGACACGCAGCAGCTCGGGCTAGACTTGGGGATGCAGGCCGGGTGACCGCGGACCGCCGCGAGGCGGCTCGAGGAAAGTCCGGACACCTCAGGGCAGGACGCTCCCGCGAGGGAGGCGGCGAAAGCCGACGGAAAGTGGCACAGAAAGGAGACCGCCGGCGGCCTATCTCCGGAGAGGTCGCAGGCAAGGGTGAAAGGGTGGGGTAAGAGCCCACCAGCGCCGTGGCGACACGGCGGCTCGCCAAACCCCGTCCGGTGCAAGACAAACAGGCTCCGCTGAGGTGGCCCGCCGAGGAGCCGGGTACGTCGCACAGAGAGATGGTCACCCTCGACAGAATCCGGCTTACAGGCCTGCTACGGAAAAGCCCTG
>JBBDQR010000030.1:5113-10060 GCA_040905885.1 Gaiellaceae bacterium | reverse complement strand
ACCGCCGGCATTCGCCACAAGGCACCGGGTCCCTGCCCAGAGGCTGAACGCTTACAGGTTTTTCTTCTTCGGAGGCGGGGGACGATATGGCCCCGCGACACGTGGGCGGCGATCAGCTCAAGGATCGCCAGGGTCTGCTCGCGCCGCAGTTGCTTGTCGAGACTGCTGCCGGAGATCGTCTCCTCGATTGTGGCGACGACTTCGGGCGCGTCTTCCGGCGGACGTCCCGCAGTCGCCGCTCCTGAAGTCAGGCTCGCCGAGGCGGCCGCTCTGGCTGGCCGCCCTTGTAGCCGGCGGGAGGCCCTTCCTGCGGGCCGAGCGCGGGTTCGAACAGAGCGGCGTAGCGCTCGAAGCGCGGCTGCCATGCGTCCGGGGCAGGGTCGAGACCCGCGAGGCGGTCGAGGCACGTCTCCCAGCCAGCGGCGTTGCGCGCGGCCGCGCCGGCCGGCAGCTCGTCGATGAGGACGAGGCGCGTCCGTCGCCCTCTGGCGAGAGGTCGAATCGCAGCGTCTCCTCGCCCCAAGTGAAGGCGAGCACCTTCGGCTCGTCGACCTCGAGCACCTCGCCCGTGAGGGTCATGTCGATGACCTCGGGCGGGAAGGGGAAGGTGATGGCTGCGCCGATCTCCCACCGTCCACCTTCCACGACTACGTCCGAGGGAAACCAGGAGCGAAGTTGCTCGCGCTCAGTGAGCGCTTGCCACACGACCGCCGGTGGGTCGGGAAGGTGGCGTTCGAGCCGCACAGCGGGGCGCGCGCGGTCGGTGAGCAGCGTGGCGTCGGTCATGTCGTCCTCCGTCGGTCGAGGTGGTCTTCGAGCCGGTCGAGGTGAGCTGTCCAGAGCTGGCGGTAGGAGGCCAGCCAGTCGTCGAGCTCTGCGAGCGGCTCGGGCCGGATGCGGTACAGACGGCGCTGCGCATCCGGGCGGGCCTCGACGAGCCCCGCCTCCTTGAGGACGCGCAGGTGCTTCGAGACGGCTGGTTGGCTGAGGCCGAGGCGATCGACCAGCTCCCCGACGGGCCGTTCGCCGTCGCGGAGCAGATCGAGGATCGCCAACCGCCGTGGCTCGGCCAGAACTTGGAGTGCCGCGAGCTCGGCCATGGAGTTAGTATGACCTCTCAGTTATATGCCTGTCAAGGCATTAAGCTTCACGGCTCGCTTGGGTCGCGCTCTTTGTCGCGCTGCCGCCGCCACTTCTGCGCCCCATCTAGAGCGACGCTGATGCTCGTGATGCTATGGTTTTCGCATCATGCGCACCACGATCACGCTGGACGACGACGTTGCGGCGCTGATCGAGAGCGAGCGGGCCCGCACGGGCGAGACGTTCCGTGCCGCGGTCAACCGCCTTCTCCGCCGCGGCGCGCGCAACGCGCCGCCGCCAGCCCCGCCGCCGCTGCCGGAGTTGCCCGGCGGGCCGATCCTCGACGTGTCCGACGTTTCGGCACTGCTCGCGGCGCTCGACGACGAGCGGCGTGCGCAGCGCGGCCTCACGTGATGCTCGTCGACACCAACCTGCTCGTGTATGCGACGTTCGCGGGCGCGCCGGAGCACGACCGCGCTCGCCCCTGGCTCGAGGAGCGGCTCGCCGAGGGCGAGGGAACCGTCGCCCTCTGCTCGCCGGTCATCTATGCGTTCCTTCGCCTGATCACGAGTCCGAGGGTGTTCGGGCGGCACGCAGTCACGGTCAAGGAGGGATGGGCGGCGGCGGCGGCGTACCTCGCGCAGCCCGCCGTCCGGCTCGTCGCGCCCGGCACGGGCCACGCCGCGATCGCCGCGGAGCTCGCCGAGACGCCGGGGCTGCGCAGCGACGACGTGCCCGACATCGAGATCGCGGCGCTCGCGATCGAGCACGGCCTCGTCCTCGCCTCGCACGACAGCGGCTTCCGTCGCTTCTCGCGCCTCCGGGTCGTCGACCCGCTCACCGCAAGCGGGGCCTAGCCATTCCCAAGCGGCAGCCGAAGCCTGTGCTCGACCCCGAGGGCGCGCACCTCGCCGCACTCCGTCGGCTCGGCGACTTTCGCGGACGCCGCGTGCTCGAGTTGGGCTGCGGCGACGGCCGGCTCACGGTCGGCATCGCCGCCGAGGCCGCGCACGTCCTCGCGTTCGACCCGGACAGCGACGCCGTCGAGCGGGCACGCACCTCGCTGCCCGCTGAGCTGGCCGAGCGGGTCACCTACCGCGTCGCCTCGGGGAAGGAGATCGAGATCGAGCCGCACGCGTTCGACCTCGTCGTCTTCTCCTGGTCGCTCTGATGCGTGGACGAGGAGGACGTCGTGGACGTCCTGCGCAACATGGTGGCCGCGGCCAGACCGGGCGGGCTGATCCTCGATCTGCAGGTGATCCGGCCCGATCCCGTCGTCGAGGTCGACGAGCGGGCGGTGTGCGAGATCGACGGCGAGCCGCTCTTCGCGACCGCCGACACCGCAACCGCCGCAGTCGACGAACTCATCGCTGCCCGCCGCCTCGACGAGGAGGCGACGGACGACCATGACGTCCGCAAGCACTACGCCAGCGGAGCCGACCTGGTCGACGACTTCGCAGACAAGCAACGAAAGCTCCCCGAGGCGGCCGTCCCCGACCTCCTCGCGCTCGCCCGGCCCTGCGTCGTGCGCGAGCGCTGCCGCCTACGCCGGCTGCGCGTGCGCTGAGCGATCCGATCGACTCGCGCGGACGTAGGTCAGGAACAGATACCCGCCCGTCGCCACGGAGGTCAGTCCATGAAGAGTCGCACGGCACTGGTGCTTGCGGGCGCAGCCGCCCTCCTCGCCCTCGCCGCCGCGCCCGCCGGGGCGCGCCCGGCGCCGACGCCGGTCGTCGACGTCCAGCCGTTCGCCGCGATCGCGCCCGACGGGCGGTCGGCCGCGGTGCAGGTGATCGCGTCGTGCCCGGAGCGCTGGACGCTCGTCGAAGCCGTCGTCTCGGTCTCGCAGCCGCAGGCGTCCGGACAGGCGTCGTTCCCGCTCGCGTGCGCCGGCTTCCTGCAGGTGTTCAACGTCACGGTCCCCGTGTCGGCCGGCGTCTTCGACCTCGGCCCCGTGGAGGTCGGCGCGTCCGTCGTCGTCAAGCGCGGAAAGACGGCGAGCGCCCAGGACGCCAAGACGATCCAGCCGACTCCGATCGTCGCGGTCGACATCGCCGGCACGGCGCGGCTGGTCGAGGGCGGCGCGACCATCGACGTCACGGTTGCCTGCTCGGGAGAGACGACCGGCGTCGAGTCGCGGCTCGTCATCAGCCGCGGCCTCGTGGTGGACCTCGGGACGTACACGCCGTTCTGCGACGGGACGCCTCACACGCACGCCGTCTTCGTGCCGACGACGCTCGGTCCCGGCCCGGCGCAGGTGCTGACGTTCGCGCAGGTCGAGTTCGCCGGTCAGCTGTTCTACGGCATCGACGACGGGACGATCGAGATCGTGGGCTGAGCCCTACCGGCCGAGGTCGGCGAGGAACTGCCACTGGACGCCGATCAGCAGCGTCGCGGCGATCCGGGCGTCGAGCCGGTTCAGCCCGACCTCCCGCTCGAGCGCATCCGCGAGCACGCGCTCGAAGTTCGCCATCACCTCGAGCTCCTTCGACCGCAGCGCCGGGGACTCGTCGATGATGCGGGCGAAGATCGCGAAGCCGCGGCTCGCCATCCGCGCGCACTGGGCCAGCTGCAACCGGCGTAGCGCCTGCGGCACCGACTCGCCCGGGCCCTCCAGGTGCTCGAGGTGGCGGGACGGCAGGATCGTCGAGCTCACGTTCTTCCTCGACACCGAGCGGCTGTTCCCGCTCTTCGGGCTGCCCGCCCGGCGACGCCGCCGACGTCGCAGTGGACGAGCCCGGGGCCGCTGCGCGCGAGCAGCGAGCAGACGCGGTCGCAGAGACCGGCGAGGTCGGAGCGCGCGATCGGCCCGCGGATGGAGAACGCGAGCTGAGTCGGCGCGGCCATCTGAACTAGGACCGTCCGGCCGCCTGGTATTCATCGCCATCGGGCAACTAAGATCCGGCCGTGGCGAGCGGCGGTCACCCTGCAGAAGAGCTCGGCGCCCTGCGCGCCGACCTCGAGACGATCCGGGAGCGGCGGGGCCGCCTCGCCCAGCTCGCCGAGCGCGAGCGGGAGCTGGCCGCCTCGCGGCGCGAGCTGGAGCAGCACACGCGCGGGCTGGCCGAGGAGCTCGCGTCGCTGATCGCCGAGCAGGAGGAGGTCGCGGTCGAGCAGGACCACCTCGCCGAGGCGCTGCTCGCCGAGCTGGGCGCCCGCGAGCGGAGGGTCGAGTCGGAGCGGCAGCGCGAGGCACAGCGCGTGCGCGACGCCTCGGAGGCGCTCGCGCGGCGCGAGGCGGCGCTCGCCGCGCGCCTGGCGGAGCACGAGGCGGCCGAGCGGGCGCTCGCGGAGGACGCGCAGCGCCGGAAGGCGCTCGCGGCGACGCTGGAGCGCGAGCGCGCCGAGCTCGAGGAGCGGGCGCGGGCGGTCGCCTGGCGCCAGGGAGAGCTCGAGGCGACGCGGCTGGCGCTCGCGGTGCGCGAGCGCATGGTCGAGGCGAGCGAGCAGCGGGCCGCGGAGCTGGACGCCAGGGAGCGAGCGCTGACGCGGGGCGAGGAGGAGCGGATCGAGGCCGCGGCGCGGCTCGAGCGCCTCGCTCGTGATCTCGCCGGCCGCGAGGCGGCCGTGGAGCGGCACGAGCAGGCGCTCGCCGGACAGGTGGAGGCTGCCGCCGAGGTCGCCCGTGTCCGAGAGGAGCTCGCCGAGCGCGAGCGCCGCGTCGAGGAGCTCGAGGCGCGTGCCGCCGTCCTCGACGCGCGCGAGGCGGCGCTGGCCCGCGAGGCGCAGGAGCGGGCGGAAGCCGGGGCTCGGCTCGAGCGGATCGCGCACGAGCTGCGCGTCCGCGAGGAGGCGCTGCAAAAGCGGGAGCAGGAGGTCAAGGCGCGCCTCGACGAGGATCTGGCGGGGGGGGGGGGGGGGGGGGGG
>JBBDQR010000030.1:0-5103 GCA_040905885.1 Gaiellaceae bacterium | reverse complement strand
GCGCGCCCGCGTGCGCGCGACCCGTTCCGACCTCGACATCCGACTGCTCGAGCGGCTCGTCGCCGAGCACGGCGACGCCTTCCCCGACCGCCAGCTCGAGTGGGAGGCCTACCTGTACCACCTGCGCGAGTTCGCGGCCGAGGACGGATCCCTGCCGCAGCGGTTCCGCGCGCTCGTGGACGACGTCTTCGGGGCGCTACTCCGGGCCCGGTAGCAGCGTCTTCTCGTCCGGGAGGCCGCGCAGCACGGTGTCGAGGTAGGACACCGTCGCCTCGTCGAGCCCGACGTCCCGGCTCTCGCGCTCGGAGAGGTACCAGCGGTGCTCGAGCAGCTCGTGGTAGAGCTCGGCCGCCTGCCGCTTCGGCCACAGCTCCCCGGGGACGGCGGCGATCGCGGGCTCGAACACGTCTGCGAGCCAGCGGCCCGCCGCGGCGGTCTCCGAGACCGGCCGGGTGGCCGACTCGTCGAGGCTCCGGCGGTAGGCCTCGAGGTCCGCGAGCAGCCGCCGCGCCTGGTTCTCCTGCGCCTCGAGGCCCGTCAGCCGGGCGAGCCGGCGCCGGTGGTGCCCCGGCTCGAGCACGCGCGGCTCGACCCGAAGGCGGTAGCCGTCGTCGGTCGAGACGAGGTCGACCTCCTCGACGTCGAAGCCGAGCTCGTTCAGGCGCCGGAGGCGCTCCTCGAGCCGGTGGTGCTCGCCCGGGGCGAACGCCTCCTCGGCGGTCAGCTCCTCCCACAGCTGCTCGTAGCGGCGGCGCAGCTCGGCGGGCACCGTCAGCGGGTCGCGGCTCTCGGAGGGCCCGAGCCCGGCCTCGAGGTCGAGCAGCTCCCCGAAGACGTTCTGCTCGGCGATCTCGAGGTCGTACGACCGCTGGCCCGCGGACAGCTCCGGCTGGCGCTCCGACGTCTCGGCGTCGACGAGGTACGCGGCGAGGGTGCCGGCGTCGCGCCGGACGAGCAGGTTCGAGAGCGAGCAGTCGCCCCAGTAGAAGCCGGCCAGGTGCAGGCGGACGAGCAGCTCCGCGACCGCGTCCAGCAGGAGGTCGAGCGGCCCGGGGACGAGCTCGCGCGCGATCACGAGGCGGCAGGGCAGCGCGTAGTCGAGGTAGCGCGTGATCAGCACGTCGGGCAGCTCGCCGCCGCGCCCGTGGACGACGCCCACCGCCTCGACCGCCGGGATCCCCTCCTGCGAGAGGGCGCGGAGGATCCCGTACTCGCGCTCCGCCACCGGCCCGGGCAGCTCCTTCAGCGCGTAGAGGACGCCGCCGTAGTCGACGAAGCGCACGACGTGCGTGCCGATGCCGCGGGCGGCCACGACGAGGCGCTCGTGGTCCCACTCCTCGAGTGGCTCATGCCAGGGGAGGTCGAGGAAGTCGGGGCGCCCGGTCTTGGGAACGAGCTGGATCCGCATTCGCGTCACTAGGCTAACGACGTGACAGCGGGCCTCTACCTGCGCGCCGCCGGGCGGCTGCTCCGCTCGGGCGTCTCGCTCGGGACCCTCGACGACCGGCTCATCTTCGTCTTCGGCTGCCCGCGCTCGGGCACGACCTTCCTCGCCGGGGCGATCGGGGGCCTCCCGGGCTTCGTCGACCTCGGAGAGGTGCCGCCGCTGAAGGCCGCCGTCCCCGAGCTGACCGGCGCCGATGCCGAGGCGGCCGCCCGGCGCATCCGCCGGATCCTCGACCGCGTGCGACGGATCGGTCTCGTCGGCTCGCGGCGCGGCGTGGAGCAGACCCCGGAGGCGGCGTTCGTCCTCCCGGCCGTCGCGCGCGCGTTCCCGGAGGCGGTGCTCGTCCACATCGTCCGCGACGGCCGCGACGTCGCCTGCTCGCTCCTGGAGCGCGGCTGGCTCAGCCGCGGCCGTGCCGGCCGGGACGACGCGGGCTCCCCGTACGGGCCGCAGGCGCGCTTCTGGGTCGAGCCGGGGCGGGAGGAGGAGTTCGAGGCGGCGAGCGACGCGCGGAGGGTCGCCTGGGCCTGGCGGCGCTACGTCTCCGCCGTCCGCGAGTCGGGCGTCCCCTGCCACGAGGTGCGCTACGAGGCGATCGGCGCAGCGGCCGAGCCGCTCGCCGCTGCGCTCGGCTGCCCCCTCGAGCCGCTGGCCGCGGGCCTCGCGCGGGCCCACGGGAGCTCGGTGGGCCGCCACCGGCGCGACCTCTCCGCGGAGGAGCTGGCCGAGGTGGAGGCCGAGGCGGGAGTGCTCCTCGCTGCATGCGGGTACTAGTGGTCGCCGTGGCGGGTACGGTCGAGACCGGCCGCGCGAAAAGCAAGCCGGGCTAGGACGCAGGGAGCGCTCGTATGTGAAGACATACGGGTGCGACCTCCGGGGGCCCCCGCGAAGTGCGCAGCACTTCGTGGGGAAGGACCGAGGGACAACGCCCGGTGCAGCTTTGCAGCCGGCGGGCCGACTGTACTCGCGGCGGCGACCACTCATGGCTGCTACCGTCTCGCCCGACGCAAGAACGAGTACCGGAGTGCCGTACCGCCTCCCGAACTTGTTCCTGATCTGCAGAGGGAGGTGAGATCGCATGGCAACCGGAACCGTCAAGTGGTTCAGCGACGAGAAGGGTTACGGCTTCATCACCCCTGACGACGGCTCGAAGGACGTCTTCGTCCATTTCAGCAGCATCCAAGGCGAGGGCTTCAGGTCGCTCGCCGAGGGCGCGAAGGTCGAGTACGAGGTCACGGAGGGCGCGAAGGGCCCCCAGGCCTCCGACGTCAAGCTCGTTGGGTAGGCGATGGGGCGGGGAAACCCGCCCTATCGGACTTCCCTGCTACTGTGTGGCCACGGACGGCATCCGGCCGTCCCGTGAGATTGAGCTTCTCGTTCCTCCTTCGGGTGTTTCGAGCGGACAGTCTCGACCCGAATCAAAGGAGTAGAACGTTGTCTCAGGAATTTTCCGCGCTCGGCGTGAGCGCACCCGTCGTGGAGGCGCTTGCCGCGCGCGGCATCGTGTCCCCGTTCCAGATCCAGGAGCGCGTCGTCCCGGAGGCTCTCCAGGGCGCCGACGTGCTCGCCAAGTCCCCGACCGGCTCGGGCAAGACCCTCGCCTTCGCGCTCCCGATCGTGGAGCGGACGCAGGCGGGGAGCGGCGCCCCGGCGGTGCTCGTGCTCGTCCCGACCCGCGAGCTCGCCTCGCAGGTCGCGGAGGAGCTCGGAACCGTCGCGGGCGTCAAGCGCCTGCGCGTCGGCCTCGCCTACGGCGGAGCGCCGCTCGGCCCGCAGGTGAAGAAGCTGCGCGGCGCGGAGATCCTCGTCGCGACGCCCGGCCGGCTCCAGGACCTCGTCGAGCGGAAGCTGGTCTCGCTCGACCGCGTGCGCATCCTCATCCTCGACGAGGCCGACCGCATGCTCGACATGGGCTTCAAGCCCCAGGTCGACCGGCTCGTCCGCCGGATTCCCCGCGAGCGGCAGACGATGCTGTTCTCGGCGACGCTCGACGGCGAGGTCGGCGAGCTTGCCCACGCTTACACCAACGATCCGGTGCGGGTCGAGGCGTCGCTACCGCGCGGACGCGAGCAGGGCACGGTCGACCATCGCTTCGTCTCCGTCTCGCACGACGGCAAGGTGGACGCGCTCGTCGCCGAGCTCGAGAAGGACCGCGGGCTCGTGCTCGTCTTCGTCCGGACGAAGCGCGGCGCCGACCGGCTCGCCCAGCGCCTCGTGAAGCGCGGCGTGGAGGCCGCGGCGCTCCACGGCGACATGGCGCAGAACGCACGCGAGCGGGCGCTGGCCCGGTTCCACACCGGCAAGGTGCGGACGCTCGTCGCCACCGACGTGGCGGCGCGCGGGCTCGACCTGGACGACATCACGCACGTGATCAACTTCGACCCGCCCGAGGACGACAAGGGCTACGTGCACCGGATCGGCCGCACGGGCCGCGCCGGCCGCGACGGGTCGGGCGTCACCCTCGTGACGCCCGAGCAGCGGGCCGACGTCAGCCGGGTCGCGCTCCGCCTCGGCCACCGCGAGCAGTTCGAGGAGAGCGGCCTGACGGTCGCCCCCGCCCGGCGCGTCTACACCTCTCGCCGCGGCCGCCGCTCGCGCTGGTAAATCCGGGGGGAACCCATGGTTCCCCCCGATCCCCCTCCTTCTCCGCCTTCCGCTGAAGGGCTGCTCCTTCGCCTCCCGGCCGGCTGAGCCGGCCTCCGGCGACGGTGCAGCCGTGGTGTTAACAGCGCTCGGCCTCCAGGCCTCCGTGCGTGGCGCTTTCGCGCCAGGCACTCCGGCCAGGGACGCCTCGGTGGCGTAGATACGCATCGCGACGGCCGGAATGCGCCGCTTCGCGGCTACGATTCCGCCCGTCCGAAAGCCGCGGGCCGCAGCAAGAGTCCGAAACCGGCCCATGGCTTGTCGGGACATGTCTTGGGGACTGTCCCCCTGGCATGTCCGGAACGGGCAGTAGGTTGCCCGGCGTGCGCCTCACGGAGGAGTTGCGCACAAGCCTTGCCTGGGTGCCGGGAATAGGGTGACCACGGCGCCCGGCGGCCTGGCGGGTGCGATCTGGACTAACGGCAGGAGGGAGTCCAATGTCGCTCGATCAGGACCAAGTACGCGACTTCGCGCGCAGCTACACGGATGCGTGGCGCACTCACGACCCGACGAAAGTGGCCGAGCACTACGCATCGGGTGGGACGATCGCGATCAACGGCGGTCCGCCCACGGAGATCACGGAGGCGGCGCAGTCGTTCATGACCGCGTTCCCGGACATCGAGGTGTTCATGAACGACGTCGTCGTCAAGGACGATGTGGTCGAGTACCACTGGACTTTCACCGGCACGAACGCAGGACCGGACGGAACCGGGAAGTGGGTTCGCATCACAGGGTTCGAGGAGTGGACGTTCGGCGGCGACGGCCTCGTCGCCGAGTCGCAGGGCCACTACGACCAGGCTGAGTACGACCGGCAGCTCGAGCACGGCGCGCCCGAGCTCGGATAGAGGCGCACTAGCACCTGCGGCGGCAGGCGCTCAAGCGACATTTGAACACTCCCGACACGGGGCGTCGACGGTCGCGTGCATCGGGAGCGCGCAGCGTGTTCAGTAGCATCGTTCCGTGCGCGAGTTGCGTCCGGGCCTGTGGCACTGGGAGGCACCGCACCCGCAGTG
>JBBDQR010000029.1:6398-10089 GCA_040905885.1 Gaiellaceae bacterium | reverse complement strand
CGGCCGCGACGTCGAGCGCGTGCTCGTCGAGGACGGCCGGGCCGCCGGCGTCCGCACGGCCGGCGGCGAGGAGCTGCGCGCGGAGCGGGCCGTCATCGCGAACGTGACGCCGACCCAGCTCTACGGGCGGCTGCTGCCCAGGAGGCCGGTTGGCTACCGCTACGGCCGCGGCGACATGCAGATCCACTTCGCGCTCTCCGAGCCCGCGCGCTGGGACGGCGACGAGCGTCTGGCCCGGACAGCGGTCGTCCACGTCACCTCGGGCCTCGACGCGGTGTCGCGCGCGGTCAACGAGGCCGACCGAGGCCTGCTCCCGGAGGAGGGGACGATCGTCGTCGGCCAGCCGCTGACGATGGATCCCTCGCGGGCGCCCGACGGGAAGGGCCTGCTCTGGATCCAGCTCCAGGAGCTGCCGCGGGGCTTCGAGTGGACGGAGGACGCCCGCGAGCGGTACGCAGACCGGATCACCGTGCGTCTCGCGAGGCACATCCCGAACCTCGAGGCCGCCCTGCTGAAGCGCGTCGTCCTCTCGCCGGCCGACCTCGAGCGGGCGAACGTCAACCTCGTCGGCGGCGACCCCTACTCCGGCGCGCTCTCGCTCGACCAGAGTTTCCTCTGGCGGGCTCGTCCCGGCCACGCCACCGAGGTGAAAGGGCTCTGGCACATCGGCGCCAGCACGCACCCGGGGCCCGGCCTCGGCGGCGGCTCGGGGACGCTGGTCGCCAGGCGGCTGCTCCGATGAGGATCTCGATCTCGCAGATCACGACGGTCGCTCAGTCGTTCGCCGACGACCTCGACGCCTACCGGGCGGCGGGCGCGGACGGGATCGGGATCTGGGAGTCGAAGCTCGAGGACTACTCGCTCGAGCGCTTCCGGGCCAGCGGGCTGGAGGCCGCGGCGGCGGTGCCGGCCGTCCCGTCGATCCTGCCGCTGCCGCTAGTGGAGGGGCCCGCCGACCCGGCGGAGCGCGTCGCGGCGATCTGCGCGGCGATCGACCGCCTTGCGCCCTTCGAGCCCGCCTGCGTCCTCTTCCTGACCGGCCCCGGGGAGGAACGGGCCGCGATCGTGGACGGGATCCGCGCCATAGCGGACGCGGCCGAGCGTGCGGGCGTCCCGGCGGCTCTCGAGCCGGTCCAGCGGGAGTTCCGCGATCTCTGGACGACGGTCAGCACCCTCGGCGAGGCCGCCGCCCTCCTCGACGAGGCGGGCCGCCCGGACGTGCGCCTGATGTTCGACACCTGGCACCTCTGGAACGCGCCGCTCGACGAGATCGCGCGCTTCCGCGACCGGATCGCCGCCGTCCACGTCGCCGACTGGCGCGAGCCGACGCGCAGCTCGAACGACCGCGTGCTGCCCGGCGACGGGATCGTCGACTTCGGCCCGATCCTCGACCGGCTCGCCTGGGGCGGCCTCTACGACCTCGAGATCTTCTCCGACGACCTCTGGCGCCTCGACCCGCGCGAGCTGGCCCGGAAGGGAGTGGAGGCGCTACGCCGACTGTCTGCGTAGTCGGAGCCGGCACGATCGGCAGCCTCTACGCGGCGCACCTCGCGCGCGTGGCCGACGTCTGGGTGCTCTGCCGCCGCGACGAGCACGCGCGCGCCCTCCGAGCGGACGGGCTCCGCGTCACCGGCAAGGCCGACTTCACTGCGAGCCTCGGCGCGACGGCCGACCCGGCGGAGCTGCCCGCAGTCGACCTGGCGATCGTCGCCACGAAGGCGACCGAGCTCGACGCGGCGGCCACGCGGCTCGCGGGACGGATCCCGGAGGCGACCGTGATGACCGTCCAGAACGGCCTCGGCGCGGAGGAGATCGTCCGGCGCCACGGCGACTGGCGGCTGCTCTCGGCCGTCACCTTCATGAGCGGCACGCGCCATTCGGACACGCACGTCGAGTACGTGCTCGACACGGAGACCTGGCTCGGCCCGTACGGCGACACGCCGCCCGAGCTCGCCGAGGAGGCCGCGGGCCTGATCGTCTCCTCCGGGCTCAAGGCGCGTGCCTTCGCCGACCTGCGGCCGGCACAGTGGTCGAAGCTGATCTTCAACGCGACCGTCAACGGCGTCGCGGCGCTGACCGGGCTCCCGCACGACCTCCACTTCGCGGAGGGCGACCTCGGCGAGCTCGTGCACGCGCTCCTCGACGAGGGCAAGCGCGTGGCGGACGCAGCCGGCATCGAGCTGCACGACGATCCCTGGGAGATGAACGTGCTCGCCACGCGTCGCGGCAGCGCGCACCACCCGTCGATGCTGGAGGACGTCCGCGCGGGACGCCCGACCGAGGTGGAGCTGATCAACGGCGCGCTCGTCGGCGAGGGGCGTCGCCTGGGCGTCGCCGTGCCGCTCCAGGAGGCGCTCTACGCGCTCGTGAAAGCCAGGGAGGCCTCGTATTCGTAATCCGAGTAAGCAGCGTGTATAGAAGCGCAGTACAGACCGGGTCGACTCGAGAGGAGGACTGATGCGAGACAGGATCGGATGGAGCGTCGCGGCGCTCTTCGCGGCTCTCGCGCTGGGCGCGGCGGGGTGCGGCGGCGACGACGAGGCCGCCGAGCCGGCTGCCGAAGGGCCGATCACGATCGGCTGGGCGTTCGACTCGTCCGGGCAGATGGCGCCCTTCGACGGTCCCGCGCTGGCGGCGGCCCAGATCCGCGTCGGCCAGCTCAACGAGCAGGGAGGCGTCGACGGCCGCGAGCTGCGGATCGAGACGTGCGACACGCAGAACAACGACCCGGCACGGGCGAAGATCTGTGCCACGACGTTGCTCGAGGGCGGCGCGGACATCATCTTCGTCACGTGCGACGTCGACTTCGCGACGCCCGTCGTGCAGGAGGCGATCTCGCAGGGAACCCTGGCGATCGCGCCCTGCATCGGGACCGATCAGATGGGCCCGAAGCGCTTCGGCGATCAGGGCCGGCTGGCGTTCAGCTTCGGGAACGTCGCCCAGGACGAGGGCTCGGCGATGGCCGAGTTCGCCTGGGAGCAGGGCTGGCGGACCGCGGCGCTCGCCACGAACACCCTGCTCGTCTACTTCCAGAACGTCGTGCAGGCCTTCGAGGCGCGCTTCACGGAGCTCGGCGGGGAGATCGTGGCGCGCGAGACGTACGCCACCGGCGCCGACAACGTCGACGCGGCGGTCAGCCGGCTGAACGCGGCGACCGCGGACGTGATCGTGACGTCGACCGCCTTCGGAGAGCTGCCGGCGCTCGTCTCGGGGCTCCGCGCCCTCGGCGATGAGACGCCGATCCTCAACTCCTGGGCCGGCGACGGCACGTACTGGGTGACCGACAACCCGCAGGTGACGAACTACTACGCCGTCACCTACGCGTCGGTGTTCGGCGACGACCCGAGCGACGAGGTCCGCGAGCTGATCGACGCGCTCACCCAGGCGGGCTCGCAGCCGGGGACGGGCGGCTTCCTCGCCGGCGCCGGCGCGATCGACGGGATCGCCGAGGCGATCCGGCGCGCGGACGGCTCGACGGAGGGAGACGCGCTCGCCTCCGAGCTCGAGCAGTTCGAGAACGTCCAGACGGTGTCGGGCAACGTCAACTTCTCATCCGAGCTGCACACCGTGTTCGGGCGGGAGTACCGCGTGATCGAGATCCAGAAGAACCAGGGCAAGTACTTCGGCCCCGTGACCGCGAAGTCGGTGCCCGAGATCTAGTGACCGCAACGGAGTCGAGGGGGGGGGGCGG
>JBBDQR010000029.1:0-6388 GCA_040905885.1 Gaiellaceae bacterium | reverse complement strand
CGGGCCCGGAGACCTCCTCCGGGCCTCGTCCGTCTCCCGTTCCTTCGCCGGCGTCCGTGCGCTCGTGGACGTCACGCTCGAGGTTCACCGGCACGAGGTCGTGGGGTTGATCGGGCCGAACGGGGCGGGCAAGTCGACGCTCGTGAACGTGCTCAGCGGCTTCGACCGCCCGGACGCCGGAGCTGTCGAGCTCGGGGGAGAAGAGGTGACGCGCTGGAACGCGAGCCGGCGCGCGCGCGCGGGCCTGGCGCGCACGTTCCAGCACAGCCGTGCCTTTCCCGGCCTCTCCGTGCGGGAGAACGTCGAGGTCGCCGCGCTGGGCATCGGCACCCGGCCTCGCGAGGCGGCGCGGCGGGCGCAGGGGCTGCTCGAGCTGCTCGGGCTGGAGGAGGTCGCCGGGGTCACGGCGGCGGCGCTCTCCCACGGCGACGAGCGGCGCCTGGGCGTCGCGCGCGCCCTTGCCACCGAGCCGCGCTTCGTGCTCATGGACGAGCCCGCGGCCGGGCTTCCGGAAGCGGAGCTGCCCGAGTTCGCCGCCGTCGTCCGCTCCGTGCGCGACGAGCACGGCGCCGGCGTCCTGCTGATCGACCACAACGTGGCCCTCGTGATGGAGGTCTGCGACCGCATCCAGGTGCTCGACCAGGGCCGTACGCTCGCCGAGGGCCCGCCGGCCGAGATCCGGGCGAACCTCGACGTCGCCGCTGCCTACCTCGGCGAGAGCGCGACCTAGTGCCCCCTCCAGCAATACCCTTCGGCTTCTGGCCCGCTATCACGCGGCGCGCTGCGGCGTCCTCAGTCGCGCCCATAGCGTCAGCTATGAGCGCTCCCTGCGTCCTTGCATCGCTTGGTGCTAGCGACCCAGAAGCTCGAAAGCATTACTGGAAGGGGCACGAGTGAACGATCGCCCCCTGCTGGAGCTTCGCTCCGTGGAGGTCCGCTACGGCAGCGTGGCCGCCGTCCGCGGGCTGTCGCTCGAGGTGCAGCAGGGCGAGCTCGTCGGCCTCATCGGCCCGAACGGGGCCGGGAAGTCGACGACGCTGCACGCGGTCATGGGCGCCGTGCCGATCTCGGGCGGGGAGATCCTCGTCGACGGCGTTCCGGTCGCCGGCCGCGCTCCCGAGGCGATCGCGCGCTCGGGCGTGGCGCTCGTCCCCGAGGGGCGGCGCGTGTTCGCGTCCTTCTCCGTCGAGGAGAACCTGCGCTTGGGCCTGGCCGCCCGGCGGAACGGGAGCGGCGAAGAGGCGCTCACGGAGGCCTACGAGCTCTTCCCGGCCCTGGCGGAGTCGCGGCGGCGGCCGGCCGGCGTGCTCTCCGGCGGGCAGCAGCAGCAGCTCGCGATCGCGCGGGGGCTCGTGGCCGGGCCGCGGCTCCTGCTGCTGGACGAGCCGTCGCTCGGCCTGGCGCCGGCCGTCGTCGACTCGGTCTTCGAGACGCTCGCCCGGATCCGCGAGCGCGGCGTCACCGTGCTGCTCGTCGAGCAGCGGGCGCAGCGCACCGTGGCCCTCGCCGACCGCACCTACGTTCTGGCGAACGGCGAGCTGCGCGCCACGCTGGCGCCCGCCGACGCCGCCGACACCGACCGGCTCGTCGCCGCCTACCTCGCGTGATGCCGCTCGCCGTCGTGGACGCGCAGACGCTGGTCGACTCCGTCGCGCTCGGCGCCGTGTACGCGCTGATGGCGGTCGGGATCGGACTCGTCTTCGGCGTACTCCGCCTCGTCAACTTCGCCTACGGCCAGCTGGTGATGGCCGGGGCCTACACGCTCGCCTTCACGTCGCAGTTCCACCCGGCGATGAGCATCGCTGCGTGCTTCGCCGTCGTGATCGCGCTCTCGACGGCGATCGACCTCGCAGTCTTCCGACCGCTGCGCGGGCAGTCGCCGGCGGTGATGCTCGTGACGACCTTCGCGCTCGCGTTCCTTCTCCAGGCGATCGCCCGGATCGTCGACGTGCGGGACGGCACGATCGGGGAGCCGGTGCGGGTCGTCGGCCAGCTGAACCGGGCGGTGAGCATCGGCGGCGTGAACGTGCGCCAGGTGACGATCCTCGCGATCACGCTCGGGATCGTCATGCTGGGGTTGCTCGCGCTGCTCCTCGGCCGGACGACGATCGGGTTGCACATGCGCGCTGCCGCCGCCGACTTCCGGACGGCGCGCCTGCTGGGCGTGCGCAGCGACCGGGTGATCGGCTTCGCGGTCTTCCTCTCGGCGGTGCTCGCCGCCCTCGTCGCGATCGTGCTGACGGTGCGGAGGCCGCTCGTGACGCCCGCGTACGGCCTTCAAGAGACGATCGTCGTCCTCGTCGGCGTGGTCGTGGGCGGGCTCGACCGGCTGTGGACGGCGACGCTCGGCGGTTTCGCGATCGGCTTCGCGACCGGGGTGATCAACGGCGTGCTCCCGACCGACAAGACGATCTTCCTGCCGACGGCGGTGTTCACGCTGGTGATCCTCGTCCTGCTCCTGCGGCCGGGCGGGCTGTTCGCCCCGCGGGGCGCGACAACCGTGGAGCGGGTGTGAGGCGCCTCAGGCCCTTCGTCGAGCTCGGCGGCCCCGTGCTGCTCGTCGTCGCAGCGGGGCTGCTGGCGACCGTCGTCTCGCGCTCGACGCAGATCTACGTCCTCCAGGCGATCGTCGCGGTGGCGATGGTCGTCGCCATCTACGTGTTCATCGGCAACTCCGGCGTGCTCTCCTTCGGCCAGATCAGCTTCGTCGCCGTCGGCGCCTTCGCCGCGGGCGTGATGACCGTGCCGCTCGCCCTCAAGGGCGCGATCCTGCGCGACCTCTTCCCGGTCCTCCGCGACCACGAGCTCGGCAACCTCGCGTCGCTCGGGCTCGCGGCGGGTGTCGGGGCGGCGCTCGCGGCGCTGGTCGGGCTCCCGCTGATGCGGCTCTCTGGCCTGGCGGCGGGCATCGCCACGTTCGCCGTGCTCGAGATCACGAACAACCTCCTGCGGGAGTGGACGGCGATCGGCCCGGGCGCGACGACGCTCTCGCTCGTCCCGCAGACGACGGGGCCGGGCCAGGCGACACTCGGCGTCCTGCTCGTGGTCGGCGTCGCCTACGCCTACCAGCGCAGCCGGTTCGGCCGGCGGCTGCGGGCGACCCGCGAGGACCCGGCTGCGGCGCAGGCCGTCGGGATCAGCATCCACCGGCAGCGGCTCGGGGCCTTCGTGCTCTCGGGCGCCCTCTGCGGCTTCGCCGGCGGGCTCTACGTGCACATGCTCGGCTCGATCTCGACCGGCCAGGTCTACCTCGAGCTGACCTTCCTGACGCTGGCGATGCTCGTGGTCGGCGGCATGACGAGCCTCTGGGGCGCCGTGGTCGGGGCGCTCTCGGTGAGCGCGCTCGACTCCTTCCTCGCCGAGGCCGAGCGGGGCGCCCTGCCGAACGGGAGCCGCCTCGTCGTAGTCGGCGCGTTGATGGCGCTTATCCTCGTGCTGCGTCCCTCAGGGATCACCGGCGGGAAGGAGCTGCGGCTGTGAGCTCGCTCACGTTCCTGGGGCGCCGCTGGCAAAGGAGGCAAGCGTGAGGCGCGCGGACAGTACAGAGAAGTACGGCCGAGCGCCGAGGGCGCAGCATCCTGCAGCCATCCTTCCGGGGAAGAGCGGCGTCAGCCTCCGGCGGAGCCCGGCTCCGCCGGGCGGGAGCCGGAGGCGTCCAGGGACGTGAGAGTGTGCGTGGTCGGCTGCGGAGCCGTGGGCTCGCTGTTCGCGGCGAGCCTGGCGCAACTCGACGACGTCGAGGTGTGGGCCCACGACCTCGACGAGGCGCACGTCGGGGCGATCAACGAGTCCGGCCTGAGGCTCAGCGGCGCCGGCGAGCTCGTCGGCCGCCTGCGCGCGACCTCGGACGCAGCCGAGCTGCCCGCGTGCGACTTCGGGATCGTCGCGGTCAAGTCCATGCACACGGGCCCGGCGGCCGCTGCCACGGCGCACGCGTTCGCGGACGGCGCCGTCTGCTCTGTCCAGAACGGGGTCGGCAACGAGGAGGCGATCGCGGAGCACGTCGAGCGCGTGATCCGCGGCACGACGTTCCCGGCCGGGCACATCGTTGCTCCCGGACACGTCCACTGGGACGTCAAGGGCGACACGACGATCGGCCCCTTCGAGCCGCGTCCCGCATCCCTCGAGGAGTGCGAGCGGCTCGCCGACGCGTGCACGCGCGCGGGGATGCCGACGACAGCCCTCCCCGACGCGCGCGGCCCCCAGTGGCGAAAGGTGATCTTCAATGCCGCGACGAACCCGATCGGCGCGCTGACGCGGCTCACTCACGGCCGCGTCTGCGAGCGGCCCGACCTGCGCCGGCTGGTCTCGGCGCTCGTCGACGAGGGGAAGGCCGTGGCCGCGGCGCAGGCGATCGAGCTCGACTCCGACCCGGAGGAGCTGATCGACTTCGCCGCCCGCAAGGAGGTGGCCTACGACCACAAGGCCTCGATGCTCCAGGACGTCGAGGCCCGCCGGCAGACGGAGATCGACTACCTGAACGGCGGCGTCGTCCGCTTCGGCCGCGAGCACGGCGTGCCGACGCCGCTGAACCAGGCGGTCGCGGCGCTGATCAAGGGGCTGGAGGCGTCGTGGGCGAGCTAGCGCGCCGCCACGCGAACGTGCGGGCCGCGCTCGAGCGCGACGGGCTCGACGCCGCGATCGTCTCCGGGAGCGAGTACTCGGGCTTCGAGGGCGCGGTCACGTACCTCTCCGGCTTCGTCATCGTCCACCGCTACGCCTACGTGCTCGTGCCGCACGAGGGCGACCCGCTGATCGTCTTCCCCAGCGAGGCCCGCTACGTCGGCGAGCACGGGACGGCGGCGATCGAGCAGGTCTTCGCCGACCATCCCGGCGCCTGGCTCGCCGACCGCCTGCGCGGGCAGCGGGTCGGCGTCTACGGGCTCGACTACGTGATGACCGTCCGCGACTACCGGGCGCTCGCCGACGCGTGCGAGGTCGTCGCCTGGGAGGAGCAGTTCGACCTGGTGCGGGCGGTGAAGAGCGAGTCCGAGCTGGCATCCGTGCGCGACAGCGTGCGGATCAACACCGAGGGGTTCGAGATCTTCCTGCGCGAGTACGAGCCGGGGCGGAGCGCCGCGGAGGTGATGGCCGCGTGCGAGCGGTACTTCGTCGAGCAGGGCTGCGGGCGGCTGACGATGAACATGGTGCTGAAGGGCCCGGAGTTCCTGCTCGCCCGCGACGATCCGCTCGGCGAGTTCGTGCTGCCGTCGCTCGAGATCGCGGGCCCGGGCGGCCACTGGGTCGAGGTCTCGCGCGCGATCGGGAAGCCGTCGGCCGAGGTGGCGCGGATGCTGGAGGCCTACGAAGAGTACTTCGAGGCGGCGAAGGACGCCTTCAGGCCGGGCGCGACGGCGCACGACGTCCACCGGGCGGTCGCGCGCGGGTTCACGGAGCGCGGCTACACGCTCGGCCACGTGACCGGCCACTCGATCGGGATGACGATGATCGAGCACCCGAAGATCGGCGAGGGCGTCGAGACCGAACTGGCCGAGAACATGGTCTTCTCGATGCACCCGCACGCGATCTCTGCAGACGCCCCGAGCGAGTGCCTCTACATGCAGGACACGTGGCTGGTCACCGCGGGCGGCGGCGAGCCGCTCGCCGGCCTGCCGATGAAGATCTACGAGACGTAAACTTCGGGCATGCTGGGCGTCGCGCTCGTGGCGGCCGCCCTGGCCGCGCCTGTCCCGACCTTCGCCGCCGGACAGACGGCGACGATCCGCCTCGCGCCGCCGGACCGCGCCACGCGCGTCTACCTCGCGCCGGCGGGCGCGAAGATCCGTTCCGCGGTCGACGGGCGACTGCACTTCGTCGGCGTCCTGCAGCGCGGGAAGCGAGCGCTTCGCTTCGTCGTGCCGCCGCTCGACACCGGCCCCTACGTCACGTGGTGCAGAGGCTGCGTCAAGAGCATCCGGCTACGGATACGGACACCGATCAGCCCGTGCCCGGTCACGCTCGCCGCGAATCCGTACGGCAATGGCCTGCTCTCGACCAGGCTGCCGCGCGACGGTCTCGTCGTGGTCGAGCCGGAGAACGTCACCGAGCGGGGGCTGTGGTGGACCAAGCTCATCTGGAGCGTCCGTCCCTGGAGCGTCGCCGGAGGCCTTGCCGTCTCCGTCGAACGCATCGGCGCGCCTGCGCGGCGCGCGTTCGTCCAAACCGTCCGTGGTGACGCGAACAACTTCTGGTCGTGGGCAGCCCGCATGTACTTCCCGTCGGAGGGCTGCTGGCGCGTCACGGGACGCGTCGAGGATCTATCGCTCTCGTTCGTCGTCCAGGTCGTGATCGCCGACTAGGAAGCGCCGCCGCGACCGACATGGCGGGCGCGGCACACGATCGCCTCGCCGTCAGAACCTAACGCCGATCGAAGTCGTCATTGCTTCGG
>JBBDQR010000028.1:22998-52416 GCA_040905885.1 Gaiellaceae bacterium | reverse complement strand
GACGAGGGCGTCGAGGCGGTCGTGATCCGCCTCGCCGGCGAGCTGGCCGCCGTCGACGTGCGCGGCGAGACGCTCGTGGCCGGCGCCGGCGCCGCGAACGCGGTCGCGCTGCACGCCGCCCGGAACGCCGGGCTGGCGGGCTTCGAGTTCGCCTGCGCGATCCCGGGGACCGCGGGCGGCGGCGTGCGGATGAACGCGGGCGCCTACGGCGGCGACTGGGACGCGGTCGTCAGCCGCGCCCTCGTCGTCGGGTCCGGCGGGTCTGCCTGGCAGACGCCGGCGGAGCTCGGGCTGCGCTACCGCCACTCCGACCTCCGCCCCGACGAGGTCGTCGCGCAGGTCGAGTTTCGGCTCCAGCCGGGGGATCGAGACGCGATCAAGGCGCGGATCCGGGAGCTGAACGCGCAGCGGAAGGCCGCGCAGCCGACGAACCGGCGGACGTTCGGGAGCGTCTTCAAGAACCCCGACCACGAGCTGAGCACGGGGCGGATGCTCGAGGCGTGCGGGCTGAAGGGCCACCGGATCGGCGGCGCGCAGATCTCGCCCAAGCACGCGAACTTCATCGAGAACGCGGAGGGCGCCCGCTCCGAGGACGCGATCGCGCTGATGGCCGAGGCGCGCCGGCGCGCGCGCGACCAGTTCGGAGTCGTGCTCGAGCACGAGGTGCGCTTCCTCGGCCGTCTCGAGCTGCCGCCGCTCGACTAGGAAAGAGCGCCGGAGCGGCGAAGAACCGGCGGTGGCCGCCGCTCGCCCGAGGACTGCCCGTGCCCGCGCAGCCGCGGTTCCCCCGCCTCGGGCGCGGGTCGCGTTCCTTCCCTCCAGCCGCTCCCTGCTCACGGGACTCGCGCTGCTTGCCGCCGCCGCCGGCCTCTACGCCGCGGCGCGGGAGACGTCGATGTTCGCGATCGACGAGGTGCGGGTCGAGGGTGCGCCGCCCGGGCTCGCGCGGCAGGTCGAGCAGGAGCTGGCGCCGCTGGTGGGACGGAGCCTCGTCGGGCTCGACGGCGACGGCGTGCTCGCCCAGGTCGAAGCCCTGCCCGGCGTGCGCTCGGCGAGCTACGACCGCGCGTTCCCGCACACGCTCGTCGTGCGCATCGTCCGCGAGCGCCCGGCCGTGGTGCTCCGGCGCGGGGCCGAGTCGTGGCTGGTCTCGGGGCGCGGGCGCGTGCTCCGTCAGGTCGAGCAGGGAGCGCATGCGAAGCTGCCCAGGATCTGGCTGCCGAAGTCTTTCCCTCTGGAGCGTGGCGACGTGGTCGGCGACACCGAGGTTCTGCGATCGGTGCTCGCGCTGCGGGCGGTCGCCGCCGAGGGGCTCGCGGTGCGGATCCGCACCGTCCGCGGCCGCGGCGGGGAGCTCACCTTCGTCCTCGCGAGCGGGCTCGAGCTCCGGCTCGGGGAGGACACCGAGCTCGCCCTGAAGCTGGCCGCCGCCCGCGAGATCCTGCCCCTGCTCGACCCCCCTGGGCTCGGCGGACCGACGTACCTCGACCTCAGCGTTCCCGAGCGTCCCGTCGCCGGCACAACCCTCAAGTCGGAGGTAGAGGTTGAGGGTTGAAATGCCTGCATCGGCTTGCTTTCGCGTTGACATGCGAGGCAAGCGCGCGTACCCTCAGGCTGATCGAAGCTAGAACCTCGACTGGAGACTGAGATAAGATGAGAGACCCGTCCGGCAACTACCTCGCGGTGATCAAGGTCGTCGGCGTCGGCGGAGGCGGCACGAACGCCGTCAACCGCATGGTCGACGCGGGCGTCTCGGGCGTGGAGTTCATGGCGGTGAACACCGACGCCCAGGCGCTCCTGATGTGCGACGCGGACGTGAAGATCCAGATCGGCACGGTCTCCACGCGCGGCCTCGGAGCCGGCGCGGACCCCGTAGTCGGGCAGGCCGCAGCCGAGGAGAGCCGGGACGAGCTGAAAGAGGCGCTGAAGGGCGCCGACATGGTCTTCGTCACCGCCGGCAAGGGCGGCGGCACGGGCACGGGCGGCGCGCCGATCGTGGCGGAGATCGCGCGCGAGCTGGGGGCGCTGACGGTCGGCGTCGTCACACGGCCGTTCGCCTTCGAGGGGCGCACGCGCGCCGACCAGGCCGAGCAGGGCATCGAGAGCCTTCGGGACCGCGTCGACACGCTGATCGTGATCGAGAACGACCGGCTGCTCCAGGTGGTCGAGAAGAAGACGTCGATCGTCGAGGCGTTCATGATGGCGGACGACGTCCTGCGCCAGGGCGTGCAGGGGATCACCGACCTGATCACAGTCCCGGGACTCATCAACCTCGACTTCGCCGACGTGCGCACGATCATGCGCGACGCCGGCTCGGCGCTGATGGGGATCGGCACGGCCTCGGGCGAGGGCCGCGCGTCGGAGGCCGCCCGGATGGCCGTGTCCTCGCCGCTGCTCGAGTCGTCGGTCGAGGGCGCGACGGGGATCCTCCTGAACGTGACCGGGCCGTCCGGGATCGGCCTCTTCGAGGTCAACGAGGCGGCCGAGGTCGTCACGGGCGCCGCCGACCAGAACGCGAACGTCATCTTCGGCGCCGTGATCGACGAGTCGCTCGGGGACGAGGTGCGCGTGACGGTGATCGCCACCGGCTTCGGCGGCGAGCGCCGGCGGCGCCGCCGGCGCGAAGGCGTGGGCGAGGTGCCGGTCGCCACCGGCGCGCGCGAGCGCGACGAGATCGAGATCCCGTCGTTCCTGCGCGACGACGCGTCCTAGCTATCCTCGACGGGTGGCCGTCGACACGCTGCGGAGCCTGCTGGAGCGGGCCTTTCCCGACGCCTCGGAGCTCGAGGTCGTCGACCGGACGGGCGGCGGCGACCACTTCCACGTGACCGTCGCCAGCGGGCGCTTCGCGGGGCTCGGGCTCGTCGACCAGCACCGGCTGGTCTACGACGCGCTCGCCGAGCCGCTCGCCGACGGCACGATCCACGAGTTGCGCATCACGACGAAGGGAGAGGCATGAACGAGCTCGGCGAGAGGATCCAGAAGGTGATCGAGGAGGAGCCCGTGGCGCTCTTCATGAAGGGGACGCCGGGCTTCGTCATGTGCGGCAACTCCATGCGCGCGCTCGAGGCGCTGCGGTCGCTCGGCGCGCCCGTGACCGCCGTGGACGTCCTTCCCGACCCGCGCATCCGGGAGGAGCTCTCGGGGCTCTCCGGCTGGCCGACGATCCCGCAGCTCTTCGTCCGTGGGGAGCTAGTCGGCGGCGCCGACATCGCCGAGGAGCTGCTCGCCTCCGGCGGGCTGCGGGCGAAGCTCGAGGCGGCGCTCGGGCCGGAGTACGCGACCGGCGAGGAGCGCGTCGTCGACGTGGTCGCTGCGAGCCACGAGGTTTGAGTTTCGGGGCGCGGAGGTAGGAGTGCGCCGTGCCCTCGGGGCCGGCTCTCCTCTCAGGGCTGGCCCTACGACCCGGTCCGCCGCCCCGGCCAAGGTTTCGACCCTGACCGGGGCGGCCCCGCTTTAGCCCGGAAGAACCTGGCGGTTCTCCCGGGGAAGGTCTCGCCTCGCCTCTGTGCGGGCAGCTGCTTGGCCTCTCGCCGGGCTCGGCCCGGCTTCGGCCTCGTGGCTGCTTGCCGGTGGGCCGGCGCAGGCCATGAACGCGACGGCTGAAGACATCGCCTCGCGACGGCCGGGATGCGCGCTTCGCGCGTCGATACCGGCCGTCCGATGGCCTCGGGCTGCGCGATGCCTCGCGGTTAGCATGCGGCGGTGGCACTGACCCTTCAGCGGACGCCCCTCCACGACCGCCACGTCGCGCTCGGCGCGCGGCTCGTGCCGTTCGCCGGCTGGGAGATGCCGGTCCAGTACGAAGGCGTGATCGAGGAGCACCGCGCCGTCCGCACCGACGCCGGCGTCTTCGACGTCAGCCACATGGGCGAGATCGAGGTCGAGGGCCCCCGCACGCGCGAGCTGCTCCGGTCGCTGCTCTCCAACGACCTCGACAAGATCGAGCCCGGTCGCGCGCAGTACACGCTGCTGACCAACGAGCGCGGGGGGATCCTCGACGACCTGATCGCCTACGAGCTCGATCCCTTCCGCTTCCTGCTCGTCGTCAACGCCGCGAACGCGGCCTCGGACTACGCCTGGCTGAAGGAGCGCGAGATCCGCGGCACCGAGGTCAGCGACCGCTCGGCCGAGTACGGGCTGCTCGCCGTCCAGGGCCCGCGCGCGATCGAGCGCCTCGGCCTGCCGGCGGCGAAGCCGTTCACCTTCGCCATGGGCGAGATCGACGGCGTCGAGGTGATGGTCAACCGCACCGGCTACACGGGCGAGGACGGCTGCGAGCTGCTCTGCATGGCCGACGACGCGGGCCGGCTGTGGGACGCGGTGGTCGCCTGCGGGATCGTCCCGTGCGGCCTCGGCGCGCGCGACACGCTGCGGCTCGAGGTCTGCTACCCGCTGCACGGGAACGACATCACGCCCGAGACCGACGCGATCTCGGCCGGGCTCGGCTGGGTCTGCGCGCTCGACAAGGACTTCACCGGCGCGGACGAGCTCCGCCGCGTCAAGGAGCAGGGGCCCGCGGAGAAGCTCGTCGCCTTCGTGATGGAGGAGCGCGCGATCCCGCGGCAGGGGATGCCGATCGCCGAGGGCGGGCGCGTCACGTCCGGCTCGCACTCGCCGATGCTCGACCAGGGGATCGGCATGGGCTACGTGCCCGCCGAGCTCGCCGCCCCCAGCACGGAGCTGACCGTGGACGTCCGCGGGCGTCCCCGTAAGGCGCGCATCGTGCCGAAGCCGATTTACAAGCGAGAGGAGAACTAGGTGCCCCCTCAGGCGGTGATCAGTGCATCTCTGGCGGCTGCAAAGCGTCGCCATGCGGCGTCCTCAGTCGCCCACGTATGCCTGCATACGCGGGCTCCCTGCGTCCTTGCCTGGCTTGCTTTTCGCTCGCCAGAGACGCGAGATCACCACCAGAGGAGGCACTAGTGGCCGCTGCCGAGAGCTACCCGGACGACCTGCTCTACCACCGCGAGCACGACTGGGCGCGGATCGAGGACGGCGAGGCCGTGCTCGGCATCACCTGGTACGCCCAGGACTCGCTCGGCGAGCTCGTCCACTACGAGCCGCCCGGGGTCGGCGCGACGATCGCCAAGGACGCCTCCTATGGCGAGGTCGAGTCGGTCAAGGCCGTTTCCGACGTCATCTCGCCGCTGGCGGGCGAGGTGCTCGAGGTGAACCAGAAGGTCGTCGACGCGCCCGAGACGGTCAACCTCGACCCCTACGGCGAGGGCTGGCTCGTCCGCATCCGCCTGGCCGACCCGGCGGAGGCGGAGGCTCTCTTCGACGCCGAGGCCTACCGGCAGCACGTCGCCGAGCAATAAATGACCGTAGGCTCGACGGAGGTCATCAGAGAGCGGAGGTGCCCGCTTTGCCGGCGCCGGAGCGGGTAGTGGCCCACCCGTACCTCTCGCTGACCGAGCGCGACCTGGAGGAGATGCTCGAGGCGATCGGCGTCTCGTCGGTGGCCGAGCTCTTCCGGGACGTCCCCGCCGGCGTCCGTTTCGGACGCGAGCTCGACCTCGAGCCGGCGCTCACGGAGGCCGAGCTCGTCGCGCACCTCCAGGAGCTCGCGGCCCGCAACGTCGACACGTCGCGGGAGGTCTCGTTCCTCGGCGCCGGCGTCTACGACCACTACGTGCCGGCCGTCGTCGACGCCGTCCTCCAGCGCGGCGAGCTGCTGACGGCGTACACGCCCTACCAGCCGGAGCTGAGCCAGGGCGTGCTCCAGGCGATCTTCGAGTACCAGACCGCGATCTGCGAGCTGACCGGGATGGACGTGTCGAACGCATCCGGGTACGACGGCGCGACCGTCGCCGCGGACGCCTGCTACCTGGCCAGGCACGTGACCGGGCGGACGAAGGTCGTGCTCACCGAGGCGACGAGCGCGCAGGTACGGCAAGTGGTCAAGACCTATGCGCCCGGCTTCGGGATGGAGGTCGTGGAGGTGCCGCACCGGGGCGGCGCCACCGACCCAGGCGAGCTCAGGGCCGCGGCGGAGGATGCGGCCCTCGTCCTCTTCCAGCACCCGAACTTCTTCGGCTGCCTCGAACCCGCGCCCGACCTGGCGGCCGCCGCCGCCGACGCGGGGGCGCTCGCGGCCGCCCACGTCGACCTCGTCTCGCTCGGCGTGCTCGAGGCGCCCGGCGAGTACGGCTGCCAGCTCGCTCTCGGCGAGGGGCAGAGCGCCGGCAACTACCAGTCCTTCGGCGGCCCGCACTACGGCTTCCTCGCGGCGAAGGAGGAGTTCACGCGGCGGATGCCGGGCCGGATCATCGGCGAGACGACCGACGCCGAGGGCCGGCGCGGCTTCGTGCTCACGCTGCAGACCCGCGAGCAGCACATCCGCCGCGAGAAGGCGACCTCCAACATCACGACCAACCAGACCCTGCTCGCCCTCGCGGGGCTCGTGCACCTCTGCTGGCTCGGGCCGCAGGGGCTGCGCGAGCTGGGGGAGGCCTGCCTGGCGCTCTCGGCCTACGCGCAGGAGCGGCTGCCGGCCGCCTTCCCCGAGCGGACGCCGTTCAAGGAGCTCGTCGTGCGCACCGGGCGGCCGGCCCGCGACGTGATCCGCGATGCGCGCGCGCAGGGGATCCACCCCGGCTACGCGCTCGGCCGCGACTACGAGGGGATGGACGACGCGATCCTCGTCGCCGTCACGGAGCGGCGGACGCCGGCGGAGATCGACCGGCTCGCGGAGGTGCTTGCCGCGTGAGGCTGATCTACGAGAAGTCGCAAGCGGGCCGGCGCGCGTCGCGCATCCCGAAGCCGGATCTCCCGGTGCCCGACCTGCCGCCGGAGCTCGCTCGCGGCGAGCCGCCGCGGCTGCCGGAGGTCGCGGAGCCGGAGCTGCTGCGCCACTTCACGGAGCTCTCGACACGTAACTTCGGGATCGACACCGGCTTCTACCCGCTCGGCTCCTGCACGATGAAATACAACCCGCGCGTCAACGAGCGCGTCGTCGGGCTGCCCGGCTTCCGCGACCTGCACCCGCTGCAGGAGGAGGACGGCGCGCAGGGGGCGCTCGAGCTGATGTGGCGCCTCCAGGAGATCCTCGCCGAGGTGACCGGCCTCGACGCCGTCTCGCTGCAGCCGGCGGCCGGCTCCCAGGGCGAGGTGACGGGGCTGATGCTGATGCGGGCTTACTTCGAGGAGCGAGGGGAGGGAGAGCGGCGGCGCGGGGTCGTCGTCCCCGACACGGCGCACGGCACCAACCCCGCGTCGGTAACGATGGCCGGCTACGAGCTCGTAGGGGTCAAGACCGATTCCCGCGGCAACGTCGACGTGGACGACCTGCGCGGCAAGGTGGACGAGACCACCGCCGGGCTGATGCTGACGAATCCGTCCACGCTCGGCCTCTTCGACGAGAACATCGAGGAGATCCGCGACATCTTCCACGGCGCCGGCGCGCTCATGTACTACGACGGGGCGAACCTCAACGCCGTCTGCGGGATCTCCCGGCCGGGCGACATGGGGTTCGACATCGTCCACATCAACCTGCACAAGACCTTCTCCCAGCCGCACGGCGGCGGCGGGCCCGGCGGGGGGCCGATCGCGGTGCGCGACATCCTCGAGCCGTACCTGCCCGTGCCGGCGATCGTGCGTGAAGGCGACCGCTTCCGGTTCGACCACGACCGGTCGAAGTCGATCGGCAAGGTGCGCGGCTTCGCTGGTCCGTTCGGCGTCTTCGTGCGCTCCTACGCGTTCATGCGCTCGTGGGGGCCGGCGCTGCGCGAGATGTCCGAGGTCGCGGTCCTGAACGCCAACTACCTCCTCGCGAGGCTGCGCGAGGCGTACGAGCTGCCCTACGACCGGCTCTGCATGCACGAGTTCGTCCTCTCGGCCCGCCGGCTGAAGCGGGAGCACGGCGTCACCGCGCTCGACGTCGCCAAGCGGCTGATGGACTACGGCTTCCATCCGCCGACGATCTACTTCCCGCTCGTCGTGCCGGAGGCGCTGATGATCGAGCCGACCGAGACGGAGACGAAGGAGACGCTCGACGCGTTCGCCGAGGCGATGGCGGCGATCGCGCGCGAAGCGGCGGAGGAGCCGGAGGTGGTGAGGTCGGCGCCGCACGGCCGCCCGGTCGGCAGGCTCGACGAGGTGAAGGCTGCCAGGCGGGCTATCGTCCGGTACGGGTTCGAGGAGCACCCCGACCTCGCCGCCGCGCCCGCGGCCGCCGGGGTCGAGGCGCCGAAGGGAGTCTGATGGAGACCCAGGTGCGGATCTATCGGGTGCGGGAGGGCGAGCTCGACCGCTTCGTCGACGAGTGGCGGGCGCACGTCCGGCCGCTGCGCGAGCGGTTCGGCTTCCGCGTGCTCGGCGCCTGGGCGAGCGAGGCGGACGACCGCTTCGTCTGGGTGCTGGCCTATGAGGGCGAGGACGGCCTGGCCGCGGCCAATGCCCGCTACTACGCGTCCGAGGAGCGGGCCGCGCTGGACCCCGATCCTGCGCGGCTGCTCGAGGTTACGGAGCAGCTGTCCGCGAGGCCGGTGGCCTGATGGCGAAGGTCGAGAAGAGCGAGGAGCAGTGGCGGCGTGAGCTGACCCCCGAGCAGCACCGGGTCTTGCGCGAGCAAGGAACCGAGGCGCCGTTCAGCGGCGAGTACGACGAGTTCTTCGAGCCCGGCACGTACCGGTGCGCCGGCTGTGGAACCGAGCTGTTCGCGTCTGACGCGAAGTACGACTCGGGCTGCGGGTGGCCGGCGTTCTCGGCGCCGGCGGGCGAGGACGCCGTCGAGGAGGAGACGGACCTCGGCCACGGGATGATCCGTACCGAAGTGCTGTGCGCGAGCTGCGGCGGCCACCTCGGTCACGTCTTCCCGGACGGGCCGCACCCGACCGGGCTGCGCTACTGCATCAACTCCGCGGCCCTGACCTTCGACGAGAAGTGAGGCGCCGGGTCGCGTCGGCGGTGGTGGTCGCCGCCGTCGCGGCCGTCGCGGTGGTGGCGATCGTCGATGCCGTACGTCCCTTGCGCCCGGAACCCGCCGCTCCGCTGGACGCCGAGGCGGCCGCCCAGCTCGCCGAGCTCGGCGTGGCCGGGACGCTCGTCTACGCCGACGCGGACTGCGGGCTGCACGCGATGTCGCTCCCGGGCCTGACGCCGGCGCAAGTTCCGGGCGGGATCGACGTCGGCTGCGAGATCTCCGTCTCGCCCGACGGCCGGCACGTCGCGGGGGCGGGGGCCCGCTGGAGCCCGGACGGAGCCCAATACGCGATCTGCCGGGGCACGCGCGTCGACGTGGTCGACGCGGCAGGCGGCCCGGCGCGCGGCACGTTCACCGGCTGCGCGCCGGCGTTCCGCCCCGACGGCATGGTCACGTTCGCCCGGGACGGCGCGATCCTCGAGGCGCGCCCGGCGCAGATCGTCGTCCCGCGCAGCGAGCTCGAGCGGGCGGCGCGAACCCATCCGAACGCGCCCGAGCTGCCGATCGAGGAGCTGCGTGTGCGTGATCTCGCCTGGACGTCGCGATTCGACGTCGTCGCCCTCGTCGAAGCGCGCTACCGGCTGGGCCTGCCGGAGTTCCAGCCGACGATCGCGGGATTCCGCTACGGCCGCCTGCTCTGGCGGCGGTCCTACCTGGGCGACTTCGATCGACTGGTCGTATCGTCGCGCGGCGAGGTCCTGCCGGAGCCGCCGCCGCGGCCGTTTCCCTTCCTCACGGGACGCCTGCGGCTGGCCGGGCCGTTCGACTGGTCGCCGGACGGGCAGCGGCTGGCGGTCGCGACGCGCGCGAACGTCTTCGTCGTCGACCTCGCAACGGAACGGCACGTCCGCATCCCGGTGACCGCCCGCGACCTCGCGTGGCGATAATCGCCGCGTGGAGTGGACGCGCGCCGCGCTCGAGGCCCGGGTGGCCAAGCTCGCCGACGAGCACGAGGGCGAGGAGCTCGTCGCCGCCGTCGCCGCCTTCGCGGAGCAGCTCGACGAGGGCGAGCGAGAGCTGTTCGGCCGCATACTGCTCGAGCAGGCCCCGCGCCGGCGAGGCGTCACCGCCGACTACCCGAAGTGGTCGGTGATCCTGCCTCGGGGGAGGAGGAGACGGCGCGGCGCGTGACCTGGTGGCGCGAAGCCGTCCTCTACCAGGTCTACGTGCGCTCGTTCGCCGACTCGAACGGCGACGGGATCGGCGACCTGCCCGGCCTCACCGGCCGGCTCGACTACCTCGAGTGGCTCGGAGTGGACGCGCTCTGGCTGAACCCCACCTTCCCCTCGCCGAACGAGGACTGGGGCTACGACGTCGCCGACTACTGCGGCGTCCACCCGGACTTCGGCACGCTCGACGACCTGGACCGCCTCGTCGCGGAGGCCGGCCGCCGCGGCATCCGGATCCTGCTCGACCTCGTCCCGAACCACACGAGCGACAGGAACCCCTGGTTCGTCGGCGAGCACCGGGACTGGTACGTGTGGACGGACGAGCCGACGAACTGGCGGGCCGTGTTCGGCGGCTCGGCCTGGGAGTGGGACGAGCGGGAGGGCCGGTACTACCTCCACACCTTCCTGCCCGAGATGCCCGACCTGAACTGGCACGTGCCCGGCGTCCGGCAGGAGTTCGACCGCATCCTCCGCTTCTGGTTCGACCGCGGGATCGCCGGCTTCCGGATCGACGTCGTCCACCGGACGGTCAAGGACCTGCGGCTGTGGGACATCGCCGGTCGCGGCCGCGTCGAGAGGTTCCCGCCGACCGACATCCACGCCACGCACGAGCTGATCCGGAGCTGGCGACGCCTTGCGGACGGCTACGAGTCGCCGCGGCTGCTGGTCGGCGAGACGTACGTGCTCGACGTGGGGGAAATGGCGTCGTTCTACGGGGCCGACGCCGACGAGCTCCAGCTCGCCTTCAACTTCCCGTTCGTCCACGCGACGCTGAGCGCGGCCGGGCTGCGGCGGATCGTCGAGCTCACGGAGCAGGCGCTCCCCGACGTGGCCTGGCCCGTCTGGACGCTCTCGAACCACGACCACGTGCGCTTCCCGACCCGGCTCTGCGGCGGCGACGAGCGCAAGATCCGCTGCGCCCTCCTGCTGCTCCTGACGCTGCGCGGCACGCCGGTCCTCTACTACGGCGACGAGCTCGGGCTGGAGCAGGGGCCCTCCGCCGAGCCGCCGCTCGACCGCGCCCGGCCGCCGCGTGACGGGTGCCGCACGCCCATGCCTTGGGACGAGGAGCCGCCGGCGATCACATGGCTCCCGCACGGCGACCTCTCGCGCAACGTGGCGGCGGAGCGAGCGGACGCGGGCTCGATGCTGACGCTCTGCCGCGACCTGATCGCCCTCCGTCGCGGGTTCGCCGGCGAGCCGTACGAGACGCTCCCGGCCGGTCCCGGCGTCTGGGCGTGGCGGCGCGGCCGGGTCACCGTCGCGGTGAACCTTTCGGAGCGAACCGCGCGCGTCCGCCACGTGGAGGGAGACGTCCGGGTCGCCACGGACCGCTCCCGCGACGGCGAGCGCGTCTCCGGGATCCTCCGCCTGGAGCCCTGGAGCGGCGCGGTCGTCGGTTAGGCTGGCAAGGCGTGTACGAGTGGGTGCTCTTCCTCCACGTGCTCAGCGCGTTCGTGCTCGTCGGCGCGCTGACGGCGCTCTGGGTGCTCGTGCTCGCGACGAGGCCGTCCGCGCCGGCGATCGGCGCCGAGGAGGCGATGCGCTTCGGCCGCCTCGGCGGGCCGCTCGTCGGCGTCGGGATGACGGGCACGCTCGTCTTCGGGGTCTGGCTCGCGATCCAGCACGACCGCTACCAGGTCTGGGACGGCTGGATCCTGGCGGCGCTCGTCCTGTGGGCGCTCGCCGGCTGGGCCGGCTCAGGGCACTTCTGGCGGCACACGGCGCCGCCATGCGGCGTCCCTCGGCCCTTCCCCACGAAGTGCTTCGCACTTCGCGGGGGCCCCGGTGGTCGCCCACGTATGCCTGCATACGCGGGCTCCCTGCGTCCTTGCCTGGCGACCCCGTGCACTCGCCAGAAACGCGAGACCATTACCTGAAGGGGCACTGATGGAGCGCTGGGAGCGGGAGCGGATCCTCGGGGAGTGGGGCGTCCGCGAGGGAACGGTGCGCTCGCAGGCGGAGCGCGAGCGCCTGGCCGACGAGCTCGAGGGCAGCCCGCTCAAGGGCCGGCCCCTCCGGCGCCGCCTCCGCAACTTCCGCCCCGACGCCGCGAGCTACATCACCTCGCTGGGCGGGCCGCTGCCGTACATGACCAGGCTGCGCGAGATCCACGAGCTCAGCGCCTCCCACGAGCGGCGGCTCGGGGAAGAGTGGGCGCGGGTCGCGGCCGAGTGCCGCGGCGACGAGGAGCTGTTCGAGCGGCGCTGGCGGCGCGTCGCGGAGCGGTGGAACTTCGTCGAGGTCAACGACCTGATCGAGCGCCACAACCGCTGGTTCCCGCTCGAGTCGCGCCTGCCGATGGACCCGAGGACGGGCGACTTCGTGCTGCTTGACGGCAGGCCCTACCGGCGTAGACCGCTGGACGCGGGCTGGGTGCTCGAGCGCTTCCCGCCCGTGCCCGCCCGCGCCGCGTAGAGCTGGCCGCAGGCGGCCGCGATGTCGCGTCCGCGCGTCAGGCGCACCGTGGCCGGCACGCCCGCCCGCACGAGCGTCTCCCGGAAGGCATCGATCGCCCGCCGCGACGAGCCCTCGTACATCCCCGTCGGGTTGTACGGGATCAGGTTGACCTTGAAGGCCGCGCGCGGGACGAGCGCCCTCGCGAGCTGGGCCGCCTGCTCGACGCGGTCGTTGACGCCGCCGAGCATCACGTACTCGACGAACACCTTCCGCCGGCGGAGCGCCACGTAGCGCCGGCACTCGGCCAGCACGTCCTCGAGCGGGTAGCGGTCGTTCACGTCCATGATCTGCGAGCGCAGCGCGCCGTCGGCCGCGTGGAGCGAGAGCGCGAGCCTGATCGGCTCCTCGACCTCGTCGACGAAACGCGTCAGCCCGGGCATCCAGCCGACCGTCGAGACCGTCGTGCGGCGGTGCGTGATCCCGAGGTCGGGCAGCCGCCGCGCCGCCGCGAGTACGGCGTCCAGGTTGAGCATCGGCTCACCCATGCCCATGAAGACGCAGTGGTCCACGTCCTCGATCCGCCGGAAGTGGAGCGCCTGGTCGAGGATCTCGGAGGCCATCAGGTTGCGCCCGAAGCGCATCTGGCCGGTGGCGCAGAAGCTGCACGTGAGCGGGCAGCCGGACTGCGAGGAGAGGCAAACGGTCGCTCTATTCGCCCACCCGTTCGAGCTGGCAGTGTGACGGCGCGACCCGCGATACCGCATGAGGACTGCTTCGACCGGATGCCCATCGTGCGTGCGGAACAGCGTCTTCACGGTGCCATCCCGCGCGTGCGCCTCGTGCTCCATGGTTAGCGTCGAGAACGGCACGGCGGAAGCGAGTTCATCGCGCACGCGACGAGGCACGTTCGTCATCTCGTCATAGGACAGGACGCCGCGTGCTGCCCACTCCCACACCTGCTGGAAGCGGAAGGGAGGCTCGCCAAGGTCAACGAGCGTCTTCTCTAGGAGGGCGAAGTCCACGGCGGCACGGTAGCGGGGGAGACGTCCGGCAGCGTGCTTCCTGCCACGGCTGCGCCTGTCGGAGCATGGCGCTGCTCCTTCGACGTCCCATCGGATGGAGCGATTCCTCCCCTGTTCGTTATATGGTATCCTCGTGCTGAGGGAATCAATGGCGTTTTTACAGGGTAATCGTAAAAGTTGTCAGATCAGCTTTAGTCATTACGAACGGAGGAAGAGATGGCAGTCGCTAAGGAGTCGAAGGTTCAGCACCAGATCCCGTCGGGGGCGGCAATGGCAGGAATCCTCGCCCTGCTCGTAGACGAGCGTGAGACGCGAATCAAGAGCGACAAGGACGCACCTAAGACTGAGGTTCTGCTCGCGAATGCGGGCCTATCGATCGAGGACATTGCTGCCGTCATGGGCAAGAAGTACGACGCGATCCGGGTCTCGCTTAGCCGAAGCAGGTCGAAGTAGTGGAACCGCAGGAGGAAATCGTTCGCCTGCTGGCGATCCAGCTGCGACGAGATGCTGAGAGTCAGGCGCAGGCGATCGAGGAAATGAGCCGGGCGGGCTTTGGGCCGTCGAGGATCGCAGAACTCCTCGGGACGACTTCTAACACCGTGAATGTCGCGATCTCAAATACGAGGAAGCGAAAGCGACGGAGAGAGGGGTAGGCAATGGCGAGCAACGATGACATCGCGACGCGCTTGGACAGAATCATCGCGATTCTTCAGCTTGTCCACCGAGACGCGATTGTGACGGCGCGCATGTCAATTCGCGCCGACAAGGTCAACGCGGCGATCTTGGACGCGACAAGCAAGTTGACACCTGCGGGGAAGGTCACAGCGGAGGTCAAGAGGAAGACGGGCCAGTCGCCCGCGACCATCAACCGCCGCATCTCCACACTCATCGACCAAGGGGCTATCGAGAAAGTCGGTGGTGGCCCAGCTACCCAGTACCGGGCAACCGGCCTACTCTGATGGCGGTCAACCGGCAGCTACGGGAGGACCTACTCAAGAAGCTCGGCGTCGGTTGGCGTCGCCTGAATCAGCTTGCAGCACAAAGGGCCGCCGAGTTACCCGCAAGCCATGAAGAGGCTATCTACACCCTTGCCTACGAGCACGGCCTGACTCTTTCGAAGTACCTGACGCGCGAGGAGGTCGCTGAGATACGAGCACTCGTGGCACAGTCTCCGCGACCCGCGCCAACTCCTGCCGCTCCTGCCGTGGTCGCGAGAGCAAGAAACGGACCGTCTCCACAGCGTAGTGGGGAGATCGCCCTCAACAAGATCAGGATACCGGGTGGGGTGCTCTCAGACAGGCACCGTCGCGATGCTGAGCAAATGGCGACCAAGGTCTATCCGCTGCTCTACGCGTTCGAGAACTCTGCTCGTGAGTTCATCGACGGACACCTGACAGCCGCCTACGGGGAGAACTGGTATGACGACCCGAAGATCGTCTCAACCGAGGTGCGGGCCACCGTGGAGCGGAACAGGAGGGCCGACTCTGAAAACCGAACGCACCGTGCCCGCAATGCCCGGCCGATCTACTACACGACGTTCGGCGAGTTGGTTCTGATCGTCCAGAGCGAGAAGGGGTGCAAGGTCTTCAAGCGCCCACTCTTTCCACGCCCCACTTGGTTCCCGGAGTTAGTGAAACCCTCTGAGCACACGCGCAACATCGTCGCTCACATGAATCCGATCAAGCCTCACGACCTGCGCCGGCTCGAGGTCGACTTTGAGGACTGGCTAAATCAGATCAAGGGCCATCTCCGTCCAACCGTTCCGAGCTAGTCATGCAGAGAGGGATGCGCCCGGAGGCTTCCACTCCACTTAGGACGCGAGCGGTCGAACCTCCGGGCGCTCCTCGGGAGGGCAGGCGTCCAGACGACAGTCGCCAAGACGCCCTTCTTGGACCTGTCCGGGATTGAAGGCACACTCCTCATCCATGAGCAGGTTCGAGCGATGGACGGTCGCGCTCACGATCGCGGGCCTCCTGAGCGGCATCTTCATTGCGCTCTTCATCACTCGCTGCCAGCAGAAGGAGGCAACCGAGGTCGCCCAGACGCAGGTCGAGGTCGCGAGGACCCAAGCCGCCTGCGACAAGGCGGAGACGGACCGCGCTAATGCTGACCGCGTTCGGCTTGCGTACTTCGCCGTGCTCGACGATCGCCGCGAGCGGGGCGCGCCCGTACCGGAAGAGAAGGAGCAGGCGCGGGATGCGATCGATGAGGCGTACAGGAAGGGGCACGCGCTCGCGACCGGCGGGGACTGCGATCGTGCCTCGGAGAGATTCGAGGAGGCAGTGACGAAGGCCCACGAGGCCTGCCCGCTCTCCTTCGATCCCGAGTGCAGGAACGTGTCTGACATCGACGTGGGATAGGTTTGTCATCATCGAGTTGTGGCGAGACCACGCCGCACACAGTTCGAGCGCTCCCTCGTCGGCCCGGCAGGCGAGCACTACGTCATCTTCCGCCTCTACCAGCAGGGGATGCTCGCGTCGCTCGCCCCTGGAGGCTCCCCAACGGTGGACGTCCTCGTCCTGTCGCCGGACGAGACCGTGATCGCGTCGCTGCAAGTCAAGACGCGAACGTATGGACGCGACCAGGGATGGCACATGCGGGAGAAGCACGAATCGATCGTGTCGCCACGTCTGTTCTATGCGTTCGTCGATCTTGAGCCGGACGTCCCCGTCACGTACATCGTTCCGAGCAGCGTCGTCGCAGACGCAATCACTCACTCGCACCGCGAGTGGCTTGCGACGCCGGGCCGCCAAGGACAGCCACGCCGAGACCACGCGATGCGTCGCATCGTGCCGGTCTTCAACGAGGACTTGCCCGACTACCCGCCGGGGTGGATGGAGCAGTACCGGGAGGGGTGGCACCTCTTGAAGGAGGCGGTCGGAGCCTGATGTTTCGGCTCCGCGGCCGACCCCGACGACCTCAGAGCTTAAGTCGGCGGGGAAAAGCCGATCGGATTCCTCGGCACAGGCAGACCACCACGCCCGTCGCCAAAGATGAGCAGCACGAGGCAGAAGAGGAACACCGCGCCGGCCACAGCAGTGACGATCTCGAGAGTCACGGCGAAAGGTGTAGCGGACCGTTTCGGCTGTTGTCTACCCTCGTCTTAGTGGACTGTCTCTTCCGCGTTTGACAGATCGCGCCTCTTCACGATCGTGATCTCAACGTTAATAGGCCCCTCAGGCCGTACCACGTAGGCGCTGCGTGCGACAGGGTACGACTCACCCGGACTGACCCGGGGCGGGAGCGCCATCAAGATCAAGGGCGTGCTGCGCGAGGACCTGCCGTTCGCGTTGAACGTGCATAGCGAGCGCGGTTGGGAAGAGAGGCAGAGGGAGCGCCGCCCGTCGCGGTAGCGCATGAGCACCGCCTCGACCGGATGGCCGTCGGCGGTGCGGAAGAGCGTCTTGACCGTGCCGTCGCGGGAGCGCGCCTCGGTCTCGACCGTGAGCGTCGAGAAGGGCACGCGGGCGGCGAGCTCGGCCCGCAGGGCGGCCGGGACGTCCGTCATCGCCTCGTAGCCGGGCGCGCCGCGGGCCGCCCAGGCCCACACCTGACGCGCGCGGTACGCCGGCTCGCCGCTTGCGGCGAGCACGCTCTCGAGCTGCTCCAGATCCATCCGGCTACGGTAGCTTCGGTTCGACGTGATCGACCTCCGCTCCGACACCGCCAGCCGGCCGAGCGCCGAGATGCGCGCCGCGATCGCGGCCGCCGAGGTCGGGGACGAGCAGCTGCGGGAGGACCCGACCGTCAACGAGCTCCAGCGGCGCGCGGCCGAGCTGCTCGGCCACGAGGCGGCGCTCTTCCTGCCGACGGCCACGATGGCGAACCAGATCGCGCTCCGCCTGCTGAGCACGCCGGGCTCGCTGCTCGTGGCCGAGGAGCGCACGCACGTCCTCATCTACGAGGCGGGCGGGCCGGCGATCCACTCCGGCCTCGTCATGCACGGGCTGGCCGGGACCGCCGGCAGGATCCTCCCCGAGCAGCTGCGGGCGCTGGACGGCCTGGGGCCGGGCGGCGTCGTCGTGCTCGAGAACACGCACCGGAGCTCGGGCGGCCGCGTCTGGCCGCTCGGCGACGTCGAGGAGGTGGTCGCGACCGCGCGCGAGCTCGGGGCGGCCGTCCACCTGGACGGCGCCCGGCTCCTCAACGCAGCCGTGGCGAGCGGAATCCCGGCCGCCACGTACGGCGCGCTCGCCGACACGGTCACGATCTGCTTCTCGAAGGGCCTCGGCTGCCCGCTCGGCGCGATCCTCGCCGCTTCGGCCGAGCGCATCGAGCAGGCCTGGGAGGGCAAGTTCCTCTTCGGCGGGGCGATGCGGCAGGCCGGGATGGTCGCGGCGGCGGCGCTCTACGCGCTCGACAACGTCGACCGGCTCGCGGAGGACCACGCCCGCGCCCGCAGGCTCGCCGAGGGGCTCGCCGACGCCGGGCTGCCGGTCGACCCGGCGACGGTGGAGACGAACTTCGTCGGCGTCGAGGTGGCGGACGTGGACGCGGCGCGGGCCGCGCTGAAGGCCGAGGGCGTGCTGGCGGGCGTGCTCCGGCCGGGCGTCTTGCGGCTCGCCACGTATCCGGGCCTCACCGACGAGGACGTCGACGCGGCCCTCGCGGCGATCCCGAGGGCGCTGCGGGCGGCTCCGGTTTCCGTTTCCTGAGGCGGGGAAGAAGCGCCCCGTGCGCCTCCCCGGCCTCGGCCTGCTCTACCTGATCGTCGGCGTCGTCGTCGCCGCGGTCAACGACTACTTCGACAGCCTGGGCACGCTCAAGCGGGTGCTCGAGGCCGTGATCGCGGTGCTGATCTGGCCGCTGATCCTGCTCGGCGTCGACATCGACATCAAGTAGCGCCGCCTACCGGGGGACCACGTAGACAAACTGGTCGTCCACGCGGACGACCTCGATCTTCGTCCCGGTCGGGAGCGGCGCAAACGTGCCGCGTGCCCGCGGCGGGCGCCTACTCGTACTGGAGGGCTTCCAGGATCCGCAGGCGCGAGGCGCGACGGGCGGGCGCGATCGCGGCGAGCACGCCGGCGATGACGGCGACGACGGCGAAGACGATCAGCCGGTCGACGGGGAGCGAGAACTGGACGTCGAACTGCGACAGCGCCCTCGTGACGAGCACGGCGAGGAAGATCCCGAGCGGGAGGCCGAGCGCGGCTCCGATCAGCGCGGTGATCACGCTCTCATGGCGGATCATCCGCCGCACCTGCCGGCGGGTCATGCCGACGGCGCGCAGCATCCCCAGCTCCCGCGTCCGCTCGAAGACGCTCAGCACGAGCGTGTTCACCATCCCGAAGAGGCTGACGATCACGGAGAGCGCGAGCAGCACGTAGAGCATGATCAGGAACTGGTTGAAGTCGGCGTCCTGCTGGTCGATCCACGCGGCGCGCGTCTGCACCTTGGCGTCGGGGAAGTCCGCGAGCGCCCGCTCGAGCCCCGCCTGCGCCTCAGGCGACGGGTCGCCCGGCACGTTCACGAACGTGAACTGGTTGCGGGGGCGCTCGTAGAGGTCGTCGAAGGTCGACTTCGCGACGCTGACGGTGCCGAGGATCGGGTAGAACGGCGGCGGCTCGTAGACGCCGCGCACGACGAACTCGCGGCGCTCCCCGCTCGGCACGAGCACCTGGAGCGGGCTGCCGAGCTCGAGGTCGTGCTTCTCCGCGAAGTCCTTGGCGACGATCGCCCCGTCCCGGCCCAGCTGTCCGAGGACGGCGTCCGAGCCGCGGTGCCAGTGGAAGCGGTACGCGGCCGTGATCGACCCCGCCTCGATCCCCGTCAGATAGCTGCTCTCGCCCGCGGCCCTGGCGAGGTCGGAGCGGACGTCGCTGACGAGCTGCGCCTCGGGGGCGCTCCGCGCAGCGTCGCCGGCCGCCGCGACGAACGGCTGGAAGCCGCTCTGCGAGGTGACGACGTAGTCCGCGATCACCTGCGACTCGATCGCGTCGCGGTTCGACGCCTTCATCCCGGCCGAGAGGACGGCGATGAACGTCACGAGCGCGAGCCCGATCATCAACGCCGCGGCGGTGGAGGCCGTGCGGCCGGGATTCCGCAGGGCGTTTCCTCGCGCGAGCGCGCCCGCCGCGCCGCCCCAACGCGCGGACGGATACCCGACGAGCCGCGCGACCGGGGGCACCGCCTTCGGCGAGAGCATCGCCACGCCCACGAACAGACCGAGCACGCCCACCGCGATCCCGAGCAGCCGCGGCCCCGTGCCGAGGTCGCCGGCGAACATGGCCCAGGCGAGCAGCCCGACCGCGATCGCGACGGTCACCGCGGCGATGTACGGGACGTACGGGGCGAGCCGGCCGTGCGGCAGCGTCGCGCCTTCCCGGACGGCGGCGATCGGCGGCACGCGCGTCGCCCTGACGGCCGGGAAGACGCCGGCGAGCAGCGTCACGACGATGCCGATCAGCAGCGCGACGACGATCGTGCGCGGCGCGTAGACGGCCGAGGTCGTCGGCAGGTCGAGCTCGAGCGCCACGAAGAGGGCCTGGAGGCCGCGCGCGAGCGCGAAGCCGAGGAAGAGCCCCGACACCGAGGCGAGGACCCCGATCACGAGCGCCTCGACGATCACCGAGCCGAGCAGCTGGCGCCGCGAGGCGCCGATCGTCCGGAGGGTCGCGAACTCGCGCGTCCGCTGCGCGACCGTGATCGAGAGCGTGTTGAAGATGACGAACGCGCCCACGAAGAGCGCGATCCCGCCGAACGCGAGCAGGAAGTAGCGGATGAACTTCGTGAACTCCGAGATCTCGTCGCTGTCGTCCTGGGCCTGCTGGGTGCCCGTCTGGACCGCGACCGTGGACGGCAGAGCCGCCTTCAGCTGGGCGACGAGCTCCTCGGGCGCGACGCCCGGCCTCGCCGCGGCGGAGATCGCGTCGAACTGGCCCTCGCGGTCGAGCAGGTCCTGCGCCGTCGGGATGTCGAAGACCGCGAAGGTCGCCGTCCCGAGCGACTGGACGCTGCCGTAGCTGGCGATGCCGACGAGCTCGAACTGCCGCGCCGGCTGGAGGGTCGCGATGCCGATCCGGTCGCCGACGCGGTAGTCCTGCCGGCCGGCGGTCCCCTCGTCGATCACGACCTCGCTCGCGCCCCGGGGCCAGCGGCCCTCGAGCAGGTTGAGCGGGTTGAAGCGGGCCAGCTCGGGAGACACGTCGATCCCGAAGCCGAGCGAGGGCGCGCCGGCCGTGTCGATCGCCTTGCCCTCGTCGTCGAGGATCTTCGTCGCGAGCGCGTCCACGATCGACCCGGTCGCGAGCTCGACGCCCTCGACGCCGCGCACGGTCTGGAGGAGCGAGACGGGGACGGGCGGGGTCTCGGCGCTCGCGCCCTGGAAGGTGATGTCGGCCCCCTTGCCGGTGACGATCGCGTCGGTGCCGGCGTACGACTCCTCGAAGATCGTGGTGAAAGCCTTGTCGATCGTGTCGGTGAGGACGTAGGTGCCGCTCACCATCGCGACGCCGAGGACGATCGCGAGCGCGGTCAGCACCGCCCGGAACTTCCGTCCGGCAAGACCTCTCAAAGCGACTCGAATCATGGTCTTGGGGCCCCCACGGAAACCGCAGGTTTTCGTGGGGACGTCACGCCAGGATGGTCTCTTGGACGGCCGCGAGCAGCTCCTGCTCGTCGGCGCGCCCGAGGTCCTTGACGATCTCGCCGTCGGCGAGGAAGAGCACGCGGTCGGCCTGAGCGGCGGCGCGCGCCTCGTGCGTGACCATGACGAGCGTCTGCCCGTAGTCGTGGACCGAGGCGCGCAGCAGCTCGAGGATCTCGCCGCCGGTCTTCGAGTCGAGGTTGCCGGTCGGCTCATCCGCGAAGACCACCGTTGGCCGCGTGACGAGCGCGCGCGCGATCGCGACGCGCTGCTGCTGCCCGCCGGACAGCTCGGACGGCCGGTGACTCCGCCGGTCCCGGAGGCCGACCTTCTCCATCAGGTCGTCGAAGAAGGGCTGCTCCGGCTTCTCGCCCGCGAGCCGCAGCGGCAGGACGACGTTCTCCTCGGCGGTCAGCATCGGCAGCAGGTTGAAGAACTGGAAGACGAACCCGATGTGCTGCCGGCGCAGCTTCGTGACCGCCGTGTCGCCGAGCTCGCCGAGCTGCGTGCCCGCGATCGTCACGATGCCCGTGGTCGGCCGGTCGAGCGCGGCGAGGATGTGCATCAGCGTCGACTTGCCGGACCCGGACGGCCCCATGATCGCCGTGAGCTTCCCGCGCTCGACGTCCAGCGTGACGCCGCGGAGCGCGTGGACGGCCGTCTCACCCTCGCCGTAGACCCGCGTCACGTCGCGCGCCGAGACGACGACGGCGTCGTCGGGGTCGGTCCGCGCGGGCTGGGTCGCAGTGGTTGCGAGGTCTTCCATGGGGGCGCTTCCAGCGTAGCGAAATGGTCCGGGAGCGCATAATCCGCCGGTGCTCGGCGAGATCAGCCTCCTCGAGCGCCTCCTGCTCGTCGGAGTCGCGCTCGCCACCGCCGTCACGGCCGTCCTCGAGTTCACGCACGCCGACCCGCTGGCGATCTTCCTCGCCTCGATCGTCTCGCTCGCGGGCGTCGCCTGGATCGTCTCCTTCGGCACCGAGGTCGTGGGCGAGCGCATGGGCGCCGCGGCGACGGGCTTCCTTCAGTCGACGCTCGGGAACCTGCCGGAGCTCTTCATCGTCATCTTCGCGCTCTCGGCGGGGGAGTTGGTCGTCGCCCGCTTCGCGATCCTCGGCTCGATCTTCGCGAACGCGCTGCTCGTGCTGGGGCTCGTCATCGTCGCGGGCGCGTGGAGGGCCGAGGACGGGATCATGCGCTTCAACCCGCGACTCCCGAACGACACGGCGACGCTGCTCCTGCTGGCCGTGTTCATCATCGTCCTGCTGGGCGCCTCCGACCAGGTCGGCGACCGGGCGAGCGAGCACGTCGTCACGATCTCCGCGATCGGGGCGGTCGTCCTCCTGATCGTCTACTTCACCTTCCTGCTCGGCTACCTGCGCGGCCGGGAGCAGCTGGAGCCCTTCGCACCACGGGTCCCGCTCTGGTTCGGGATCACGCTCCTCGCGGTCGGCGGCGTGGCGGCCGCATTCGTCTCGGAGTGGTTCGTGGACGCGCTCGCCCCTTCGATCGACCGCCTCGGCATCTCCCGCGCGTTCACGGGGCTCGTGATCGTCGCCATCGCGGGCAACGCGGTCGAGAACGTCGTCGGGATCATCCTCGCCGCCAAGGGCAAGAGCGACCTCGCGATCTCGGTCGTCAAGAACTCGGTCGCGCAGATCGCCGTCTTCCTCTTCCCCGTGCTGGTGCTGATCTCCCTCTTGTTCGCGGAGCCGCTCACCTTCGTGATCGGCCCGGTCTACATCGGCGCGCTGGCGATCATGGCGATCGCCGTCTGGCAGGTGACGGGAGACGGCGAAGCGGGCATGTTCGAGGGGTGGGCGCTGATCGGCCTCTTCGTCATCCTCGCGACCCTGACCTTCTTCGAGTGAGCGGGGCGCGATAGCGCGGCTCCCGCGACTTGTCAAGTCTTGCGGCCGTGGACGAGCGCTTACACAATCCCAACATGCAGGAAGTCCGGCAGGCCGCCGCGGAGATCCCGCTCAGACCGCAGGACGAGGTCGACTGCCGCCGCTGCGAGGTCCACTGCGACAAGGTCGTCTACCCGTCCGCGTGCCTCGAGCGCGCCTGTCCGTTCGTGTACGCCTACGAGGAGTTCGGCCACACGTACGTCGGCTGCATGCAGAAGGTCTTTTCCGTCGAGATCGACGTCGACCTGCTCCGTGCCGCCGAGGCGACCCGCGGGGGCTTCGGCGCGATCAAGGCGAGCCGCAAGCCGCTGCCGATGTGCCGGACGGAGGTCGAGCGCTGCTACGAGCACCGGGGCGGCGAGCTCGGCTGCGTCAACCCGGAGTTCCACGAGCTGCCGGTCGGGAGCCCGACCTTCCGCGTCTTCGCTCGCATCAGAACCTGACGGTTCCTCCGCGGAAAAGCCTTCGGCTTACCGCGGGGTGGCCGTTGGACAAGCTGGGCTTAGCTTGCGGGAGAGCGCGGTCTCCCGCAGGCCTCGGAGCACCTCTTCGTAGCGAGGGAAGCCCTCCGCGTGCGGGCGCTTCGCGCCCGGGCGCTCCGGGCAGTCACGTTTCGACGAAGGAGGGACGCCTCGTGACGGCCGAGATGCGCGGCTTCGCCGCATCGATCTCGGCCGTCCGAGCGGGTCGGGACTCAGCGGCGTCTTCGCGCGCGTCTCGCAAGGTCTCTGAGCTTCTGCACCTCGGCCGCGTCGGGGCCGTGGTTGTCGCGACCGGGAACCTCGAGCACGGCGGGGAGGTCGCGGAGCGCGGGGTGGCCGAGCACGACGGCGAGCTCGTCGCCGAGCAGCCCCTCGCCGATGTTCGCGTGCCGGTCCCGATTCGAGCCGAGCGGGGCGGCCGCATCGTTGACGTGCAGCAGGCGCAGCCGGTCGAGCCCGATCGTCGCGTCCACCTCCTCGACGAGTCGGTCGACGGCGTCCGGGTCGGTGACGTCGTAGCCGGACACCCAGAGGTGGCACGTGTCGAGGCAGATGCCGAGCCGCGGGTGCCGCAGCCGGTCGACGATCGTCGCCAGCTCCTCGACGGAGCGTCCGACCGTCCCGCCCGCGCCGGCTGAGTTCTCCACCAGCAGCCACGTCCGCTCCGAGCAGAGCTCGGCGACCTGCTCCAGCGCCGGGACGGCTCGCTCGAGCCCTGCCTCGAACCCCGAGCCGAGATGGGAGCCGAGGTGGAAGACGACGCCGTCCGCGTCGATCGCGCTGGCCGTCTCCATGGTCGAGCGCATCACGGAGACGCTCTTCTCGTAGAAGTCGTCCTTCGGGCTCGCCAGGTTGACGAGGTAGAGCGAGTGGACGAAGACGGCGCCGATCCCCAGCTCCTCGCGCCGCTCGCGGAAGCGGTCGAGCACGGCCGGGTCGTGCTCGGGGAAGCGCCACGCGCGCGGGCTCTGGACGAAGAGCTGGACGGCGTCGGCGCCGATCTCGGCCGCCCGGTCGAGGGCCCCCTTCACTCCGCCCGAGCAATGGGCGCCGACGAGCACGGGGATAACCTACCCGCGTGTCCGTCGTCGTCCGGTTCGCCCCCAGCCCGACCGGTCTCCTCCACATCGGAGGGGTGCGGACGGCGCTCTACAACTGGCTCTTCGCCCGGCACGAGGGCGGCGAGTTCCGCCTCCGGATCGAGAACACGGACACGAGCCGGGAGGTCGCGGAGGCGACCGAGCAGATACTCGAGTCGTTCCGCTGGCTCGGCCTGCACTGGGACGGGGAGGTCACGTTCCAGCTCGACCGGATGGAGCGCTGCCAGCATGAGGCGCGGCGGCTGCTCGACGAGGGCAAGGCGTACGAGGACGAGGGCGCGATCCGGATCCGCATGCCCGATGAGGGCGTCACCGCCTGGGACGACCTCGTCCGCGGCCGCATCGAGTGGGCGAACGAGGAGCTCGACGACCTCGTCGCGATCCGCTCGGACGGCCGCCCGACCTACAACTTCGCCTCGCCGGTCGAGGACTGGCTGGACGGGATCACCCACGTCCTGCGCGCCGACGACCACATCTCCAACACGCCGAAGCAGATCCGGATCCTCGAGGCGCTCGGCGCGCCGCTGCCCGCCTACGGGCACGTCGGCATGGTGCTCGGGCCGGACGGGGCCAAGCTCTCCAAGCGGCACGGAGCGGTCGGCGTCCAGGAGTTCCGCGCGGAGGGCTACGTCCCGGAGGCGCTGGTCAACTACCTCGCGCTGCTCGGCTGGAGCTACGACGAGAAGACGGAGATCATGACCGTCGACGAGCTCGTCGAGCGGTTCACGCTGGACCGGCTCGGAGGCAGCCCGGCGACCTTCGACTACCAGAAGCTCGAGCACTTCAACGGCGTCCACCTGCGCGCGCTGCCGCCCGGCGAGTACGCGGACCGGCTCGTCGCCTACGTCCGCGAGCAGGGGCTCGACTGGGACGAGGGGACGGTGCGCGCGGCTGCTCCGCTCGTCCAGGAGAAGATCTCGCGGCTCGGCCAGTTCCCCGGCTTCGCCGGCTTCCTCTTCGAGGAGCCCGCGCCGGGGGGCGTCGACGGCCCGGTGGTCGCGGCGGCCCGCGAGGCGCTGGAGGCCGTCGAGCCCTTCACCGCCGACCGGATCGAGTCGGCGCTGCGGGAGCTGGCCGAGCGCCTCGAGCTGCCGCCGCGGAAGGCCTTCCAGCCCATCCGTGTGGCCGTCACCGGCTCGACCGTCTCTCCCGGTCTCTTCGAGAGTCTCGAGCTGCTGGGAAAGGACGTGTCGCTCCGCCGGCTGCGCGCCGCGGAGGCCGCAGCGGCCTAGGTCGGCCGAGCGGGTCGAGCGCCCGCTGGAAGACGAGCCAGGCCCGCCGGCGGAACTGCTCCGTCGGCCGGGGGAGCCGGCCGGGAGGAGGTGTGTCGGGGGCCGGGACGTTCCTCATTTTCAATGCGTAAACGAGCGGCTGACGCGCGCGGTTACGCCGGCGCGCCTCCGATGCCGAATAGACTCGCCCGCGGTGGGCGCCCAGGTCACCGTCCTCGTGGTCGACGACGACCCGTCGATCCGGCTGCTCTGCCGGGTCAACCTCCAGCTGGACGGCCACGAGGTCCACGAGGCCGGGACGCTCGCCGAGGCCCGCGCCGCGATCGCCGAGCGGCGGCCCGACGTCGTCATCCTGGACGTCCACGTCGCGGGCGGCGACGGGCGCGATCTGCTCGCCGAGTTGCGCGCCTCGCGGCCCGAGCTGCCGATCGCGCTCCTTACCGGCACCGCCGACCGGGACGACCTGCTCCGCGCCGGGGCGGACGCGCTGATCCCGAAGCCGTTCACGATCGACGAGCTCCGCGACACCGTCCGGCTGCTCGCCGCGGAACGCTAGGCTCCAGCCGAGCGTGAGCACCACCGCGGTCCGGAGCCCTGCCGAGTACGAGAGCGCCCTCCAGCGCTACCTGTTCGAGCGCTCGGAGGAGGGCCGCGCCGTGCGCGTCGGCGAGAAGGAGATCTCCGAGCAGGCGGCGATCGTCGCGCGGTACGCGGAGCTGTTCACGCGGGAGCAGATCGAGGCGCTGCGAGGCGCCGAGGAGGAGGCGGAGGGGGACGCGCGCGAGCGGCTGGCGCGGCTCCGGCATGCCTGCGAGGGCGGCATCGTCGCGGCGGAGCTCGTCGAGCAGGACGACGCCCTCGAGAACGCCATTCTCGCGGCGCGCGTCACGTGGCGCGGCGAGGAGCTGCCGCTGCGCTCGGCCCAGGCCCGGCTCGCGGTCCTCGACGAGTACGGCGATCGCGAGGAGCTCGGCGATCTCCACGGCGAGGCGAACGCGCGGTTCAACCCCGAGCGGATCGCGCTGCTCCAGGCCGGCGAGGAGCTCGAGGCCGAGCTCACGGGCGAGCCTGATCCCGTGCGGCGGAACGAGGAGCAGAAGGGCATCTCCCTGCGGGAGCTCGAGCGCGCGCTCGCGGCGGCGAGCGAGGCCTTCACCGAGCGGTGGGAGCAGCTCCGCGGGAAGTGGTTCGACCGGCTACTCGGCGCCGACCGTCCGGACGTCCCCACGTCGAGCCACGTGGCCTACATGCGCCGGCTCTCGCCGCTCGCACCGATCTACACGCAGGAGCGGGCCCTGGATGTCTGCCTGACGACGCTGCAGGCGCTCGGGTTCGACGTCGAGCAGGAGCCGAACATCCGCCTCGACCTCGACGACCGGCCGCAGAAGAGCCCGCGCGCATGCGTGATCGCCTCCGACCCGCCGAAGGTCGTCCACCTGATCACGCGGGCCCAGGGCGGGCTCCACGACTACCAGGCCTTCCTGCACGAAGCCGGCCATGCGCTCCACTACGCCGGCTGCGACCCGGCGCTGCCGTACACGTACCGGCGGCTCGCGCGCGACCACGCGCTGACGGAGATCTACTCGTACATCCTCGAGGCGATCTCACGCGAGCCCGCGTGGCACGCGGAGCATTTCGGCCTGTCCGGCGCCGAGGCGGCGGAGAACGCCGAGGCGACGACCTTTCTCGAGGCGCTGCTCTACCGGCGCTACACGGCGAAGCTCCAGTACGAGCTCGCCTTCTGGGGCCGCTTCGCGGAGCAGGGCGCGAGCCCGGAGGGCTACTCGGAGAAGCTCGAGGGGGCGACCGGGGTCAGGTACCGGCGCGACGCGTACCTGTCGGACATGGATTCCGGCTTCTACTCGGCCGACTACCTCCGCGCCTGGATCCGCTCGGCGCAGCTGCGCGAGCATCTGCTGAGCGAGGTGGGGGAGGACTGGTGGCGGCGGCCGGAGACCGGTGAGCGGTTGCGGGCGCTGTTCCGCGAGGGGACGCGGCCGTCGAGCGAGGAAATCGCCGGCCGGATCGGCTTCGACCCGCTCGACACCGGCCCGCTGCTCGCCGAGCTCGGCCACTAGCGACCTCGTCCGTCCGGTCGCTCTGGCACGCTTGCGCCGCCATCCTGGATCCGAGATGAGCCGTATCAGGGTTTGACAGGGCAAAACCCGGCAATCTAGGATCCGAAACCCCTTCAGCGACCAGGAGGAGAGCGTGAACACGAACCACAAGGGCCCCCAGGAAATGCGAAGCACTTTCTGGGGGAGGAATGGCAAGCGGGCGATCGGGGAGGCGGAGCTGCTCGAACGCGAGTGGGAGACCTCCGAGCGGTGGCGGGGAGTCGAGCGCACGTACGCGGGCGAGGACGTCGTCCGGCTGCGCGGGACGGTGCGGGTCGAGCACACCCTGGCACGGCTCGGCGCGGAGCGCCTCTGGCGGCTGCTCGCCGAGGAGCCGTACGTCGCCGCGCTCGGCGCGATGACCGGCGGCCAGGCCGTGCAGATGGTGAAGGCGGGTCTGAAGGCGATCTACCTCTCCGGCTGGCAGGTCGCGGCCGACGCCAACCTCGCGGGAGCGACCTATCCCGACCAGAGCCTCTACCCGGCGAACAGCGCGCCCGCGCTCGTCCGCCGGCTGAACAACGCGCTGCTGCGGGCCGACCAGATCGCCTGCTCGGAGAGCGACGACTCGATCGACTGGCTGCTGCCGATCGTGGCGGACGCGGAGGCCGGGTTCGGCGGCTGCCTGAACGCGTTCGAGCTGATGAAGGCGATGGTCGAGGCGGGCGCCGCGGGCGTCCACTACGAGGACCAGCTCGCCGCGGAGAAGAAGTGCGGCCACCTGGGCGGCAAGGTGCTCGTGCCGACGAGCCAGTTCGTCAAGACACTGAACGCGGCCAGGCTCGCGGCCGACGTCGCCGGCGTGCCGACGGTGGTCGTCGCCCGCACCGACGCGCTCAGCGCGACGCTGCTGACCAGCGACGCCGACCGGTACGACGCCGAGTTCCTCACCGGCGAGCGGACGCCCGAGGGCTTCTTCCGCGTCCGCGACGGCCTGGAGGCGCCGATCGCCCGGTCGCTGGCGTACGCGCCCTACGCCGACGTGCTCTGGTTCGAGACGTCGACGCCGGACCTGGAGGAGGCGCGCGCCTTCGCGGAGGCGATCCACGACCGGTATCCGGGCAAGCTGCTGGCCTACAATTGCTCGCCGTCGTTCAACTGGCGCAAGCACCTCTCCGACGACGAGATCGCACGATTCCAACACGAGCTCGGGGCGCTCGGCTACCGGTTCCAGTTCATCACCCTGGCCGGCTTCCACTCCCTGAACGCGTCCATGTTCGAGCTGGCCGCCGGTTACGCTGCCGAGGGCATGCCCGCCTACGTCCGCCTCCAGGAGCGCGAGTTCGAGCTCGAGGAGGACGGCTACACGGCGACGCGGCATCAGCGCGAGGTCGGCGCCGGCTACTTCGACCGGGTCGTCCAGGCGGTCAGCGGCGGCGAGAGCTCGACGCTGGCGCTCGTCGGCTCGACCGAGGAGGCGCAGTTCCATTCGCCGTAGGCTCGACGGAGGCGAACGAGAGCGAAGGGGGGGG
>JBBDQR010000028.1:0-22988 GCA_040905885.1 Gaiellaceae bacterium | reverse complement strand
GCCGGCGCCGGAGCGGGACATGAGCGAGGAGGTTCTCTCGCGGGAGGCGCTCGCGTTCGTCGAGCGCCTCCACCGGGAGCTGAACCCGAGACGGCTCGAGCTGCTGGAGCGCCGCCGGGAGCGCCACGCGGCACTGCTCGCGGGCGAGGGGCCGGGGCTCGTCGAGGCGCCCGGCGACTGGCGCGTGGCGGAGGCGCCGGCCGATCTTCGAGACCGCCGCGTCGAGATCACCGGCCCGGTCGACCGCAAGATGATGATCAACGCGCTCAACTCGGGCGCGCAGGTGTTCATGGCCGACTTCGAGGACGCCTGCTCGCCCACCTGGGCCAACGTCGTCGAGGGTCAGGAGAACGTCCGCGACGCCGTCCGGCGGACGATCGCGCTCGACGCCGGCGAGAAGTCGTACCGGCTCAACGAGCAGATCGCGACGCTCGTGATCCGGCCCCGCGGCTGGCACCTCGTCGAGCGGAACCTCGAGGTCGACGGCGAGCCCGTCTCGGCGAGCCTGTTCGACTTCGGGCTCGTCTTCTTCCACAACGCCCGCGAGCAGCTCGAGCGAGGGACGGGGCCGTACTTCTACCTGCCGAAGCTCGAGTCGCACGTCGAGGCGCGCCTCTGGAACGACGCCTTCCTGCTCGCCCAGGACGAGCTCGGCGTCCCGCGCGGCTCGATCCGGGCGACGGTGCTGATCGAGACGATCCTGGCCGCCTTCGAGATGGAGGCGATCCTCCACGAGCTCCGCGAGCACTCCGCGGGGCTGAACGCGGGCCGCTGGGACTACATCTTCAGCGTGATCAAGCGGTTCCCGGATGACGTGCTGCCGGACCGGGCGCAGGTGACGATGACCGTGCCGTTCATGCGGGCGTACACGCAGCTGCTCGTGCAGACGTCCCACCGGCGCGGCGCGCATGCGATCGGCGGCATGGCGGCGTTCATCCCCTCGCGGCGGGACCCCGAGGTGAACGAGCGGGCACTGGCGAAGGTGCGGGAGGACAAGCAGCGCGAGTCCGGCGACGGCTTCGACGGCACCTGGGTGGCGCATCCCGACCTGGTCGAGGTGGCGGCGGCGGAGTTCGACAGGCCGAACCAGCTCGACCGGCTGCGCGAGGACGTCTCCGTGGGCCGCGAGGACCTCCTCGACTTCCGCGTGCCGGACGGAGAGATCACGGAGGAGGGGCTGCGGACGAATGTCTCCGTCGGCGTCCGCTACCTCGCGGCCTGGCTCGCGGGCACCGGCGCGGCGGCGATCGACAACCTGATGGAGGACGCGGCGACTGCAGAGATCTCCCGCTCCCAGGTCTGGCAGTGGGTGCGGGCGGGCCGCTTCGCGGCGGACGACGTGCGGCGCGACGTGGACGAGCTGCGCGGTGAGCACGCCGAGGCCTGCGAGGTCTTCGAGCAGGTCGCGCTCTCCGACGAGCTCGTCGAGTTCCTCACGCTCGTGGCGTACGATCGACTGGGGTGACGACCGACTCCACGAAGGCCGACGAGATCGCGCTCGAGCTCGAGCGGGAGATCGTCACCGGCGAGCTCGCGCCGGGCACCGTGCTCCGCCAGGAGCACCTCTCGGAGCGCTTCGCCGTCAGCCGCACGCCGGTGCGCGAGGCGCTGCGGCAGCTCGCCGCCCGCGGGCTCGTGTCGTTCGAGCCGAACCGCGGCGTGCGCGTCCGCACGCTCTCGCGCGACGAGCTCTACGAGGCGTTCCTCGTCCGCGCCGAGCTCGAGTCGCTGGCGACGGCGCTCGCCGCGCCGAAGCTGACGGACGCCGATCTGGCCGAGCTGGACGCGGCCGAGAAGCGCTTCGCCGTGCTGACCGCTCAGCTGCTGCGGCCCGACGGCAAGAACCGGCAGACGCTGACGCGCGAGTGGGTCGGCGCGAACCACGGCTTCCACGACGTCATCTACCGCGTGGCCGAGTCGCCGATGGTCGAGCGGCTCGCGAAGAGCGCGCGCCGCACCTTCTCCGGCCACGCCGTCTGGGGCACGGGCGGCTCGGGGATCGACGAGCTCTACGAGGCGAACGTGCGCCAGCACCAGGCGATCATCGAGGCGCTGCGCGCCGGCAGCGGGGCCGCGGCACGCCTGCTCGCCCGCGAGCACGTGCTCCACTCCTTCCACCTGCTCGAGACCGTGCTGGCGCAGGTCGCGCCGCCCAAGCCGACGCGGAGGCTTCGCCGCTCGGCGTAGGTAGGCGCCCGGCGCCGACCGTCGTATAGTCCGGCGCGTGACGCGCCAGCAGCTGACGCTGGCGGCGACGATTCTCGGCTCGTCGCTCGCGTTCATCGACACCACCGTGGTGATCGTCGCCCTGCCGACGATCGAGCGCGAGCTCGACCTCGGCCTGGCCGGCCAGCAGTGGATCTTCCTCGCCTACTCGCTGACCCTCGCCGCCCTCTACCTGACCGGCGGCGCGGTCGGCGACCGCTACGGCCGGCGCAAGGCCTTCTCGGCCGGCGTCGTCGCCTTCGCGCTGGCCGCGGCGCTGGCGGGCGCGGCGCCCGACGGCGCGCTCCTGATCGCTGCCCGCGCGCTCCAGGGGATCGGCGGCGCGTTCCTGACGACGAACTCGCTCGCCCTCCTGCGCGCCACCTACGGGAAGGACGCGGGCAAGGCGATCGGCCTCTGGACGGCGTTCACGAGTTTCGCGACCATCGGCGGGCCGATCGGCGGCGGCGCGCTCGTCGAGTGGGTCTCGTGGCGCTGGATCTTCTACCTCAACCTGCCTCTGGCTGCGCTCACGCTCGTGCTCGCGGAGCGTGGCCGGTGCGAGGAGAAGATCGCCGTCCGCGTCGGCCGGCTTGACGTCCCGGGAGCCGTGCTCGCGGCCGGGGGCTTCGGCTCGCTGACCTACGCGATCGTCGAGCAGCAGTGGTGGGCGCTCGGCATCGCCGGGCCTGTGCTGGCGCTCTTCGTCCTCGTCGAGCTCCGCGCCGCCGAGCCGATGCTGCCGCTGCCGCTCTTCCGGCGCCGCAACTTCGCGGTCGTCAATGCGGAGACGTTCCTCGTCTACGCCTCGCTCTACGGCTTCTTCGTCTACTTCACGATCTACGTGCAGTTCCTCGGCTTCTCCGCCTTCGAGGCGGGCCTGCTCAACATTCCGCCCAGCGCCGCGCTGATCCTGCTCGCCGCGCGTTTCGGCGGGCTCTCCGACCGCTACGGGCCGCGGCTCTTCCTCACCGCCGCGCCGGCGCTGCTCGGCGCGGGCACGCTCGTCTTCCTGCTCGTGGAGGAGCGGAGCGACCTCTGGACGTTCGGGATCCCGGCGATCGCGCTCTTCTCCGTCGGGCTCGCCGCGCTCGTCGCGCCGATCACGGCGACCGCGCTCAAGGCCGCCCCCGAGGAGCACGCGGGGATCGCGTCCGGCGTCAACTCGACGGTGTCGCGGCTCGGGAGCCTGATCTCGGTGGCGGTGATCGGGGCCGTGATCGCCGTCGTCTTCGGCCACGAGGGTGCCGTGCCGCTCGCCAAGAACCAGGCTGACCCGCTGCTGCGCGCCGACTCGATCCACGCCTTCCGGATCGGGATGCTCGTCGCGGTCGGGCTCGCCTTCGCGGGCGCCGCGCTCGGGCTGGCCGTCTCGAACCGCGAGGCTAGGGGCGAAGAGCGAACGGCAGCGCCCGAGCCCGCTCTCGGCACCGAGTGACCGCCTCCTCGCGCGTCTCGCCGGTGCCGACGAGGATCGCGAGCCGGTAGCTCGCCGGGTCGTTCGCGCCCGGCTGCTCGGACAGCCGCAGGCCCGGGCGGACGAGCATCTCGAGCCCGTCCTCGGGCTCGGGGACGGCCTCGACCAGCGCGTCCTCGAACGCGCGGAGCACGTAGCTGACGGCGACGCCGTCGGGGCGGGGCGTCTCCCACGCGGGATCGCGGCCGAGGGCGAGCTCGAACAGCGCCTCGTAGCTCGAGCGCCCGTGAACCGCCCGGTAGAGCGGCGCGAACTGGGAGGCGATGCGCCCGTTCACCTCGGTCACCTTCGCCGGCCCGCTCTCGGGGACGAAGAACTCCACGTTGAAGAAGCCGCCGTCGAAGCCGAGCGCGGGCAGCAGCCGCGCGGCGATGCCGTGCAGCTCGTCCCGACGCTCGTCCGCCAGGGAAGACGGGTACGCGAAGGACTCGAAGCTCTTCGTGCCCGGATACATCAAAGAGTCTGTGAGCCCGATCGTCGTCACCCGCCCGCCGTGGACGTAGCCCTCGAGCGTCACCTCGGCGCCCGTCAGCACCTCCTCGCCGATCAGGCCGACCTCGCCCTCGAACCCCGCGAGGCGCGCGAGCTCGAGCCAGCCCTGCACGTAGGCGTCGTCGTACGCCTGCGAGAGCCGCCCCACCGCGGGCTTGACGAAGGCGGGCTCGACGTCCCCGAACGCCGGCGTCGCCTCCGGCACCACCTCCTGCCCGATCGCGCGCGCCGTGGGCTTGTGCTGGCAGCGGACGAGCGCGGCAGGGCTCGGGCCCGGCAGGCCGCGCCGCTCGGCCACGAGCGCCGCGACGAGGGCGGAGCGGTCCTTCGTGCCCACGGCGCCCTCCGCGGGCAGCGCCGCGAGCTCCGCCACGAGCGCCTCCGCATCGAAGCGTTCGACCGCGTCGAGGTCCAGCCCGGCGAAGCGCGCGGCGAGCCCGGCGGCCGCAACCTCACGGCGGTCGCGCTCCTGCGGACAGGTGACGAGAATGCCGCGCACGGGCGAAACGTTTGCAGAAGCCTTGGGACCGTTTGAGAAGATGACGACGGTGGAGCGACGCTACCCCGCTCTCCTCGATCCTCCCGCGCTGAGGGCCAGTCTCGCCGCCGGCCTCGCCGAAGCTCGGGCGCGGACGCTCGCGCTGCTCGAGCCCGTGCCCGACGAGGATCTCGTCCGCCAGCACTCGCCGCTGATGTCCCCGCTCGTCTGGGACCTCGCGCACATCGGCTTCTTCGAGGAGCTCTGGCTCGTCCGGCGCGTCGGGGGCGAGTCGCCGCTGCTCGACCGGGACGAGCTCTACGACGCCTTCCGCCACGGCCGGGCCGAGCGCGCCGAGCTGCCGCTGCTGACGCCCGCCGAGGCGCGCGACTATGTCGTCCGCGTCCGCGAGCGCACCCTGGCCGTGCTCGAGCGAGTCGAGCTCGATCCGGCCGACGCCCTCCTGCGCGACGGCTACGTGTTCGCGATGGTCGCGCAGCACGAGCACCAGCACGTCGAGACGATGCTCGCGACGCTCAACCTGCGCGACGCGGAGTACCCGTTCGACGACCCTCCCGCGCAGCCGCCCGCACCGCTCGGGGCCCCGGAGCGCCGCATCGAGGGAGGCCCGTTCGCGCTGGGCACCGAGAACCGGTCGCGCGCCTACGACAACGAGCGGTCGCAGCACGAGGTGGATCTGCCCGCCTTCTGGATCGACACGGTGCCGGTCACGAACGGCGCCTACCTCGCGTTCGTCGCGGACGGCGGCGAGGCGCCCCAGTTCTGGAGCCGGGAGAGCGACGGCTCGTGGTCGCGCACGCGGCTCGGCCGCCGTGAGCCGCTGCCGCTGGACGAGCCCGTCCAGCACGTCTCGTGGCACCAGGCGGATGCGTTCGCCCGCTGGGCCGGCCGCCGGCTGCCCACCGAGGCCGAGTGGGAGAAGGCCGCCCAGGGCGCCCGGCCGGGGAACCTCGCCCGGCGTTTCGGGCCGGCCCCTGCGGGCTCCCAGCCCGAGAGCGCGAGCGACTGGGGGGTCCAGCAGCTCCTCGGAGACGTCTGGGAGTGGACGTCGAGCGACTTCGGCCCCTATCCGGGCTTCGAGGCGTTCCCGTACGCCGAGTACTCGGAGGTCTTCTTCGGGGGCGAGTACAAGGTGCTGCGCGGCGGCTCCTGGGCGACCCATCCGGCCGCCGTCCGGATCACCTTCCGCAACTGGGACTTCCCGGTCCGGCGCCAGATCTTCGCCGGGTTCCGTACCGCGAGGAACGCATGAGCCGCCTGGCGCCCTCCGTGGACGTGGAGGTGCTGCTCGTCCCCGAGGACCGACGGCGCGCGCTGCTCCAAGACGTCGTCACGGGACTGACCCGCGAGCCGAAGCAGCTGCCGCCGAAGTGGTTCTACGACGAGCGCGGCTCCGAGCTGTTCGCCGAGATCACCCGCCTGCCGGAGTACTACCTGACCCGCCGCGAGCGGACGATCCTCGCCGAGCACGTGCACACGATCGCGCGTGAGACCCGGGCGGACACGCTCGTCGAGCTCGGCTCGGGCACCTCCGAGAAGACGCGGTTCCTGCTCGATGCGCTCAGCGCCGCCGGCCTGCTCCGGCGCTTCGTCGCCCTCGACGTCAGCGAGAGCACCCTGCGGGAGAGCGCCGCGCGGATCGCCGACGAGTACCCGGGGATCGCCGTGACGGCCGTCGTCGGCGACTTCGACCGCCACCTCGACTCGATCCCGGCCGGCGGGCGGCGGCTGGTCGCGTTCCTCGGCTCCAGCATCGGCAACTTCGGCCCGGCCGAGCGGGCCCGCTTCCTGGCCGAGCTTCGCGGCGTGCTGAGGGAGGGGGAGGCGCTGCTGCTCGGCGTCGACCTCGTCAAGGACGCCGAGCGGCTCGTGGCGGCCTACGACGACCGCAGCGGCGTCACGGCCGAGTTCAACCGGAACCTCCTCCGGGTCGTCAACCGGGAGCTCGGCGCGGACTTCCGTACCGAGTGCTTCGACCACGTCGCCCGCTGGAACGCCGACGAGGAGTGGATCGAGCTGGCGCTGCGCTCGCGCATCGACCAGCAGGTCTCCGTCCCCGCGGCGGGGCTCAGGGTCGCCTTCGCGCGGGGCGAAGAGCTGCGGACCGAGATCAGCGCCAAGTTCCGCCCCGAGGGCGTGCGCGACGAGCTGCGCGCGGCCGGCTTCGCGGCCAGGGCCTTCTGGACGGATCCGCGCGGCGACTTCGGGCTCGCGCTGGCGACCGCCTGCTGATGGGCCGGGTCGTCGTCCTCGGCGGCGGCGCCGTCGCGGAGGCGTTCTGCGTCGCCTACCGCCGCCTCGACCCGGAGACGCCGATGACGCTCGTCGAGCGCAACCTCGTCGGCGGCGAGTGCACCTACTGGGCCTGCATGCCCTCGAAGACGCTGCTGCGGGCGCCCGAGCTCGTCGCGTCGGCCCGGCGCACGCCCGGCGCGGCCGAGGCGGTCACCGGCCCGCTCGACGCGGAGCGGATCTTCTCGTGGCGCGACCAGGTGGTCGACAACCACGACGACGCGGGCCACCTCGAGTGGCTCGAGGAGCACGGCGTCGACTTCGTCCGCGGCACGGGCCGCGTCCGCAGGCCGGGCGTGCTCGAGGTCGACGGGGAGGAGCTCGAGTACGAACGGCTCGTCGTGGCGACGGGCTCGACGCCGGCGATCCCGCCGCTCGACGGGCTCGACCGGATCGAGTACTGGACGAACAAGGAGGCGACGGCGACGAGCGAGGTGCCGGCGAGCCTCGTGATCGTCGGCGCCGGCCCGGTGGGCTGCGAGCTGGGCCAGTTCTTCGCGCGCGTGGGCTCGAAGGTGACGATCCTGGACGTCCATCTCCGGCTGCTCCCGCGGGAGGACCCCGAGGCGTCGGAGTTGCTGATGGAGGCGTTCCGCGAAGAGGGGATCGACCTGCGCCTGGGGACGCCCGCCGAGCGGGTCGAGCCTCCCTGCCGGCTGCGGCTGGAGAACGGCGGCACGATCGAGGCGGAGCGGCTGCTGATCGCGTCGGGTCGCATCCCGAGCTCGCAAGGCCTCGGGCTGGAGCAGCTCGGCGTGCGGGTCGCCGGCCGCGGCGGCATCGTCGTCGACGACCGGTTGCAGGCGGCCGAGAACGTCTGGGCGATCGGGGACGTGAACGGGATCGCGCTGCTGACGCACGTCGGCAAGTACCAGGCGCGCGTCGCCGCGGTGAACGTCGCCGGCGGCGAGGCGAAGGCCGACTACAGGGCCATTCCCGCCGTCACGTTCACCGATCCGCAGATCGGGTCGGTCGGCACGCGCGAGGGCGACGGGATCGTCTCGACGAGGCGGAAGCTCCCGTCGAGGGCGACGACCTACGAGCGGCCGCGGCCGGACGGCTTCCTGAAGTTGTTCGCCGACTCTCGGCGTCGCGTGCTCGTGGGCGCGACCGCGGTCGGCCCGGAGGCGGGGGAGTGGCTCCAGCAGCTGACGCTGGCGATCCGGGCGGAGGTGCCGATCGACGTGCTGCGGGACACGATCCAGCCCTTCCCCACCTTCTCGGAGGCGGTCACCTTCGCCGCCCGCGACCTAGAGCTGTAGCTCCAGAGGCGCCTCGAGGAACTCCTCCAGGCGGCGCGCCTCGCGCTCGATCCCGGCCCGCAGCCGCTTCGTCTCGCGGACGAACAGCTCGACGCGGAGGACGCGCTTCTTCCGCTCCCACACGCCCGCCACGGCGCCGTCGTAGAGGACGACGGGCGAGATCCAGCCCGCGGTGCGGTAGACGCGGTCGTAGGTGCCCTCGGGCAGGAACGCCTCCCGCGGCCGGTAGTGCAGCGTGTAGACGTCGAAGTTCGGTAGCAGGTGCACCGAGCGGGGCGGCTCGAGCGAGCCGAGGAGCTCGGCGTCCGCGGCGAGGATCCAGGCGCGGCGGCCCTCGGCCTCGACCGGCACGACCTCGTCGCCGAGCGACTCCAGGATCCGCCGCGCGCGGCTCACGGTGCCCTCGGCCCACCAGCGCGCGAAGTCGTCGTGCGTCGCGGGGCCGTAGGCGCGCAGGAAGCGACGGCAGATCTCCCGGATCGCCTCCTCGCCGTCGGGGGGCGCCACTCGGCCGAGCCATCTCTCCGGGTGCACGAACGTGACGTTGCGGCCGCGACTCGGACCGAACACGAGGACTCCCTCGTAGGCCGCCGGCTTGAGGAGGGTGCCCCAACCGCGAAGCACCTCTCGGCGCAGGCGAGCAGGGGCGAGCGCGGCGACCTCCTCGCGCGTCTTGCCGGCGCCGTCGAGGCCCGCGGCGAGCGCGTCGATCCAGGCCTCCATCTCCTCGATCGTGACGCCGAAGTACTTCAGCCACGGACGGCTGCGCCAGCCGGTGCGATGCGCGAGCGCCGCCGCCCAGAGCGCGTACTCGCCGGCCGGGAGGAGGTGCAGCGTCCCGCGCATGCACCAGGTCTTGACGAGCTCGCGCCGCTCCCAGAGCGCCTCCTGGACACGTCCTGGGGTCAGACCCCGGGACCTGGCCCAGACGGCCAGCTCGGCCGCCGAGGCGACCTGCGCCTGGACGCCGCCGATCGCGGCGACAACGTCCACGAGCCGCTCCGCCGGGAGCGGGTCGGTCAGGTGCTGGCGCGCGAGTCTGAAGGCGCGGACCTGTTGCGCGGAGATCTCGGTCACTCGACGAGCTCGAACACGTGAACGGGATGCTTGAGGTCGGCGAGTTCCCGCTCACCGAGGTCGCGGAGGACCACGTCCAGCTGCTCGGCCTCCAGCAGCGCCTCGGTCGCGTGGGAGACGAGAATCTGCCAGGGCTCCGCCTGGCTGTTGAGAGCAATGCAGTGGAAGGCGACCAGGCCGGAATGGTCGCCGCGCTCAGGCACCCAACCGGAGTGGATCGCGATCTGGGGGCCGGGCGGTTCGTCGAGGCCTGCCCAGGCCTCCGAGCGCAGACGGCCACGGAGGGCGACCGCGGCGCGAACGGCGTCGCCGGGCCGGTCGAAGACGCCGATGACGGAGTCGCTCACGGCCTCCACCACCCGGCCGCGCTCTCGTTCCGTCTCCTCGGTCGCTACTCGGTGATATGCGCGTACGACTGCCGCCGCGGCCCGGTCTCCCAGCTTGCGGAGCAACCCGCGGAAGTCGTCCAGGTCGATCGTGAGGAGCGTGATCACCGCTGGCTCCGCGTCGGGTGACCTGAGCGCCGGGAACTCTGTGGCGAGGCCTTCGGCGACCAGTTGGAACAGCCGCTGCGTACCCGCCATGCCCTTCAGCCGGTGCTCCCCGACGTCCACGAGCGTCAGTCCGGGCAGCCCGAGGTCCTCGACGATCCCCGCGGTGGCGTTGGAGAGGAGGATCTGCCCGCCGTGGCCCGAGGAGCAGATGCGCTCGGCGCGATGCACGCCGACGCCGGTATAGCCCTCTTCGTCGAGATGCGGCTCGGCGGAGTGGAGGCCCATGCGGACACGGACCCGCACGTCGAGCAGCGCGCGCTGGGCGTCGACTGCCGCCGTGACGGCGTCCCCCGCTCGCTCGAAGACGACGAAGAAGCCGTCGCCGGCGGTGTCGATCTCGTGGCCGCCGTGGCGCTTGAATACGTCGCGTAGGACCCGCCGGTGCTCGCTCCGGATCCGCGCGTACTCCGCGCCCAGCTCGCGGACGAGCTCCGTCGAGCCTTCGATGTCGGTGAAGAGAAACGTGACGGTCCCGTGCGGGAGCGAGTCACTCATGCTGCGCATCGTAGGATCTCGGCGTGGACCGGGCCGTGCTGCTCAACGCGCCGGGAGAGCCCGCCCGGGTCGAGGAGGTCGAGCTCGACGAGCCGGGCCCGGGGGAGGTCGTCGTCCGCCTGCTCGCGGTCGGCGTCTGCCACAGCGACCTCTACGTCAAGGAGGCCGACGGCTGGGGGATGCCGTTCCCGATCGCGCTCGGCCACGAGGGCTGCGGGGTGGTCGAGTCGACCGGCGAGCGCGTCGTCCTCTCCTGGCGCTCCCCCTGCGGGCGCTGCCCCGCCTGCGAGCGCGGCGCGCCGCGGCTCTGCCGCTCGCCGCTCCGAGCCCGGCGCCGCATGCGGCGCGCCAGCGACGGCGCCGTCGTCACACCGACGCTGCTCTGCGGCTGCTTCGCCGACCGCGTCGTCGTCCACGAGTCCCAGGCGGTCCCGATTCCCGAGGAGCTGCCTGCCGAGCAGGCGTGCCTGATCGGCTGCGCGGTTGCCACGGGCGTGGGCGCCGCGCTGAACACCTCGCCGGTCTGGGAGGGCGCGCGCGTGGCCGTGATCGGCTGCGGCGGCGTCGGCCTTTCGGTCGTCCAGGGCGCGCGGATCGCCGGTGCGGCCGAGATCGTCGCGATCGACCGCGAGCCGCGGAAGCTCGAGTGGGCGGAGCGGCTCGGCGCCACCGAGACGGCGACGGAGCTGCCGCCGGACCGCCGCTTCGACTTCGCCTTCGACGCTGTCGGGATCCCGGCCACGCTTGAGCAGGCGGTGGCGATGCTCGACCACGCGGGCATCGCGACGCTCGTCGGCCTGCCGCACGAGGGCGCCGAGGCGACGTTCGGGCTCAAGCAGCTGTTCGACGCCCGCGCGCAGATCCGCGTCTCGCACGGCGGCGACATGCTCCCCGCCGAGGATTTCCCCCGGCTGGCGCAGCTGGCGCTCGACGGGCGGCTCGACCTGGCCTCCCTGGTCACCCGGACGATCGGGCTCGACGAGGTCGAGGACGCCTTCGCCGAGATGTCGGCGGGAGGCGGGATTCGCTCCGTGGTGATTAGATAGTCAACTCGTGGATCTGCGCGACACGCCCGAGGAAGCCGCCTTCCGCGCCGAGGTCCGCTCCTGGATCCAGGAGAACGTACCCGACGAGCTGCGCGGGCACCGCGGCGGCGCCGCCCGCTTCGAGGGCGAGGCGCTGCGCGCGTGGAGCCGAGCCCTCTCGGACGCCGGCTACCCCGGCCTGACCTGGCCGGTCGAGTACGGCGGCCGCGGCGCCCCGTACAGCTTCCAGGCGATCTTCTACGAGGAGATGGCCCGCGCCGAGGCGCCGCCCCACGTCGGCGTGATCGGCCTCGGTATGGCCGGCCCGACGATCATGGCCCACGGCACCGAGGATCAGAAGTCCCGGTACCTCGCGAAGATCCTCTCCGCCGAGGAGATCTGGTGCCAGGGCTTCTCCGAGCCGAACGCGGGCTCCGACCTGGCCGCCGTCCAGACGTCGATCGAGCTCGCGCCCGACGGCACCCGCTTCGTCGTCAACGGCCAGAAGGTCTGGTCGTCGTACGCGCACATGGCCGACTTCTGCATCCTCGTCGGCCGCGGCGACCCGGAGGCGCCGCGGTACCAGAACCTGACCTATGTGATCATCGACATGCGCGCGCCCGGGGTCGAGGTGCGGCCGCTGCGCCAGATCACGGGCGAGGCGGAGTTCAACGAGATCTTCTTCACGGACGTGGAGGTGCCGCGCGACAACCTGCTCGGGGAGATCGGGCAGGGCTGGCAGGTGGCGATGACGACGCTGCTCCACGAGCGCGCGACGCTCGGCTTCGCGCTGACGACGACGCTCGAGGTGGGCGTGCGCAAGCTGCTCGCGCTCGCCCGGGAGCGCGGCGCGGACGACCCGCTGACGCGCGACCGCGTGGCCCGCGAGTGGATCGAGCTTCAGGCGCTCAAGTACACGAACTACCGGGCGCTGACGCGGCTGATGCAGACCGGGATCCCCGGGCCCGAGGGCTCCGGAGTGAAGCTCCACTGGTCGGAGCAGAACCAGCGCCTGACGAAGCTCGCGCTCGAGCTGCACGGGCCCGAGGCGCAGCTGCTGGACGGCGAGACCGGCGGCTACTGGCAGTTCCAGCAGCTCCGCAGCCGCGGCAACACGATCGAGGCGGGCAGCTCCGAGGTGCTCCGGAACATCATCGCCGAGCGCGTGCTCGGCCTGCCGAGGTCGCGATGAACTTCGCCTTCACCGAGGAGCAGGAGCAGCTGAGGCAGGAGGCGCGCGCCTTCCTCGCGCAGCATGCCGAGCCGAAGTGGCCCGAGCTCGCCGAGCTGGGGTGGCTGGGCGTCTCGATCCCCGAGGAGCTCGGCGGCGCCGGGCTCGGCTTCCTCGAGGAGGCGGTGCTGTTCGAGGAGCTCGGCCGCGCGCTCTACTCCGGGCCGTACTTCGCCACGGTGGGCCTCGCGCTCCCGGCGCTCGGCGACGAGCAGCTCGCGCGCGTCGCCTCGGGGGACGAGCGCTGGTCGGCCGAGGTGGACGGGCTCGTCCCCGATCTGGCGACCGTGGACTGGGTGGTCACCGACGACGGCGCCGCTCGCGCCGAGGGCGAGACGCTACCGACGATGGACGAGACGCGGCCGCTCGGCCGGCTCGCGAACGGCGACCGGACACCGCTGGCCGGGTCGCTCGACCGGCCGCGCACGCTCGCCGCGCTGGCCTGCGAGGCCGTCGGGATCGCGCAGAAGGCGCTCGAACTGGGCGTCCAGCACGCGCAGGAGCGCCAGCAGTTCGGCCGGCCGATCGGCGTCTACCAGGCCGTCTCTCACAGGCTCGCCGACACCTACGTCGAGACCGAGCTGGCGCGGTCGCTCGCCTACTGGGCCGCCTGGTGCGTCGCCGAGAGCGACGAGCAGGCGCTCGTCGCGGCCGCCGCCGCCAAGGCCTTCGCCTCCGAGGCCGCCGTCGCCGCCTGCGAGCGCGCGATCCAGGTGCACGGGGGCATCGGCTTCACCTGGGAGCACGTCCTGCACCGCTACTACAAGCGCGCCCAGTGGATCGAGTCGTTCTGGGGCTTCCCGGCCGCGCAGCGCGCCGAGGTGGCCGCCTGGGTGCTGGAGGGAGCGAGAGATGGGATACCGGTCCGCGTCGCTTGACGACCTCGGGGGCTACGGCTTCCGCAAGATCCGCCAGCCCCTCGGCGTGACCGCGTTCGGCGTGAACGCGATCGTCTACCCGCCGGGCGCGGAGGGCGTCCACCACTACCACGACGAGCAGGACGAGCTCTACTTCGTCCACGCCGGCACCGCGCGGTTCGAGGTCGAGGACGACGTCTTCGAGCTCGGGCCCGGCGGCATCGTCCACGTCGAGTCGACGACGCCGCGCAAGGTGTCGAACGTCGGGGACGACGACCTCGTCCTCCTGATCGTCGGCGGCAAGGACGGCTACGTCGGCCGGGACGGCCAGCTCGTCGACCAGGCCGACCTCGAGAAACGGCAAGCGATGAGCCGAGGAGAGTTCAGATGAACGGTTTGATCATGGACTACGAGCTCAACATCCCCGCGATTCTGCGCCGGGCGGAGTCGTTGTTCGGTCGCAGGGAGATCGTCACGCGGCTCCCCGACAAGAGCTTCCACCGCTACACGTACGCGGACTTCGCCCAGCGGGCCCGCCGGCTCGCGTCTGCGCTCGTGAAGCTGGGCCTGAAGGACGGCGACCGCGTGGCGACGCTCTGCTGGAACCACTACCAGCATCTCGAGATCTACTTCGGCGTGCCGATCTCCGGCAACGTCGTCCACACGCTCAACCTGCGCCTGTCGCCCGGCGACCTCGCCTACATCGCCAACCACGCCGGCGACAAGGCGCTGATCGTCGACGAGACCCTGCTGCCCCTCTACGAGGCGTTCAAGGACCAGGTCTCCTTCGAGCACGTGATCAAGATCGGGCCGGACTACGAGGAGCTGCTCGCGAGCGGCGACCCGGAGTGGGACTTCCCCGACATCGAGGAGACCCAGGCCGCGGTCATGTGCTACACGAGCGGCACCACGGGGATGCCCAAGGGCGTCCTCTACTCGCACCGCGCGATCGCCGTGCACTCGCTCGCCTCGACGCAGTCGGGGACGCTCGGGATCTCGGAGCGGGACACGGTGCTGCCCGTCGTGCCGATGTTCCACGCCAACGCGTGGGGCTTCCCGTTCACGTGCACGCTCGTGGGCGCGAAGCAGGTCTTCTCCGGGCCGCACCTCGATCCGGAGAGCCTGCTCGACGCGTTCGAGCGCGAGCGCGTGACCGTCACCGGCGGCGTGCCGACGATCTGGATGGGAATCCTCCAGCTGCTCGACGCGGAGCCGAAGCGGTTCGACCTCTCGAGCCTGCGCTCGATGATCGTCGGCGGGTCGGCGGCGCCGCGCGCGATGATCGAGGGCTTCGAGCAGCGGCACGGCCTCCACGTCACGCACGCGTGGGGGATGACGGAGATGTCGCCGCTCGGCACGGTCTCGGAGCTGACGAGCGCGCTTCTCGACGCGCCGGAGGACGTTCGGTTCGCGTACCGCGCGAAGCAGGGTGTGCCGGCGCCGTTCGTCGAGATCCGCGCCGTCGACGAGGAGGGCGCCTTCGTCCCCTGGGACGGCAAGACGATGGGCGAGCTCGAGGTGCGCGGCGCCTGGATCGCGTCCGGCTACTACGAGGACGACTCGCAGGCCGACCGCTGGACCGAGGACGGCTGGTTCAAGACGGGCGACATCGTCACGATCGAGGACGGCGGCTACATCGAGATCCAGGACCGCTCGAAGGACGTGATCAAGTCGGGCGGCGAGTGGGTCTCCTCCGTCGCGCTCGAGAACGCGATCATGGGGCACCCGGCGGTGGCCGAGGCGGCCGTGATCGCCGTCCCCGACGAGAAGTGGGCGGAGCGGCCGCTCGCGGTCGTCGTCTTCAAGGAGGGCCAGTCGGCGACGCCGGACGAGCTGCGGGAGCACATCGCGCCCCAGTTCGCGAAGTGGCAGCTGCCCGACCGCTTCGAGGTCGTGGACGAGATCCCGAAGACGGCGGTCGGGAAGTTCCGCAAGACCGCCCTCCGCGAGCAGTTCGCCAAGGCCGCCGTTGAGGCTTGAGGGCAAGACCGTCCTCGTGACGGGAGGCAAGTCGGGGCTCGGCGCCGCCACCGCGGCGGCGCTCGAGGAGGCGGGCGCTCGCGCCGTCGTCGCAGACCTGCCGGAGTGCGACGTCACCGACGAGGCGGCCGTCGAGGCGCTGATCGGCGGCCTCGGCGCGCTCCACGGCGCGGTCAACTGCGCGGGGATCGGCTGGGCCTCGCGGGTGACCGAGTACGACCTGGAGGCCTTCCGGAAGGTCGTGGACGTCAACCTCGTCGGCACGTTCGTCGTCACGAAGCACGCGGCCAGGAAGATGGCGGAGAACGAGCCGGTCACCGACGACGGCGAGCGCGGCGTGATCGTGAACACCGCCTCCAACGCGGCCTTCGACGGCCAGATCGGCCAGGCCGCCTACTCCGCCTCGAAGGCGGGCGTCGTCGGGATGACGCTGCCGATCGCGCGCGACCTCGGCCGCAACGGCATCCGGGTGATGACGATCGCGCCCGGGCCGGCCGACACGCCGATGCTCGCCCAGCTCCGCGACGACATCCGCGAGTCCCTGGAGCAGCAGATCCCCTTCCCGCAGCGGCTCGGGCGGCCGGAGGAGTTCGCCGCGCTCGTCCGCCACATCTTCGAGAACGGCTACCTGAACGGCGAGGTGATCCGGCTCGACGGCTCGCTGAGGATGGGGCCGCGCTGATGGCCGAGTACGTCAGCGTCGAGCAGGACGGCGCAGTCGCGCTGCTCACGATCGACAACCCGCCGGTGAACGCGCTCAAGGCGGCGCTGCTCGAGGAGCTCGAGGCCGAGCTGCTGCGCCTCGACGAGGACGACGGGACGCGCGCGATCGTGATCCAAGGGGGCGGCGAGCGGGCGTTCGTCGCGGGCGCGGACATCAAGGAGTTCCCGGCGCTGCGCGACGCGCCGCCGCAGGAGGGCGGCCAAGGTGCTGGGGGATCTGCGCGCGGGATCCAGAAGGTGGGCGGGGTGATCGACCGCATGCGCACGCCGACGATCGCGGCGATCCACGGTTTCTGCCTCGGCGGCGGCCTCGAGCTGGCGATGGCGTGCGACATCCGCCTGGCGGCCGAGGACGCACAGCTCGGGCAGCCGGAGATCAAGCTCGGTCTCATCCCCGGCGGCGGCGGCACGCAGCGGCTGCCGCGCCTCGTCGGCCACGGCCGCGCGCTGCTCCTGAACATGACCGGCGACCCGATCTCTGGCGCGCAGGCGTACGAGTGGGGGCTCGTCGAGCGGGTCGGCGGGCTGGAGGACGCGCTGGCGATCGCCCGCACGCTGGCCGAGCGCTCGCCGCACGCGATCGGCGTCGTCAAGCAGCTCGCCGCGGAGACGCGCGACCTGCCGCTCGAGGAGGGCCTGAAGCGCGAGTCGGAGGGGTTCTTCCGCTGCCTGCGCTCCGAGGACGGCGCGGAGGGCGTCGCCGCCTTCATCGAGAAGCGTGAGCCGCGCTGGACCGGGAGGTGACCGATGGCCAAGCTCACCTACACGGTCGAGTCGAGCGTCGCCCCTGACCGGCTCCTGGCCGCCGCGACGGATTTCTCGGAGCGCCGGCTGGAGCTCTGGCCCGGGATCGACCCCAAGGTCTACCGCGTCCACGCGCAGGGCGACGGGTGGGCAGAGGTGACCGAGGGCACGGCCGGCCCCGGCGTCTGGGCCCGCGAGCGCTACGAGTGGTCGGGGAACGTCGTCCGCTGCACGATCCAGGAGTCGAACATCTACCGGCCCGGCGGCACATGGGAGCTGCGCGTGGAGCCCCGCTCCGGCGGCGGCAACGTCGCCACCGTCTCGGTGCACCGGCGCTCGTACGGCGTCAAGGGCCGCCTGATCGGCGCGCTCGTGCAGCTCTTCGGGAAGAGGATCCTGCCCAAGGGCTTCGCGAACACGCTCGCCGTGCTCGAGCGCGAGCCGTGAAGGCGGTCGTCCTCCGGGAGACCGGCGGCCCGGAGCAGCTGCACGTCGAGGATGTCGACGAGCCCGACCCGCCGGCGCTCCGCGTCCACGCGGCCGGCGTGAACTTCCTGGACGTGCTCGTCCGCCGCGGCGAGTACCCGCAGATGCCGCCGCTGCCGCACGTGCTCGGGAGCGAGGTCGCGGGCGAGCTCGACGGCAGGCGCGTCATGGCGCTGCCGCCGGGCGGGGGCTACGCCGAGCTGGCGACCGCCGATGCGGACTGGGTCTTCCCGCTGCCCGAGGGCGCGAGCTTCGAGGAGGGCGCCGCCTTCCTGATGGCGTTCCTGAGCGCCTGGATCCCGCTCCGCGGGCTTGCCGGCGGCACGGTGCTCGTCACCGCCGCCTCCGGCGGCGTCGGCGGCGCGGCCGTCCAGGTGGCGAAGCATCTCGGCGCCCATGTCGTCGCGGCGGCCTCGACCGAGGAGAAGCGCCACTTCGCGCTCGAGCTGGGGGCGGACGAGGCCGTCGGCTACGACGCGCTGCCTCCCTGCGACGTCGTCTTCGACCCGGTCGGCGGCGACGTCTTCACCGCCTGCCTCGCCGCGCTGCGGCCGCTCGGCACGCTCGTCGCCGTCGGCTTCGCCGGTGGGCTCTGGCAGGACGTGAGCCCGGCCCTGCTCGTCGGCCGCAACGTCGCCGTGCGGGGCTTCTACCTGGGCCGGCTGATGCGCCACGACCCGGCGCTCGTCCGCGCGGCGGCCGAGGAGGTACTCGCGCTCTGGCAGCAAGGGGCGATACGGCCGGTCGTCGGCGCGACGTTCCCGCTCGAGCAGGCAGCCGAGGCGCACAGGTCGATCGACGAGCGCAGGCATCTCGGCAAGGTCGTCCTCGTCCCGTGACGCCGGGCGAGCGGTACGACTACCTCGTCCGCCACGTCGCCGAGACGGGGCGGATCTGGCTCCTCGAGGACGACGCCGGGCTCGTCGGCCAGGCCGACGACGAGGGGAGGCGTTACCTGGCGGTCTGGCCCGACTCGGCGTCCGCGGAAGCCTGTGCGGTCGACGAGTGGGCCGGTGCGAAGGCGAACGCGATGGAGCTGAACGCCTGGATCGAGGAGGCGTTGCCGGCGATCGCGGAGACGGGCGGGATGCTCTCGGCCTTCCCGACGCCGGACCACCAGGGCTTCATCGTCCCGCCGCTGGGGATGAAGGCCGACCTGGAGGAGGAGCTCGGACCGTGAAGGCGCTCGTCACGGGCTCGGCGGGCGGCATCGGTCGCGCGATCGTCACGCGGCTGGAGGCCGACGGCTACGACGTGACCGGCGTCGACGTCGACGAGCTTGACGTCTCCGACCCGCGCGCCTGGGCAGCCGCGGAGCTGCCGCGGCTCGACGTCGCCTGCCTGAACGCGGGCGTCGTCTCCGGGTCGGCGGCGATCGAGGACCTCGCCGACGACGTCTACCGCCGCGCCGTCGGGGTCAACGTGGACGGCGTCGTCTTCGGCGTGCGAGCGCTGGTGCCGCTGCTCGAGCCGGGCGGGAAGATCGTCGTCACGGCCTCGCTGGCCGGCCTCACCGAACTCGCGAGCGACCCGGTCTACGCGGGCACGAAGCACTTTGTCGTCGGGTTCGTGCGCAGCCTCGCGCCGCAGCTCGCGGAGCGCGGAATCGTCATCAACGCCGTCTGCCCGGGGATCGTCGACACGCCGATGATCGCCGGCAGCCGCGCCGCGCTCGAGGCCGCCGGCTTCCCGCTGCTGGCGCCGGAGGACGTCGCCGACGCGGTAGCCGCGATTCTCGCCTCGGACGGCACCGGCGAGGCCTGGGTCGTGCAGCCGGGGCGCGCTCCCGAGCCGTTCCGGTTCCGCGGCGTCCCGGGCCCGCGGACGCCGGGCGCGGAAGGGGTCAGACCCCCGCTGTAGGCAGCGTGAAGGACACGCGGGCGCCGCCGGCCGGAGCGTTCTCCGCCCAGATCTGCCCGCCCTGCGCCTCGACGAGCGCCCGCGAGATGGCGAGGCCGAGGCCCGCGCCGCCGCGGCCGGCCGTCCGCGCCGCGTCCCCCCGCCAGAACCGGTCGAACATGCGCCGGATCGCCTCGGGGTCGAGACCCTCGCCGCTGTCCTCGACGCTCACCCGCACGCTGCCGTCGCTGCGCTCGACCGCGACCGCCACCGAGCCGTCGGACGGGGTGTGCCGGAGGGCGTTCGTCACGAGGTTGAACAGGACGCGCTCGACGTGCTCCGGAGCGCAGAGAACGTCGGGGAGGTTCCCGTCGAGCCGCGCCTCGAGCCGGACCCGCTTCAGCCCGGCTTCGGCCTCGAGGCCGCGAAGGCACGACTCGACTACTCCCGCGAGCGCGGCTTCTCGCAGCTCGACGGTGAGCGCGCCGGCGTCGATCCGGGCGAGCTCGAAGAGGTCGTCCACGAGCCTCCCGAGCAGCCGGACCTGCTCGCGCATCGCCGGCAGGTACCGCTCGGGCTCCGCCAGCCCGTCCTCGAGCGCCTCGAGCATCGCCTGCATCGAGGCGAGGGGCGTCCGCAGGTCGTGGCTCGCCCAGGCGACGAGCTCGCGGCGGGCGTCGAACAGCTCCTCGAGTCGCGCTGCCATCTCGTTGAACGACGCTCCCAGCTCGGCGAGCTCCACGGGCCCCGTCTCGGGCGCGCGCGCGCCGAGCTCGCCGGCCGCCAGCTGCGCGGACGAGGCTCGCAGGCGCTCGATCGACGAGGACACGGACCGCGCGACGAGCAGGGCCGCCGCGAGCCCGACCGCCGACGAGGCCGCCGCGATCGCCACGAGCAGCACGTCCTCGCCCATCTTCACCATCACGGCTCCCGAGAGCAGGAGCACGGCGAGCGGCAGCCCGGCCGCGAGCACGACCACGGCGAGCAGGGCCGCGCGGAGGGAGCGGAGGAGCCGAAAACCGGGGCCCCCGCGGAATGCGCCAGCACTCCGTGGGGTGGTCATGGCGGCGACAGCCGGTAGCCCACGCCCCAGACCGTCTCGAGCAGCCGGGGCTTCGACGGGTCGGCCTCGATCTTCTCCCGCAGGCGGCGGACGTGCACGGTGACGGTGCCCGTGTCGAATGCGGCCTCGTAGCCCCAGACGCGGCTCATCAGCTGGTCGCGGGAGAACACCCGGCGGGGATGGCTGGCCAGGAACCAGAGGAGGTCGAACTCCTTCGCCGTCAGCTGCACCGGCTCGCCGTCGTTCGTCACCTCCCGCGTGGCCGCGTCGATCACCAGCTCGCCGATCGAGAGCCGCTCCTCCCGCGGCGCCTCGGGGCCGGACCGGCGGAGCACCGTTCGCACGCGCGCGGCGAGCTCGCGGGGCGAGAACGGCTTCGTGACGTAGTCGTCGGCGCCCAGCTCCAGCCCGACGATCCGGTCGACCTCGTCGCCGCGGGCCGTAAGGAGGATGACGGGCAGCGACGACCGCGAGCGGATCCAGCGGCAGAGGGAGAGCCCGTCCGTCCCGGGCAGCATCACGTCGAGGACGACGAGGCTCGGCTTGCCGGTCTCGACGAGCTCCCGCGCGCGCTCGCCGTCGGCGGCCTCGAGCGTCTGGAAGCCGTCACGTCGCAGGTAGCGCACGACGACCTCGCGAATCGTCGGCTCGTCGTCGACGACGAGAACGGTCTCCATACGGGAATTGTGACCCGTCGCTGCTTACGAGGAGGTGAATTCGGCCGGGGCCGCGCCGGACGGCGGCCCCGGCCAGTGGTCGCGGCCGCAAGTACGGTTGTCGTCCTGGCCGGCTGCAAACCGTCGCATCTCGGCGTCCTCAGTCGCGCCCGTAGCTTTGGCTACGTGCGCTCCCTGCGTCCTTGAGCTGCTCGGTTTTCGCGCGGCCAGAACGGAACGTACTCACGGCCGCGACCACTCCGTCACGGCTGCGTGACCGGGCAGCGGAAGTCGGCGTCTGCCACCCTCGTGATGGTCACGTCTCCGGCGGCCTCGGCCGCCATCACCGCCTCGTCCGAGGTCAGCAGGTACGGAGTGACACCTGCGGCGAACGTGACCTGGAAGACCTGCCAGCTGCCCCCGTGGTAGGGGCCGTCGCCCGGAGCCGTGCCTGCGATGCCGAGCTGGTCCTCGGCGCCGTTGGTGACCATGTACAGCGGGTCCTGACCGCTCCCGGGCGCGATGGGCGACGGCGTCACGACCGTCCCCACGACCTCCCCGTTGTGGAAGAGGTGACCCTTGCCGGTCTTCGCCGTCGCCGGCAGCGCCGCGACGAGAGCGACGGCGGTCACGGCTGCGATCAAGGCTGTTCTCATGGGGCCTCCCTGTCGGATTGCCCCCGGAGCCTTCCCGCCCGAGCTTGCGGCGCCCTGTCGGAGTCCTTAACTGATTCTGAAAGCGGCGAGCTGCTCGTCCGCCGCGGCGCGGCCCTGTTCGAGGAGCGCCCGCTTCGCCTCCTCGGTCCACGGGCGCTGGGAGCGGAAGCCGGGATCGAGGCTCAGCTCGCCGGCGGACGCGCTGACCGTGATCCGCGGGACGTGCCGGTCGTGCCGGAACGGGAAGCGAGCCGCCGCGAAGCGCTCCCGCACCGCCTCGACGAGCCCGTCGTCCCGACCACGGACGAGCTCCTCTATGTCCGCCCGGAGCGAGGCGAGCTCCTCCACCGCCTGGTCCTTCTCGTCGGCGAACCGCTCTTCCAGCCGCGTGTTCTGCGAGATCGCCACCCGCGCCAGCCGGACGATCATCTCGGCGAGGTGCGCCGGCTCGCCGCGGCGGGAGCGCTCCTCCGCCTCGCGCAGCTCGGAGACGAACGCGCGGAGCGGCGGGACGCGGCCGAACCGCTCCAGCCGCCGCCGGAACGTCGACAGCGCCTGCGGGTCGGGCTCCGGGTAGCGGGGCAGGTAGCGGAAGGCGACGATCAGCTCCACCTCGGGCCGGTCGTAGGCGTGGCCGAGCGGAAAGTTGCGCACCCAGCTCCCGTCGGTGGCGATGCGGTCGCCGACACGCATGGGGAGCACGAGCGCGCTGATCGCCGCCGACGCGAGCACCGCCTCGGCCATCGTCTCGGGCGGCGTCGAGCGGGAGGAGTAGACGAGCTCGTAGGGGCCGCCGTCGTGCGCGTCGTGCGTGAGGTCGGTGGCGACGACGACCAGCTCGACCGGGCTCTGGGCGACCGCCGCGGCGATCTCGACCGGATCGCCGAGGCGCTCCGCGACCGTCCGCGGCAGCGCGTACTCGTGCAGCCCCAGCAGCGGCAGCCGCCAGAGGCGGTTCGGCCGAAACGTCTCCTCGGGCCGCAGCAGGAGCAGGAAGCGCTCGAGGTCGTCGAGCCGGTCGAGCGCGGCCATCGAGCCGGAGAGGGCGCCGGCCGAGGTGCCGAAGATCCAGCCGATCCGCGGCCAGAGCTCGCTCGTCCGCAGCCGCTGGAGGAAGCCGAGCTCGAGCAGGATGCCGTTCATCCCTCCACCGGAGAGGACGACGGCGACGTCGCGTTGCATTGCGCTCACGCAAGAAGTGTCGCAGCGACGTCAGTCCTCGCGGACGCCGCCGCGCCCGACCTGAGCCGTAGGCTCGACGGAGGCGAACAGATAGCGCAGGCGTCGGCTTTGCCGACGCCGGAGCGGGGATGGCGGGCGCGGCTCGACCACGCGCGCCGTCAGCCGACCTATTCGATCGAAGTCGTCATGGCTT
>JBBDQR010000027.1:0-10634 GCA_040905885.1 Gaiellaceae bacterium | reverse complement strand
GCCGGCGGAGCCGGCGCCTTCGCTCTCTGGTGAGCTCCGTCGAGCCTACGCTCACTCCGCGGTCACCTCGATCGGCACCTGGACGGCGCCCTGCTGCTTCGTCGTCAGCGGCAGGACGACGGTGAGGAGGCCGTTCCGGTAGCTGGCGGTCGCGCCCTCGACGTCGACGTCCTCGGCGACGTGGATCGTCCGCTCGAAGGGGCCGTAGTCGAGCTCGAGCGCCTGGAACTTGCCGTGGATCCGCGGCCGGCGGCGCTCGCCGCGGATGACGAGCTCGCGCGGCGCCGCGTCGATGTGCACGTTCTCCGGCTCGACGCCCGCCAGCTCGACCACGACGGTGATGCGCGGCGGGTCGTCGCAGTAGTAGGCGTCGACGGCGGGCCGGAACGCGCGGCGCGCGCCGGTGAGTCTCGGCACCTGCCAGAGGTCGGAGAAGAGATCCTCGATCTCGCTCTGGAGCTGCTCGATGTCCCGTCGTCGGGCCACTCAAACAAGGTATACCCCGAGCATGGCCCTCCTGAAGCGGGCGCTCCGGATCGCGGCCGGCGCGGCGGCCGCGATCGTCTACCTCTGGCTCGCCGGGGTGCGCAACGCTCCGCGCGCGAAGTGGCGCCGCGCCAGGCGCCGAGCCGCGCGCTCGCGATCACTCGTACGCGACGAGCTCGCGCACGGGCAGCCGCGCCGCCCTGAGGGCAGGTAGCAGCCCGGCGACGAGCGCGACGGCCAGCGCGATCCCCAGCCAGGCGACGGCGCCCCAGGTCGCGAACGCGTACGCCGGCGGACCGCCGAGGAAGAGCTCCCCCACTGCCTCCGCCAGCGCCCTGCCCGCGGGCAGCGAGAGTGGGACGGCGACGAGCGCTCCGACCGCGGCCACGGCGACTCCCTCGGCGAGGACGAGCCGGGCGACGTCCGCGTCACCGGCGCCGATCGCCCGCAGGACGCCGAGCTCGCGCGTCCGCTCGATCACCCCCAGCCCGAGAGCCCCCGCCAGGCCCAGGCCGCCGACGACCGCGAGCAGCACCGCCATGACGAGGAGGAACGAGACGAGCGTCCCGTAGTTCTTCTCGTCCAGCGCGCGCCGCTCGGCGGCGGTGACGACCGAGGCCACGGGTATCCCGGCGGCTTCGAGCCGCTCCGCGAGCCCCTGGGCCGCGCCGCCCGCGGCGAGGACGCGCCGTGCGTCTCCGATCTCCGCCGCGGGGGCGTAGGCCAGCGGGCCCTCCAGCAGCCCCCGCACGACGCCCACGACGCGCCAGGTTCCCGCACGGCCGTCCAGCGAGAGCGTGGTCTCCGCGCCGGGGCGCAGGCCGGGCTCTGCGTCGAGCAGCTGGTCGTTGACGACGAGGACACGCTTGTCTCCCGGCCGCAGCCACCGTCCCTCGACGACGAAGGGCCGGACGAGCGTCGTCCCCTGCGGAGCGCCGAGCACGGTGAACGTGTCGCCCTCGCCGACGTGCGCCGAGCCGACCGCCCACGCCTCGGCCGCCACGGCGCGCTCCACGTCCTCTACGGGGGTCGGGCGGTCGAGCTCGATCGCGACGTCGTAGGCGCGATAGCGCGAGCCGTTGTCCAGCGTGCGGTCGAGCGAGGAGCGGACGCTGAGCACCGCGAGCAGGGCCGTCCCGGCGAGGACGAGGGCGGCCAGGGTCAGCACGAGCCGGTGCGGGCGGCGGAGGGCGTTCGCGAGCGAGAGCCGCACCGTCGCTGGGATCGCCGCTGCGCGCCGCGCGAGGCCGGCGACGACCGCGGCCCCGCCGACGCCGCCCAATCCCTGGGATGCGACGGCCTCACGGACGGTGACGCGGCTTGCCGAGAGCACCGGGCCGAGGGCGGCGACGACCGGGACGAGGAGGCCGGCGGCCACCTGGAGAGCCACTGCTTCGAGGGCGATGCGGAACGGCGCGGGGTCGAGGTTGACGAGCCCGGCCGCGTAGCCGGCGAGCGTGGCCGCTGCGACCGCGCCCAACGGCACCGAGACGGCCAGGGCCAGCAGGCCGAGGACGAGCGCGATTCCGACGTAGACGGCCGCGGTGTCGCCGCCTCCGGCCCCGACCGCCTTCATCACGCCGATCTGCCGCAGCTGCTCCGCGACGAGGGCGGAGACGCTGTTCGCGACGAGGAAGCCGCTCATCAGGAGCGCCACGCCGCCGAGCACGGTCAGCAGGAGCACCATCGCGTCCACCTGGTCCTGGGCCCAGAAGCGCCCGGGCTCGGGGACGGTCGCGGCCAGCACGGCGCGGCCGCTGCGCTCGATCTCGGCGCGCGCGGCTGCGGCCACTCGGCGCGCCTCCGAATGGCCGGCGCCCTCGGCAACGGCGAGGTGCAGCTGGTTGGGGCCGCGGTCGTAGCCGATCGCCCGCAGCGTCTCCGGCGTGACGTAGCCGGAGAGGACGCCCGAGGTGCTCGCCGACGGGGGCGTGACGTCGTGCACCGTGCCCGCGACGAGCAGGGGCCGGGTCTCGCCTCCCGGCGCCGTGACCCGGACGACGTCGCCGGCGCGGAGCCCGGCGACCGCGAGCGAGTCGCGCTCGAGCAGGAGCCCGCCTGCGGGCGGGGGCCAGGCTCCGCGCTCGGGCCGGATCCGGGCCAGGCGCGCCGACTCGAAGGAGGCCGCCGTCAGCGTCAGCTCGAGCCTCCGTCCGCCCGCGTCCAGCCGCACGGCGACGAGCCGGCGTGCCTCGAGCGTCTCGACCCCGGGCAGCTCGCGGAGGCGTGCGAGGAGTGTGGGATCGAGGGGATCCGTGCGGAGCGTCGCGGCCGGGAAGCGCCCTTCCTCCCGCGCGGCGGCGAGGCTGTCCCCCATCAGGGCGCGCGCGCCGACGACCGTCCCGACCGCGGTCACGCCGATCGCGATCGAGAGGACGACGAGCGCGGAGCGCGCCTTGCTCGCGCCCAGGTCCCCGACGACCTTGCGGGCGCGGACCGAGCGGATCACCGGGCCAGCCGCTCGCCGACGACGCGCTCGAGCTCCCGGCGGATGGTGGCGGACTCGGCCGTCACCCGGTCGAACGCCTCCCGGTCGAGCGCCATGACTTCGAGCTCCCTGCCCGAGGAGGCGCGGACGGTCGCCGTGCGCGGGCCGCCGCGGAGGAGCGCGATCTCGCCGAAGTAGTCGCCGGGGCCGAGCCGGTTCACGACCACCGGCTCGCCGCCGGGCCGCTCGAGCACCACCTCGGCCTCGCCGCCGGTGACGACGTAGAAGGTGTCCGCCTCGTCGCCCTGGCGCACGACGACCGCTCCGGCCGGGTAGCGCTCGCGGCGAAGCTCGGAGGAGGCGGCCTCCAGCTGGTCGACGTCGAGCGCGGCCAGGGCGCGGCGGACGTACTCGTTGACCACCCGGCCGTCCGCGACGAGCACCGTCCGGGTCGCCCGCTCGGCGAGCTCTGCGTCGTGCGTGACGACGACGACGGTCTTGCCGCCCGCGACGAGCTCGGCGAAGAGCGCGTAGACCGACTCGGCCGTCCTCGAGTCGAGGTTGCCCGTCGGCTCGTCGGCGACGAGGAGCGGGGGGTCGGTGGCCAGCGCCCGGGCGATCGCCACGCGCTGCTGCTGGCCTCCGGACACGGCCGAGGGCAGCTTGCGGGCGGCGTCCGCCATCCCGACCTGGTCGAGCAGCCCGAGCGCGCGCTCGCGCCGCTCGCCACGCGCGTAGAGCCGGCAGAGCTCCATCGGGAGCACGACGTTGTCCAGCAGCGACAGGGTCGGGAGCAGCTGGAAGAACTGGAAGACGACGCCGACGGTGCGGCCCCGCCAGCGCGCCGCCTCGCCCTCTCCGAGGGAGTGGACGGGCGAGTCGGCCACCCAGACCTCGCCGGAGGTCGGCCGGTCGATCGCGGTGACCATGTTCGCGAGCGTCGTCTTGCCGCTGCCCGACTTGCCGATCACGGCCACGAACTCGCCCGCCCCCACCTCGAGCCCGACGCCGCGGAGCGCGGTAGTCGTGGCCGAGCCGGACGGGAACGTCTTCACGACGTCGACGAGGCGGATCAGGCTCCGGGCGGGATCCACCCGGCGAGAATAGAACGCTAGGCCGCGATCGCCCAGATCACGACGGCGAGCACGACGAGGAAGAGGCCGAGCGCCACCCAGAGGCCGGCCCGCGCAAGGCCGGATGCCGTCCCGGGCGTGTACTCGGCCCGGTCGGCGGGCTGGTGCGGAATCTCGTCCTCGCCCTCGATCACCTGCGGCTCGTGCTGCACCTCGCGCTCCACGTCACCCCTCATGCCCACGGCGTCCGCCCGCAAACGCACCGCAAGTAGCATCAGCGCCCGTGAAGGGCGTCATCCTCGCCGGGGGCAAGGGCACCCGCCTCTATCCGCTGACGCGGATCACGAACAAGCACCTGCTGCCGCTCTACGACCGGCCGATGGTCACGTACGCGGTCGAGGCGCTCGTCCGGGCCGGCGTCTCCGAGCTGATGCTGGTCACCGGCGGCACGCACGCCGGCGAGTTCTTCCGCCTGCTCGGCAACGGCCACGACTACGGCATCGAGCGGCTCCTCTACGCCTACCAGGAAGAGGAGGGCGGCATCGCGGACGCGCTCGGGCTCGCCGAGCGGTTCGTCGACGGGGATGCCGTGGCCGTGATGCTGGCCGACAACGTCTTCGAGCGCTCGGTGCGTCCCGCGGTGGAGAACTTCGAGCGCCAGACCGCCGGCGCGCGCATCGTGCTGGCGCGCGAGGAGGATCCCGCGCACCTCGTCCACCTCGGAGTCGCCGAGCTCGACGGCGACCGCGTCCTGCGCATCGTCGAGAAGCCCGAGACGCCCTCGAGCCCCTTCGCCGTCACGGGGCTCTACTTCTACGACGGCGCGGTCTGGGAGTTCCTGCCCACTCTCGAGCCGTCGGCGCGCGGCGAGCTGGAGATCACCGACGTGAACAACTGGTACGTCGAGCAGGGCGCGATGGAGTACGACGTCGTCGAGGGCTTCTGGGGCGACGCCGGCGAGTCGATCGACGCCTACTACCAGGTGAACGACTTCGTGCGCGCGAACGGCGTCAACAAGGGGCCCCCAGGAAGTGCGACAGCACTTTCTGGGGAACTCAACAAGTGAACGTCCGGCGGATTCCGCTGCGCCGCTTCGAGGACGAGCGCGGCTGGTTCATGGAGCTGATGCGCGCCTCGGCGCTGCCGAAGCCGGTTCGGCAGTCGAATCTCGCCTTCTCGCGGAAGGGCGTGATCCGCGCGCTCCACTACCACGAGCGCGGCCAGGACGACCTGTTCGCGTGCGTGCAGGGGATGGTGCGCGTGGTCGTGCTCGACCGGGAGACGGGCGAGACCTTCTGCGAGGACATCGGCGACGAGAACCCATTGGCGCTCTACATCCCGGGCACCTACGCGCACGGCTACGAGGCGCTGACCGACTGCCTCTTCCTCTACCACGTCACCGAGGAGTACGACCCGGGCGACCCCGACGAGCGCGGCGTCCCCTGGGACGACCCGCGCGTCAGGCACCTCTGGAGCACGTCATCGCCGACCCTGTCGGAACGGGACCGGACGTCCTGATCACCGGCGGCGGCGGCCAGCTCGGCCGCGCGCTCGCGGAGGTCTTCCCGGCGGCCCGCGTGCTGACGCGGCGCGAGTGGGACGTGACGGAGCCGGCTCCGCCGCTCGACCCGCCGCCGGCCCTCGTGCTCCACGCCGCCGCCTGGACCGACGTCGACGGCGCCGAGGACGACCCCCAGGGCGCGGCCGCCGTCAACGTCGGCGGAACCCGCAACGCGGCCGCGCTCGGCGCGCCGCTCGTCTACTTCTCCAGCGACTACGTCTTCGACGGGACGAAGGGCGGGCCCTACGTCGAGTCGGACGGCGCGAATCCCCTCTCGGCCTACGGGCGCTCGAAGTACCACGGCGAGGGCGCCGCCGGGCAGCAGGCCTGGATCGCGCGCTCGTCGTGGCTCTTCGCGCCCTGGGGGCACAACTTCGTGCTGACGATGCTGCAGCTCGGAGCGAAGCGGGACGAGGTGGCGGTCGTCGACGACCAGCGCGGCTGCCCCACGTACGTCGGACACCTCGCGGAGGCGACGCGCGAGCTGGTGCGGCTGCCGTTCGGGATCTGGCACCTCGCCGCCGACGGCGACTGCACGTGGGCCGAGCTCGCCGAGGCGATCTTCGAGGAGGCCGGTCTCGACTGCCGGGTGCGCCGGATCTCGACGGCCGAGCTCGGGCGTCCGGCCCCGCGGCCGGCGCACTCCGTCCTGCGCAGCGAGAAGCCGGACGCGCCGCGGCTGCCGCACTGGCGCGAGGGTCTGCGCGAGTGCCTGCGCCGGGTACCCTCCGGCGCGTGAGGATCCTCGTCACCGGCGGCGCCGGCTTCATCGGCTCCCACTTCGTCAAGCGGCTGCTCGCCGCCGGCGAGAGCGTCGCCGTCCTCGACAAGCTCACCTACTCGGGGAACCGCGCGAACCTCGAGGGCTGCGACGTCGACTTCCTCCAGGGCGACATCTGCGACCCCCACGCGGTCATGGAGGCGGCCGCGGGCTGCGACGCGATCGTCAACTTCGCCGCCGAGACGCACGTCGACCGGTCGATCCTCGGCCCCGCCGACTTCATCCTCACCGACGTCCTCGGCACGCAGGTGCTGCTCGACCACGCCCGGATGGCCGGCATCTCCCGCTTCGTGCAGGTGTCCACCGACGAGGTTTACGGCGACCTCGAGGAGGGGGGGCGGTCGTGCGAGGAGGACCCGCTGCGGCCGTCGAGCCCGTACAGCGCCTCGAAGGCCGGGGGCGACCTGGAGGTGCTCGCCTACGTCCGCACCTACGGCGTCGACGCGTCGATCACGCGGGGCGCCAACACGTACGGGCCGAACCAGTACCCGGAGAAGCTCGTCCCGCTGTTCGTCACGAACGCGCTCGAGGGGGAGCCGCTGCCGCTCTACGGCGACGGCCGCCAGGTGCGGGAATGGCTGCACGCCGACGACCACTGCGCCGCAATCGAGCTGGTGCTCCGCGAGGGGGAGCCCGGCGGGGTCTACAACGTGGGCGGCGAGGAGCGGGAGAACGCCGACGTCGCGCGCCGCATCGTCGAGCTGACCGGCGCCGACGAGTCCCTGATCCGGCACGTCGAGGACCGACCGGGACACGACCGCCGCTACGCGCTCGACGACACGCGCCTCCGCTCGCTCGGCTGGGCGGCGGCACGCTCCTTCGACGAGGGGCTCGCCGAGACGGTCGAGTGGTACCGCGACAACCGCGGCTGGTGGGAGCCGATCAAGTCGGGCGAGTTCCGCGCCTACTACGAGCAGCAGTACGCGACTCGGCTGCGCGGTTGAAGGATCGGTAAAGACGCCGCTAAACGGCCGGAATATCCGCTAGCCTCGGGCGGGGTCGGATGCTTGGCGTCGCTGCGCTCGTCAGCTCTGTTGCCCTGCTGCTCTCCGGGGCCGCGGGCGTCCAGGTCGCACAGACCTCGCAGCCGCCTGTCCTGACGCTGTCGGTCACCGGCCGCGGGTGGGGCCACGGGATCGGGATGAGCCAGTGGGGCGCCTACGGCTTCGCGCAGCGCGGCGCGACCTACGAGGAGATCCTCGCCCACTACTACCCAGGCACCGAGCTGAGCAGGACGGGCGGCACGTCGATGCGCGTCCTCATCGTCGAGAGCGCGGCGACCGTCTCCGTCGGCTCGGACTCCGCGTTCACGCTCAGGGACGCGTCGGGCACGATCCGTGAGCTCGAGCCGGGCCGGTACACGCTCGGGCGCGCGCTGAAGATCGGCGAGGAGACGTTCACGCCGCCGCTCCGCCTCGCTCCGAAGGGGTCGCCGCTCGTCGTCAACGGCGCTCGCTACCGCGGCACGGTCACCGTCTCCGTCGAGAAGCGCAAGCTGAGCGCCGTCAACACCGTCGGGCTCGAGGCGTACCTGCGCGGAGTCGTCCCCCGCGAGGTGCCGCGGACGTGGCCGGCCGAGGCGCTGAAGGCGCAGGCGGTCGCCGCCCGCTCGTACGCCCTCGCCACGCGCAAGCCGAGCGGCCCCTTCGACGCCTACTCGGACGTCCGCAGCCAGGTCTACGGCGGGCTCGACGGCGAGGCCTCGGAGACGACCGCGGCCGTGCAGGCGACGGCCCGCCAGGTGCTCCTCTACGAGGGCAAGGTCGCGACGACGTACTTCTTCTCGACCTCGGGCGGCAAGACGGTCGACATCAGCGAGGCGTGGGGATCGCCTCCCGTCCCGTACCTCGTCTCCGTCGAGGATCCCTACGACGACGCGTCCCCGCACCACACGTGGGGCCCGGTGGCGGTCGGCTCGAAGCAGCTGCGCAGCGCGCTCAAGCTGCGCTCGGCGCCGGTGGACGCGCGCGTCAAGCTCGGCCCGTCCGGCCGCGCCACTCAGCTCGTCCTCACCCTCGCCGACGGCGGGGAGGTCGCAGTGGCGGCCGGCACGGTCCGCTCGGCGCTCGGCCTGCGCTCGACCTGGTTCCGGATCGGCCTCCTCTCGCTGCAGCCGCCGGCGAAGAGCCCAGTGACCTTCGGGACGAGAGCGCGCCTCGGCGGCTTCGCACGAGGCGTGGGCTCGGTGGCGCTCGAGCGCAAGCCGGCCGGCGCCGCGTGGGAGAAGGTCACCGACCTCGTCGTTGCGGCCGACGGCTCGTTCGTCCTCCCCTTCCGCGGCGAGCGGACGACCGACTACCGCCTGGCGACGGCGAAGCTCAAGGCCGCTCCGCTGCGCGTGGCGGTGGCTCCGAACGTCAAGCTGAAGGCAGGAGCTTCCCCCGGCACGCTCCAGGGGACGGTCCGCCCTGTGTTCCCCGGCGCGACCGTCGTCGTCCAGCGGCAGGAGGGCTCCCGCTGGATCACGGCCGGGACGGCGGTCGTGGACGACGCGGGGGCGTTCGAGGCGACCCTCGAGCTCGCGCCCGGGAGCTACCGGGCGCGCCTGGCCCCGCGACCCGGCTATGCCGTCGGGCTCTCGCGCACGCTGAGCGTCTCGTCGTGAGGCCGCTCCTCGTCCTCGCGCTCGCCGCATTGGCTGCGGCCGGGCCTGCCGAGGCGGCGCGCTACGCCGTCGGCCTCGAAGACGGCGCGTCGCCGAAGCGCGTGGCCGCGGCGCTCGCGCGGGCGACCGGAGGCAGCGTCTCCGACGACCTCTCCGAGCTCGGCGCGTTGACGCTGACGGCGCCCGGCACGCGCGAGGCAGCGCGCGTCCCCGGTGTCGCCTACGTCGAGCGGCTCGACCGGACGCGACGGGTCGCGTTCGCGCCCCCCGACCCGCTCGCGCCGCGGCAGTGGTACCTCGCCAAGATCCGCGCCTTCGACGCTTGGGCCGAGCAGCCCCCGCTGGCGGGCCCGCTCGTGGCGATCGTCGACTCGGGCATCGACGGAGAGCACCCCGACCTCAAGGAGCAGATCGTCGCCGCGCGCAGCTTCGTCGGCGGCAGCCCCCGCGTCGACGACCTCGGGCACGGGACCTTCGTCGCCGGCATCGTCGCCGCGCGCCAGAACACGCAGGGGATCGCCGGGATAGCGTGGCCGGCAGGACTGCTCGTCGCCAAGGTCGTCGGTCCCGACCGCTCGATCTCGCTGGAGGCCGAGGTCAAGGCGATCCGCTGGGCAGCCGACCAGGGCGCGCGCGTGATCAACATGAGCCTGGGCGGCATCCGCAACCCGCTCAACCCCGACGAGGACACGTTCTCGCCGCTCGAGGCGGCCGCGATCGAGTACGCGGCCTCGCGCGGAGCGCTGGTCGTCGCCGCCGTGGGCAACGCCGACCAGGCGCCGCGGCGGCCCTGGCCGTGGGCGAACTATCCCGCAGCGCTCCCGCACGTCGTCGGCGTCAGCGCCGTGGCCCGCGACGGCGCCGTGCCGAGCTTCTCGCACCGGGACCGGATCTTCAACGACCTCGCCGCGCCGGGCACCGAGATGTTCTCGACGCTGCCGCGCTCGCTGACCTCGGCGAGGCCGCAGTGCGCCAACCAGGGCTACTCGGACTGCGGGCCGGAGGAGTACCGGCGCGCGGAAGGGACGTCCTTCGCCGCCCCGCAGGTGACCGCCGCCGCGGCGCTCCTCCTGAGCGTGCGGCCCGATCTCGCGCCCGACCAGGTCGCCGCGCTGCTCACCCGCAGCGCCGTGGACGCGAACGCGGGCAGCGGCTGCAAGGCGTGCCCGCTGCTTCGCGACCCCCTCTCCGGCTGGGGAGTCCTGGACGTGACGTCGGCCGTGACGCAGGCGCTCTCGGGCCAGGTGCCTCCCGCCGACACGCTGGAGCCCAACGACGACGCCGGCGCCTCCGCCCGCACGGCCGGCGGCAGCAAGGGCACGATCCGCGCGACGACCGACTTCTGGGACGACCAGAACGACGTCTACCGGATCCGCCTCTTCCCCGGCCAGCGCCTGTTCGTGACGCTGACGGGCAGGCCCGGGACGCGGGTCTACCTCTGGCGGCCGGGCACGCGGACGCTGAACAGCCTGACCGCCCTGGCCGGGAACCTGCGCGTCGCCCGGTCGAGGCAGGTGGGCGTAAGCCAGCGGCTCGGCTTCCAGGTGCCCGCGGGCCGCGGGGGCTTCTACTACCTCCAGGTCAAGCTCGAGGTCGAGGGCGCCGGCCCCTACACCCTCAGCTACGCGAAGCTCCGGCGCAAGCGCTAGTACCCCTTCAGCAAATGTCCTCCGGCTTCTGGCCCGCGATCACACGGCGCG
>JBBDQR010000026.1:0-10666 GCA_040905885.1 Gaiellaceae bacterium | reverse complement strand
CGTCAAAGACCTATCGACGTCCTCCCAACTGTCGGGAGAACTCGGAGACAGACCAACCTAGAGCTCGCCTGCATACTTGGCGACGAGGTCGTCGAGCGCCTCGCGGAGCAGCGACGCCTCCGTCCTCCCCGACTTCGCCGACAGCTTCGAGAGCTGCTCGAGCGACGCCTTCGGGTAGTAGTTGGACTTGAGCGTCATCCGGTCCTCGACGTAGATCGCGACCCGGTCGCGGCCCTCGCGCTTTGCGCGGAAAAGGGCTTCGTCGGCCGCGCGGATCAGCTCCGGATACGTCCGGGCGTGCTGCGGCCTGGCGGCGATGCCGACGGAGACCTGGACGAGCCGCGGCACCTCGGGCGCCGGCTCGCGCGAGCCGAAGTGGGCGCGGATCTCCTCGAGCAGGATGAGCGCGCTCTCGGCGCTCGTCCCGGGCAGCGCGACGGCATAGCCGTCCCCCGAGACCCGGCCCACGAGGGCGCCGCCCGGCACGCTGCCGGTGAGCGTCCGCTCGAAGGAGCGGAGGACGGCGTCGCCCGCTGCGTGGCCCAGGCTCTCGTTGAGCGGGGCGAACTCGTCGATGTCGGTGAGAGCCAGCGCGACCGGGACCTCGTCGGGGAGGGCGGTCACGGCCGCCTCGAAGGAGTCCCGGTCGAGCAATGTAGTCGTAGTCATACCTCTAACATATATACATCCGGCGTATGCCTGTCATCCCTCGTCCGAGGGATCTCGCCGCAGGCGCTTCACGTCGGCCCGCCGCTTCTTCTCCCGCAGCCTCCGCTCGCGGGCCTCGGCGGAAGGCTGCGTGGGGCGCCTCGGTCGGGGAACCCGCAGCGCTTCCCGAAGCGCCTCCGTGAGGCGCTCGACGGCGAGCTCGCGGTTCCGCGCCTGGCTCCGCTCGTCCTGAGCCACCGCTCGCAGCACCGGCCCGGCCTTGGCCACCACGCGCCGCTTCTGCGTCGCGGTGAGCGCGGAGGACGCCTCGACGTCGAACACCGCCTCGACGCGGGTCTCCGTCTTCTGCGCGTGCTGGCCGCCGGGCCCGCTCGAGCGCGAGGTCCGCAGCTCGATCTCCGAAAGCGGGACTCGGACTGAGCGGGAGACCCGAATAGACTCGCCGTCCATGGCCGCGATTCTGCTCGACGTGGACGGGGTGCTGCACGTCTCCGGGGAGCCGATCCCCGGCGCGGCCGACGCGGTGGAGCGCCTCCGCGGGGCGGGCCACCGCCTCCGCTTCGTCACCAACTCGACCACCCGTTCGCGCGCCGAGCTCGCCGGAGAGCTGCGCTCGATGGGGATCGGGCTCGCCGACGACGAGCTTCAGACGACCGCCCACTCCGCCGCGCGCCTGCTCGCGGGCCGCCGCGTGCTCGCGCTGACGATGCCTGCGATCGTCCCCGATCTGGAGGGCGTCGAGCTCGTGGGCGAAGGCGCGGACGCCGTGCTCGTCGGCGGCGCGGACGAGGGGCCCGAGTCGAACCAGGTCTTCTCCTACATGAACCTCGCCCGGGCTTTCGCGGAGCTGCAGCTCGGCGCCGAGCTCTTCGCGCTGCACAAGAACCGCTGGTGGCAGACGCGGCGCGGGCCGCTGCTCGACACGGGCGCGTTCGTGGCCGGGCTCGAGTATGCCGCCGACGTCGAGGCGACGGTGATCGGCAAGCCGAGCGCCGCCTACTTCGACGCCGCGCTCGCGGCGCTCGACGCCGAGCCGGGGATGACCTGGATGGTCGGCGACGACCTCGAGGCCGACGTCGCCGGCGCCCGCTCCTGCGGCCTGCGGACCGTGCTCGTGCGGACCGGCAAGTTCCGTCCGGACGCGGTCGAGCGGTCGGGCATCGTGCCGGACGGGATCATCAGCTCGATCGCCCACCTCCCCGAGTGGATCGAGCACGAGTTGTGAAGGTCGGGGTCGACGTGATCGAGATCGAGCGGATCCGGCGGGCGCTCGAGCGCTATCCCGGCTTCCGAGAGCGCTGCTTCACGGAGGCGGAGCGTGCCTACTGCGAGTCGCGGCCGAACCCCGCGCAGCACTACGCCGCGCGCTTCGCCGGCAAGGAGGCCGTCGGGAAGGCGCTCGGCTTCGGCGTCGCGCGCGCGTTCGCCTGGAAGGAGGTGGAGATCACCGGCCGCCCCAAGCCCGGCGTCGCCCTCTGGGGCCGCGTCGGCGCCTGGGCGGAGCGCGTCGGCGCGGGCGGGATCGACCTCTCCATGACGCACGCGCGGGAGCTGGCGGCCGCCGTCTGCGTCGTCGCCGATGCATGAAATCCCCATGAAAAGCTTCGCTTTCCATGGGGGCCCCTTTGAGCCGCTCTATACCGCCGACGAGATGCGGGCCGCCGAGGCCGGGCACGACGTCGACGAGCTGATGGAGCGCGCCGGCCGCGCCGTCGCGGAGCACGTGATCGGCCGCTTCCCCGACGCGCGCACGTTCAGCCTCCACGCGGGCGGCGGCGCCAACGGCGGCGACGGCCGGATCGCGGCGCGCGTCCTCGCCGAGCGCGGCTGGACGCAGGTCGAGGAGGGAGGCGACGTCGTGCTCGACGCGCTCTTCGGCACGGGCTTCCGCGGCCCGCCCCGAGAGGAGGCGGCCGCGCTGATCGAGCGGATCAACAACGGCTCGGGCGCCCCCGTGGTCGCGGTCGACATCCCCTCGGGCGTCGACGCCTCCACCGGGGAAGTGCCCGGCGCGGCCGTCGAGGCGGCGCTCACCGTCACCTTCCACGGCCGCAAGGTCGGGCTCGCCGTCGCGCCCGGCCGCTTCCACGCGGGCGAGGTGGTCGTCGCGGACATCGGGCTCGCGCCGGCCGAGACGCAGCACGCGCGCGTCACGCCGGAGATCCTCCGTCTCGTCCCGCGCAAGACCGAGCGCGACACGAAGTACTCCGCCGGGAGCGTCCTCGTCGTCGGCGGCGCGCCGGGGATGACCGGAGCCGTCTGCCTCGCAGCCGAGGCGGCCTTGCGGGCGGACGCCGGCTACGTGGCCGTCGCCGTCCCCGCCGAGTCGCTGCCGGTGGTCGAGGCGAAGCTGCTCGAGCCGGTGAAGGGCACGTGGGACGACGTCGCCCGCTTCGCCGAGAAGGCGCGCGCGGTCGCCCTCGGCCCGGGCATGGGCCGCACGCCGGAGGCCCGCGCCCTGGCCGACAGGCTGCTCGCGGAGCTGGACGTGCCCGTCGTCGTCGACGCGGACGCCCTCTTCGGCCTCGAGCCCTTCGACCGGAGCGCGCCGACTGTGCTGACTCCCCACGCCGGCGAGCTCGCCCGGCTGCTCGGCGAGGAGGTCGACTCGCGACGCCTCGCAGCGGCCCGCGCCGCCTCGGAGCGTTTCGGCTGCACCGTGCTGCTCAAGGGGGCGGACACGATCGTCGCCTCCCCGGGAGAGCGCGTCCTCGTCTGCGATCTCGGCACCCCGGCGCTCGCCACCGCCGGGACCGGCGACGTGCTGACCGGCGTGATCGCGGCGTACCTCGCCAAGGGGCTGGAGCCGCGGCTCGCCGCCGCCGCCGGCGCGGCCGCCACGCAGCTCGCGTCGCGGCGGCTGGGCCCCGGCGCGGTGGCCGGCGACCTCCTCGATGCCCCGCTCTGAGCTGACGATCGACCTCGGCGCGCTGCGCCGGAACGTCCGGCGGCTGCTCGACGTGCTCGGCGGCGCGGAGCTCTGGGCGGTGGTCAAGGCGGACGGGTACGGCCACGGCGCGCTCGACTGCGGGCGGGCCGCCCTGGACGCGGGCGCGGCCGCGCTCTGCACGGCCACCGTCGCCGAAGCGCTCGAGCTGCGCGCCGCCCTCCCCGAGGCCAGGATCCTCGTCCTCGGCCCGTCCGACGACGTCGCTGCGGCCAGGGAGGCCCGGCTCGAGCTGACGGTCTCGGAGGGTCCGCTCCCCGAGGGCGTCCCGCTGCACCTGAAGCTCGACACCGGCATGGGCCGCTGGGGCCTCTCCGAGCTCCTCGAGCCGACCCGCGACGTCGTCGGGCTGATGAGCCACCTCGCCTCGGCGGACTGCGACCCCGCCTTCACGGAGCGGCAGATCGAGCGCTTCCGGGAGCTGACCGCCCCGCACGCGCAGCTGACGAGGCACCTGGCCAACTCCGCCGGGGCCCTGCGCTTCCCCGGCTCGTGCTTCGATGCCGCGCGCTGCGGGATCGCCCTCTACGGGCTCTCCCCGTTCGGCGAGGAGCCCGCACGGGATGGGCTCGAGCCGGTGCTGCGCTGGGAGTCCGAGCTCGCGCAGGTCAAGCTCCTGCGGCCCGGCGAGTCGACCGGCTACGGCCGCCGCTTCGTCGCCGAGGCGGAGACGTGGATCGGGATCGTGCCGGTCGGCTACGCGGACGGCTTCCGGCGCGACCTGACCGGGACGGAGGTGCTCGTCGCCGGCGAGCGCCGCCCGGTGGTCGGGACGGTCTCGATGGACGCGCTCGCAGTCGCGCTCGACCGCGAGCTGCCCCGCGGCACGCCGGTGGTGCTCGTCGGCGACGGCGTCCTGCTCGAGGAGCACGCGCGCGTCGCGGGCACGATCAACTACGAGCTTGCCTGCGGGATCAACGCCGACGCCGAGCGAGCCCGGAGGCTGGTCGCCGGTGCGTGAGCTCGTGGAGCAGATCCTCCGCGGGGAGGAGGCGTGGGTCGTCGGGGGCGCGATCCGGGACGAGCTGCTCGGGCGGCCCGTCGTCGACCTCGACGTCGCCTGCCGCGACCCCGAGGCGGCCGCGCGCGCCTACGCCCGCGCCGGCGGTGGCGCCCCGTTCTCGCTCTCCGACCGCTGGGGCGCCTGGCGGGTCGCGCTCGAGGACGGCCGCACCGTCGACTTCACCCTGCTTCGCGAGGGGATCGAGGACGACCTGGCCACGCGCGACTTCACCGTCAACGCGATCGCCGCGCCGGTCGGCGGCGGCGACCACGTCGATCCCTTCGGCGGCCGCGCCGACATCGAGTCGCGGACGCTCCGGGCCGTCACGCCCACGGTCTTCACGGACGACCCGCTGCGGCTCCTGCGCGCCGTGCGCCTCGAGGACGAGCTCGGCTTCCGCCTCGACGCCGAGACCGAGCGGCTCCTGCGCGAGCGCGCCGGCCTCGTCACGCGGCCCGCCGGGGAGCGGATCCTCGGCGAGCTCGAGCGGCTCTCGGCGGACGGCTACCGGCGGCTCGACGAGCTCGGTCTCCTCGCCCCGCTCGGCGGGCGCCTGGGCGAGCGCCTCGACCGGGCCGACACGCCGGAGCTGCGGCTCGTCGCGGTGCTCGGCGCGGACCTCGAGCGACTGCCGGTGTCCAACGAGCTGCGGCGCTTCGCCCGCACGCTGCTCGCGGCCGGGCCTCCGGCCGACGACTCCCCGCGCGCGATCCATCGCTTCCGCCGCGCCACCGAGCCGTGGGCGCTCGAGGCGCTCCGGTTCCTGGGCGCCGAGGAGCACGCGGAGACGGTCGAGCGGGCGCGCGCCGCGGAACCGGCGGAGCCGCTGCTCAGGGGCGACGAGCTCGGGCTTCCCCCGGGGCCACTCGTGGGAGAGATACTGAGCGAGATCGACGAGGAGCGTGCCGCCGGCACGATCTCGACCAGGGAGGAGGCGCTGGAGCTTGCCCGACGCCGTGCAGAACGAGACCGTTGAGCGGATCCGCCGGCTCGTCGACCTGGCCGGCGACGAGCGCGTGCTCGTCGTCGGCGAGCCGCTCGCCGAGCTGGAGCCGCACGTCGGCGAGCTCGCGACCGCCGCGACCGATCAGGTCACGACGCTCCCGTTCGAGCGCGGCGCCTTCGACCTCACCGTCACGATCGGCACGCTCCACCACGTCAGGCGGCCCGAGCTCGCGGTCGCCGAGCTGGTGCGCGTGACGCGGCTCGGCGGCCGTCTCCTCGTCGCCGACCGGCTCGCCTCGGTCGACCCGCTCCAGGCGATCGAGCTCGACCGCCTCGAGCGCGAGCGCGACCCGGCGCACACGCGCCTGCTCCCGGACGCCGACATGCGCGGCTTCTTCGACGCCAACGGCCTCGTGCTGCTCCGCTCTGACGTGCAGGACGGGACGGGCTGGTACGTGCTCAGGCGGTGAGCTGGGCGAGCGCGTGCCGGAGCCTCTCGCGCTCCGACTCGAGGCTCGTGAACGCGTCCGCGAGCCGCCGTTCTCCCTCTGCGGTCAGGCGGACGTGCGCGACGCGGCCGTCGAGCCCCGAGGGCTCCCGCCGCAGGAGACCCGCCTCCTCGGCGCGGCCCACGAGCTCGGTGACGGTGCTCTGGGCGAGCTGGAGCCGCTCGGCGAGCTCCGTCACGGTCGACCGTTCGCTGCCGTCGGGTGCGCCCTTGACCATCAGCAGCAGGAGGTAGCGCTGCGGGGTCAGCCCGGCGGACCGCGCCACCTTCTCCGACCGGCGGAGGAAGCGGCGCAGCGACGAGCGGAACTCGGCCACGCGCACGTACTCGTCAAGATCCTCGCTCACCGGCTGAGTCTCGTGGATCCGCGGCGCGCGAGCAAGCGGGCGAGCAGCCCGGGCGCGAGCGACTGGGCGATCGCGGCGGGGCGGTACCAGGCGGGCACGAACGTCTCCACGCGATCCGTGCCGACGACCGCGACGACGTGCTCGGCGACGCGCTCGGGGCCGATCACCAGGCGCCGCCAGAGCGGGTTGCGGAAGCGGTCGAGGTTCGGGAACCCCTCCGTGTGGACGAAGCCGGGGTTGACCGTGTGGACGCGGATGCCGCGGGAGCGGAGCTCGGCGGCGGACGCGCGGGAGAACGCGAGCTGCGCCGCCTTCGCGGCCGAGTACGGGCCCGAGGGCGGGAGGGCGACCGTGCCCGCCACGGAGACGACGTTGACGACGTCCGACGGCGCGGCCCGCTCGAGCCCCGGCAGGAACGCCCGCAGGCACCAGACTCCGCCGAGGTAGTTCGTCCGCACGAGCTGCTCGATCCGCTCCGGCTCGAGGGCGAGGAAGCCCGAGCGGCCGGGGATGCCGGCGTTGTTGACCAGCAGGTGGACGGCGGGATGACGCTCGAGCACGGCCGCGGCGGCCCGCTCGACGGCGTCCCGGTCGGAGACGTCGCAGACCTCGACCTCGCCGCCGGTCTCGGCGGCGAGCGCCTCGAGCCGCTCGCGCCTCCGGGCGAGCAGCACGCAGTCCCAGCCGCGGCGGGCGAGCGCGCGGACGATCTCGGCGCCGATCCCGCTGGACGCGCCGGTGACGACCGCGACCCGGCTCACGGTCGTTGCACTAGGAGCAGACGCGGACTGTGCGCTTGGCCGCGGCCGTGCGGCCCTTCGCGTCCACGACCACCGCGCGCAGGACGTGCTCGCCCTTGCGCGCGCCGCCCCGCCGCCACGTCGCCGAGTAGAGCTCGGCGCCGCCGCTGCGGTCGATGGCGATCCGCCTGCCGTCGGCGAAGAAGCGGACGGCCCGCACGCGTGAGCTCGAGCTCGCGACGACGAGGAGGCTGGCCCGCCTGGCGACGCACTCGCGGCCCTCGGGCCGCAGCCACGTCACCGTCGGGCGGTCGACGACGGTCAGCGGGATGTCCGCGACGTTCGTGTTCGGGAGGACGTCGTCGCCGATCGAGGCCGTGTTCTTCGCCTCCTGGTAGTCGGAGGCGACCACGAGCGCGCGCACCTTCCCGCGTTTCAGCACCGGCGCCTGCCGGGGCAGGGGGAAGACGGCCAGGCCGGAGAACGGGTCGTACGCGGCGGCCCCGACGAGGACGCCGCGGTAGCCGATCGCGAGCGAGAGCGGGTCGACGCCCGACTCGGGCCGGAAGAGGCCGTCGATCACCCGCGCCACAAGTGTCGGCCGCCCCGCCGAGACCCGTCGCGAGACGGGCAGGATCAGCGGCGGATTGACGTCGTTCACCCAGGCGCGAAGGATGTACCGGCCCGCCTGGGAGGCGCCGGTGAACGGATCGCGTCCCGAGTCCACCGACACGTAGTACGTCCCCGGCAGCGGCAGCGCCGCGCCGGCGGCGCCGATGTCCGCGCGGTAGCCGAAGGTGAGGCTGTTGACGTTGACCGGCGTGCCCGCCGCGCCCTGCACGTCGTTCTCGTCCCGGGAGCCGAGCACCCAGGGGTCGATCAGCGCGCCGGGGGCGGACAGGAGCACCGAGACGCCGAAGTTGGCGACCGGCTGCTCGAGCGTCGCCGAGTAGAGCTTCTCGGCGCCGTCCTGGACCATCGGCGCGTCGACGCCGTAGCCCGGCGGCGGGCCGAACGCCCACGAGGGATACCGGTAGGCGTCGGCATGCGAGACGCCGCCGGCCGTCGTCCCCTCCTGGAAGGTCTGGAGCGGCACGACCGGCACCTGCTCGAGCCCCGGGCGCGTGACGAGGAAGAAGTAGGGCAGCTTGCGCGTCACGTCGCCCCGCCGGAGCAGGATCAGGCCGTAGTTCTCGCCCTGGGTCGTGCCGCCGCGGGCGACGGCGGTCAGGAAGACGTCGCCGCCGGGCGGGACGGTGAGGAGCGGTGGCACCTCGAGCGAGGCCCCGGCCGTCGCCGCCTGCACGCGCACCTCCACCTGCCAGCTGCCGGCTCCGCCGGCGTCCGAGACGAGCGTCGAGAGCGCCTTCGCGCTCCCTGCCCGCACGTCGCCGAAGGAGAGGGAGGCGGGGTCCGTGAAGAGCTTCGGATCGTCGGCGGCGAGCAGGTCGACGAGCCCGGCACCGGCCAGCGTCACCGCCGCCTCCGCCGTTCCGGCCGTGTCCGCCCAGGCGGTGCCGGCGGTCGTCATCAGGGCCGACTTGAGCTGCCGCGCCGACCAGCTCGGGTGCCGCTGGAGCAGGAGCGCGGCGGCGCCCGAGACGTGGGGCGCAGCCATGCTCGTGCCGTCGAAGACGGCGAACGGCCCGCCGGCGACCGGCAGCGTCGCGGAGAGGATCTGGCCGCCGGGCGCGCTCAGGTCCGGCTTCAGCAGGTGACCGAAGGCCGTCGGCCCCGCGGAGGAGAAGCTCGTGATCACGGCGCCGCGGCCGGTGTGGATCCGCTCGGGCTGGGTGCCGATCGTCACCGTCGTCCGGCCGCCGGTGCCCGCCATGAGCTCGCGGAGCCGGGCGCCGTCGAGGTCGGAGACCATTCCGGCGGGGATCGCCAGCGCCAGCGGGATCCCGTTCGCCTCGCCGGCGCGGTTGTCCGCGAGCACGAGCCCGATCGCGCCGGCCGCGCGGGCGCGGGCGGCCTTCGAGACGAACGTGCAGGAGCCGCGCACGGCGAGCGCGATCGTCTCGTCGAGCGAGCCCCCGGGCAGCGTGCTCGGGCCGCTGTTCGGGTCGCCCGCCGTGCCGCAGAGCGTGCGGTCGACGGGCTTGCCGTCGGTGCCCGTGATCGTCCCGACGTCCACCAGCGTCCTCGCCGTCGCGCTCCAGCTCGCCGGCGTCGTCGAGCCGACCGCCGGCTGGAAGGGGATCAGCGCGAGCGTGGCGGGCCGGCCCGAGGCGGTGACGCGGAGGCCGGGGGAGAAGACCTGCGTGTTGGACGCCGCCGCGACCGAGATCGCCTCGGGGGACGTGCCGGGAGCGCCGGCGGTGCCGAAGCCGAAGTCGTCGCGGTCGTTGCCGGCGGAGATGACGGGGATGACCCCTGCGGCCGCGACGTTCGCCACCGTGTCGACGAGCGCGTCGTTCTCCGGCTCGGACTGGGCGCCCCCGCCGGAGAAGTTGACGACGTCCATCCCGTCGGCGACGGCCGCTTCGAAGGCGGCGATGATCTCCGGCGTGTTGGCGACGTTCCCGACCGGCGTCGGCACGGTGAAGACGCGGTAGTTGCCGATCCACGCGCGCGGGGCGACGCCCGAGAGGCCCGGCGTGGACGGGTGGTCGTTGCCCGCGGGCGCGGTGGTGCCGGCGTTGCCGGCGGCGATCCCGGCGACGTGCGTGCCGTGGAAGGAGGCGCGGGGATCGACGGCGAGCGCCCCCGGCCGCCCCGAGGTGGGGCCGGGGAACGCGCGCGCGACGATCACCTTCGGCGTCGTCCACCTCTTGCCGCCGCGGGGGAAGCCGGCGGGGTACTCGAAGCCGGACGGGTCGAAGAACGGGTTCGCGGCGTCGACGCCGTCGTCGACGATCGCGATCTTCATCCCCGCGCCGTCCGCGCCGGTCGCCGCCGCGTACTGGGGCGCCTTGACGATCGTCGGGCCCTCGTTGAGGTTGAGGCTGTAGCGCACGCTGGGGGAGACCTTGCGGACGAACCCGAGCGCGACGAGCTTGGGGAGGTCGCGCGCAGGGAGCCCGACCGAGAAGCCGTTGAGGACGATGCGGTAGCGGCGCTGGACGCTCGCGGCGGGGATCGCGCGGCGCAGCTGCGCGGCGGCGGCCTGCTGGCGGCGGGCGAGGTACGCGAGGTACTCCCGCGAGGCGGCGGAGTCGACCTGGAGCTTCTGCCGGGCGCCCGCCGCCGAGAGCCCGCGCGAGCGATGGGCCAGCGGCGCGCCGGACAGCTGCACGATCACCTGGATGCGGCCGCGCTCGTGCGCCTTCGGCAGCTGGATCACTCCGGGACGGACACGCGGGATCTGCAGCTCGCCGAAGTCGCGGCGCACGGGCCGCAGGTCGGCGGCGGCGGGAAGGGCGGAGACGAGCGCCGCGAGGGCTGCAAGGAGAGGAAGCAGGCGGCGCAAGGGCAGCGAAGCGTACCCGCACTTCCTTAGACTCGCCGCGTGCCGAAACGCTTCGAAGGCAAGCGCGGACTGGTGCTCGGCGTCGCCAACAAGCG